>NZ_QAOZ01000001.1:0-436347 GCF_003050885.1 Rhodococcus sp. OK611
TGCACGAACTCGAGCGGACGGACAAGTCCACCGCACTGATCACCATGTGCGCCGGCGGCGCGCTGGCCACCGGCACCATCATCGAGCGGATCTGACCTCGTGGTGTCGGCCGTCGGATGGGTCCGCCGGCCGACACCAGGTCACAATGTGGACCGCCTCGTCGACTGTCGGGCGGCGCACGATTCGGCCTGAGTTCATTCGCGTGGTCGGTCGCCGATCCGGGCGTGTTCCAGCAGGATTCGGCGCTCGGCCATGCCGACCGTGCGGCGGGTCTGCTCGACGGTGTCCGGTGTGACCGACACCGAGTTGATGCCCCTCCGGACGAGGTGCTCGGCCAGTGCGGGCGCGCTCGACACCGCTTGACCGCAGAGCGACGTCGTCATCCCCACCGCTCGGGCGCGATCCAGGATGAGATCGATCGTCGCCAGGACCGCCGGATCCATCGTGTCGAACAGGTCTTCGCAGATGTCCGAGTCCCGGTCGACGCCGAGGACCAACTGGGTGAGGTCGTTGGTTCCGATCGACAGGCCGTCGATCCCGAGACGGGCATACTCGTCCAGCCAGTACGCGACCGAGGGAACCTCGGCCATGATCCAGCGGAGCATGCTCCGGTCTCGCCCCAGCGGGTGAGCGTCGACCAGTTCGAGGCACCGGGCGAGCTCCCACCGAGTGCGGACGAACGGGATCATCAGGTGCACGTTGTCGAACCGCTGGCGTACCCGGTGCAGCACGTCGAGATCGAGGGCGAACAGTTCCGGCTCACGGACATACCGGAAACAACCCCGGTACCCGATCATCGGGTTCTCCTCGACCGGCTCGCATTCGCCGCCGTCGAGATTGGCGAACTCGTTGCTCCGCAGATCGATCGCGCGGTAGATGACGGGCCGAGGCGAGAAGGCCTCCGCGATCCGGCCCACGCCCTCGGCCATGGACTCGACGTAGTCATCCCTGTGCCCCTCCTCCATCAACTTGCTCGGGTGCTTCCCGCCCAGCGCCTCGGTGATCATGAATTCGGCTCTGAGCAGGCCCACTCCGTCAACGGCAAGTGCGGCCGCGGCTTCCGCGGTGTCGGGGGACGCGAGGTTGACATATATCGCGGTGGCGGTCTGTCCCGCTCGGCTGCCACCTGTTCTGGTGGAGGGCGTCGCAGGCGCCGCAACGGCGCGGTCGTGGACGTCGGCTCCGGCAACCACGACGCCCTTGCTGCCGTCGACCGTGACGACCTGCCCATCGGTCAGGACCGTCGTCGCATTGTGCGCACCTACCACGACCGGCAGGCCGAGTTCTCGGCCCACGATTGCGGCGTGGCACGTGATGCCCCCTCGATCGGTGACGATCGCGGCCGCGCGCCGCAGAATCGGAATCCAATCCGGTCTCGTCATCGGGGCCACCAAGACGTCGCCGGAGCGGAGACGATCGCCGTCCTTCGGAGACGTCAGCACACAGACCCGGCCGCTCGCGGACCCTGGTCCTGCCCCGAGGCCGCTCGCCAGGACGTCGACGGGGGCCGCCTCGCTGGGCTGTGTCGGTTGGACCGATGTCTCCAATGTCGTTATCGGCCTGGTCTGCACCACCCACAGGTCATCACCGGCAATGGCGAACTCGAGATCCTGCGGTGCGCCGTAACTCTTCTCGATGGTCGTGGCCAGCTCGGCGATCCGGCTCAGCATCCCCTCGTCTAGCACCCGATGCCGCTGTGCCGCCGGCGCGATCTCTTCCTGACTCTCGCCGGCGGAATCGCCTCGGATCTGAAACGTTTGGGTGCCCAGATGCATCTCGACGAGCGTGCCGGAGTCCTTGTCCATCGTGTAGGTATCCGGTTCGACCTGTCCACCGACCACCACCTCGCCGAGACCGCGCGCGGCTTCGATGACGATCCGCTCGCGCGAGCCGGTCCGGGGATCCGCCGTGAAGACGACCCCGGAACGGTCCGAGGACACCATCGTCTGCACCACGACGGCGACCGACGGCTCCTCACCGTAGCCGCGTGCGGCCCGGTAGCTCAGGGCCCGTTCGGACCACAGCGACGCCCAACACCGCCGCACCGCATCGAGCACCGCATCGTCGCCGCTGACATTGGTGAAGCTGTCGTGGATTCCCGCGAACGACGTGTCCGCCGCATCTTCGGCGGGGGCAGACGACCGAACCGCGACCCGAATGCCGTCGCCGAGGCGGTGATACGCACCCGCGATCCCGTCTCGCACATCATCCGGTATCGGCGCGGCCAGAACGATTCCCCGCAGCCGCTCGGCCTGGTCGCTCAACGGCCCAGCCCCGGCGTCCGGAACCCGGTGTGCGTACAGCTCAGACCGGACACCGCCCTGCCCCATTGTCTCGAGGTAGGCGTCGGTGGTGACTACGAATCCGGTCGGCACCGCCAGCCTCAACCGGGTCAGCTCACCGAGGTTGGCGGCCTTCCCGCCCACTGTTGCGGCGTCGGTGAGTCCGACCTCGTCGAGTCCGAGTACGTACTTCGATGTCGTCGCACCTTGGTCAGGCATGGCTCGCCTCCTAGTGGCCGCTGACACTCAGCAAACGCCAGTGCAGGGGCCGAATCCAGGGCATTTAGTCCCTGAATGGCAAATCGACGTCGGCGTGGCGCGCGGGTGCGGGAAGGAGAGACTCGACCGCGCGCTCGATTGCCCGGGCCAGGTCGCCGAGGTCGGCAGTGGTGTCGTAGTCGCCGGTGAGTCCGAAGGCGAGGCGGTCGTGGTAGCTGAGAATCGCGATGCCGATACGCAGGCGCACCGCGATGGGCACGTAGGGGAAGACGTCGAGGATCCTCCGTCCCAACACATGTCGTTCGTCGCGTGGTCCGGGAATGTTCGTGGCTACGGCCACGACACTGCGCTGCGGGTAGCGAAGGGCCAGTCGAACGGCCCAGGCCATCGGCATGAACGGCCCGAACTGCGCCAGGGACGTGAACGCTTTACCCCCTTCCGCCTCGCCCTGGTTCTTGTGCGCCGCGAGCCGTTCGTGCACCGCGACAAGGCGTTCGACGTCGTCCTCGATGTCGACGGGAAGGAACGGCAGCATCAGCGAGACCTGGTTGTGCGTCGAGTCACGGTCGCGTCCTGAGCGCACCGACACGGGTACGAGTGTTCGCGCCGCGTGGGCGTCGGGCTGCTCGCCTCGTTGCAGAAGGACTGTGCGTAGCCCGCTCGCGATTGCCGACAGGGCGACGTCGTTGACGGTGACGTCGTAGGCGTCGCAGATCTCGCGGACATCCGCCAGCCTGGCTCGGGCCCCGCAGTACCGACGCTGCCGGCCGATCGGCCCGCTCAGAGAGGTAGCGGACGAGGTGGTCACCATTCCCGTCAGTAGCCGTGCGAGTCCTTCGACAGCTCCGGCGGCCACCGCTGCCATTCGCTGTGGAGCGGTCACGACGGTGGACAGAAGCCGAAGCTGACGGCGCGGAGACATCAGGGACTCCACGAGTCCCGCAGCCCGCACCCGCGGCGGCGCCGGTCCGGGCTCCGGGGTGACTCGCGGGTCCGGCTCGTCACACATGGCATCGAACAGCTTCGTCCCGGTGATGCCGTCTGCCAGACAGTGATGCAGCTTGGCGAGGATTGCCCACCTGCCGTCGGCGAGGCCCTCGACAACCCAGCACTCCCAGAGTGGATGGTCGCGGTCCAACCGGTGTGCCATCACCCGTCCGACGAAGCCGAACAGTTCGTCGTCCCCTCCGGGCTCGGGGAGCGCGACGCGTCGCAGGTGTCGGTCGAGGTCGAAGCTCGGGTCGTCTGCCCACGACGGGGCGCCCACATCCATGGGGGCGGTGTGCAGTTTCTGCTCCGCGTGCGGAAGGTTCAGCAGACGGACGGCGACGGCCTCGCGGAACTCGTCCTGGTCGGGAGCCGGGCCTTCGATGATCGAGAGTGCCCCGATGTTGAGGCTCGCGTGTCGATCGGAATCCTCTGTCTCGAGAAAGCCCGCGTCGAGGAAGCTGAGGTTGTCGGATGCCATCTGTCTCACCTCGGCTTCGGGCGGTCGTCATCCTGAAACATCAGGTGGTCGGGGCCGGTGACCGACCACCAGGGCTGGTTGTTGTGTATCGACGGTGCCCTACAGGCGAGTGCGACGGCCGATTCGACTGTCCGTCGGTTCGGGATCGTCGGGATCGTCAAGTGTCCCATCGCGGCGGTCTCATTCCCGATCACGATGCCTCCGGACTGTGTCCGGCACCGGTGGCTCCTCGTAGAGGGCGGCACCGGCAGTCACACCCGCCCCCGCCGCGACGATCAGCGTGCGGGTGCCGGCCGCCATGCGGTGACGGCCGTGGTCGAGCGCGCCCACCAACGCGGCCGTGTGCATGCGAACGTCTTCGGCCACGCTGATCCGGGTCTCGGGAACACCCAGTCGGGTCGCGAGCGCTGCTCGGTAGCCAGGGCGGGCCGGTGCGGCCACGATCGTGTCGACTTCGTCGAGGCCGCGGGAGGCGCGCGCCAGGCACGAGGTCACGGCCGCAGCGGACGCGGACGCATAGCGTTCGTCCAGGGAATCGGACTGGCTGATGTGGAGGACGTTCCGGTTGTCACCTTGAGCGACCGTGGCTCGGAACGACTCGCCGTCGTCGGGCTCGTTCACCCAGGTCACCGAACCCAGCCCGTAGCCACCGCCACGCCAGCTGCACAACATCGCTCCCCCGGTGGCGGAGAACGGAAAGTGTTCGCTCATGCCATGACCGGGATCGGCGTCACTGGCCACGACGAGCGCGCATCGGATCGCATGCGAGCGCAGGAATCCATCGACGATCTGCAGGCCTGTCAGCATTCCGCAGGTGCCGTTCGCGACGTCGAACGAGAACGTGCCGTGGGAATCGGTGTGCGGGTCCTCGGGGTGCGCGCCGATGTCTTCCTGGATCATCGCGGCGAGTGCGGGCTCACCGAGGTTCCGATCCCGGTACAAGCCCGTGTTGACGAGCAGATCGAGATCGTTCGCACTGCGCCCGGCACCCTCCAGGCAGGACTTCGCCGCGGCCACGGCAAGATGCAGGGCGCTGTGCCGTGATCGCCACCGACCGTGCACGATCTCCAGTCGATCAATGACGGTGCCCATAACCTGCCACCAACTCCTCGTCGATTTCCACCAGGACGATTCCGATCTCCAGGCCGGACGCGAGGGCGATCAGTGCAACCGTCTCCCCCGGTCGGATTCGGCCAGCCTCGAGCTCTTCTACCAGTGCGACGGTGTGGCTCGTGGAGGCCGTGTTCCCGTATTTGTCGACGGTGATGACGGCGTCGTGCCGGGGTGAGTCGCCGAACGATGCCATCACTTCGGCCATCCCCTTACGGATCGCTCGAGCAGAAGTCTGATGTGTGATCACGTGGTCGATGTCGTGAATGGACAGGCCGAGGGTGTCGAGGACCTCGTGCAGCAGAAGGGGGGTGTCTGCGATGGCAGCCTTCTGGATCCCCCGCGAGTTGGTGAACATGCGGGCGCCGGGATCGTCACCCTTCGGGTACGCGAGGCACAGCCGGCTGTAGTCGGCCACCGTCGTGAACCCGGCCAGCCGGATCCCGGCAGACCCGGCAGGGGCACGCTCGAGAAGCAGAGCAGCGCCTGCGTCGCCCAGGGTCAGCGACGCCAACTCCTTGCTCATGATGTTGTGGATGTGTTGGGCCGCGTTCTGGCCGAGCTGGGAGATGTACTCCCCACTGACGATCAGGGCCCGTTCGATCAGTCCCTGCCGAATCCAGTTGTTCGCCACGGTGACACCGGTCAACATCCCGGCGCAGGCGTTCGCGAGGTCGAAAGTCATCGCTGTCACGGCGCCGAGGGCACGGGCGACGGCGCTGCTCATGGTCGGTTCGAGCCACTGGGTCAATCCGTCACGGAACTTGGTGATACTGCAGCTGATCACGACGTCGATCGATTCCGCGGTCCGCCCGGAATGCCGCAGCGCATCCTGCGCAGCAGTTGTCGCGAGTGTGTAGGAGTCTTCGTCTCCGACCGAGATCCGGCGTTCGTGGATGCCGGTCAGTCGTTCGAGGTCGATGTGCGTCGTATGGCGGGTGGCCGCCATCAGGTCGTCGGTTGTCAGCCGCGTCGCCGGCAGATGCCGTCCGGCACCGGCCACCCGGGTGTGGAAGGGCAACCGACCATCTGGGTTCTCGGTCTCCATCACGAGCCAATGCTTGACCATCGAACTGCCACCTCCGCCCATCTACGATCTCGCAGCGCTGGCGTGCGGACCAGAGTATTTCGGCCTCTCTTCGGGTTTCTCACAGCCGTGCCCGGCAGCGACGCCGGTTTGTCTGTCGATGCCTCAGCGGGAATCCCCCGGGGGTATCTCAGCGTTGTATAGACAGATAGGGGACGTGTGAGGGCGGCCCCCGAACAGCGAGAAGCGGACGCCATGAGGCACGCACACGAAAGGTCGGACGACAACGAATCCGGACGCCCGGACTCGCGTGGCGGGCTGCATACGCCGACAGCGATGGCGGTGGCCCCGACCTTCGCGCCGTTGGCGGACCAGTTCTTCGGGCTGTTCAACCGGACGTCGGACGGTGGTGGCGCACTGGCGGTGTACCTGCACGGCGAACCGGTCGTCGATATCTGGTCTGGCTGGTCCACCCCCACCACGCGCTGGCGGTCCAGCACCGTCTCTGTGTCGTTCTCGACAGGGAAAGGCGTCGCGAGCACCGTCCTTCACCGCCTCGCCGACCGCGGGCTGATCGGCTACGACGCCGCAGTCGCCGAGTACTGGCCTGAATTCGCGAGCGCGGGAAAGGACTCCATCACGGTGCGCGAACTACTGAGCCACCGCGCCGGACTCCATCGTGTGCGTGGCCTGGTACCGGGACGCTTGGCGCTCCTGGATCACGACGGGGTGGTGACCGCGCTGGCAGCGGCAGTCCCCGACCGACGGCGCGGTGTCATGCCCGGCTATCACGCGGTGACCTTTGGATCGCTCGTCGCCGAACTGGCCACCCGGGTCACCGGAATGTCGTTCACCGACTTGGTCCGAACCGAGATCGCCGACCCCCTCGGCATCCCCGAGTTCTGGTTCCAGGTGCCAGATGAAGAGCGCCGACGCATCGCGAAAACCTTTCCGCGAATCACTCCATTCGGGATCCCCTGGGATGTGGCGTCCCTCCTCCTGTCGCGGACCCCGGGGCTGCACAACCTCGCCGCCGCAGGCATGCCGGAAGGGTTCGACGAACTCGTCAGGAACCCGGCAATCCACGACCACGTCATGCCCGGCTGGAACGGGGTCTTCAGCGCCCGTGGCCTGGCTCGCATGTACGGGGCGATCGCTAACCAAGGCATGGTGGACGGCACCCGATTCCTGAGCGAGGACGGCCTCGGTCAGATCGGCGAGGTGCAGACAACGGCCAGGGACTACGTGCTCGGAATCCGGATGAACTGGCGGCTCGGTTATCACGCCGCGTTCGTCGCGAGCCGAACACAGTCGCCCTACGCCTTCGGTCACTACGGCCTCGGCGGCTCTGGGGCCTTCGCCGACCCGGACACGGGTCTGTCGGTGGCGTTCGTGACCAACCGGATGGGCAACACCCTCACCCCCCTCGCCGACCTGCGGTTGGCGAAACTGGGTGCGGAGGCCGAGTCGATCGCGCGGCGACTGTAGGCAGGACTCCTGGTCGCGCTTCACATCCGGTGCGGTGTCGGGCGATCGCCTGCTCGAGTTCGGCAACGCGGCGCTGTTCGTGACGGCGATCGGGGCCTCGGCGTGACCTGGCCCGATCCGAGTCCGCTGACCAACTGGTGGGCGCGCGTCTTGTTCGGCGACTGTCGACGTCCGTCGTGATTGCCCCGTGCCGTGCGAGCCGATCGACGAGAGAAGTTCGGCCACAGGGCTTTGTGCTTTGCTGGGGCTGTGTCGTTGAAGGCGTGTGTCCGTGACAGGGTGCCCCGCGATCCGTTGCGGGACCTCGGTCCCGACGTCATCGAGGCCGCCATGACAGCCGTGCTTTCCTGTGGTCCGCGTGGACTTGCGGCGACGACGTTTACCGACAGGCCTGAATCCCCTGTACCTCGACTGCGACGCGCACCCAGCGGCGCTTGCCCCACGGACTGAACGATGGAGATTGCCCTGCTCCTGGCGATCGCGACGACATTCGCGTTCGACCTCACCAACGGCTTCCACGACTCGGCAAACTCGATCGCCGCGCTCGTCGCCACCCGGGCCGCCCGCCCCGGACACGCACTGATGCTCGCCGCGGCCGGGAACTTCGCGGGACCGCTGCTCGTCGGAACGGCCGTAGCCGACACAGTCGGCGGGGTCGTCGAGTTGCCCGCAGATACAACGATCACGGCGGTCGGCGCCGCGGTCACGGCGGCGATCGCGTGGAACCTGCTGACGTGGCGGCTGGGGCTGCCGTCGAGTTCGTCGCACGCTCTCGTCGGTGGACTGGTCGGCGCGTCTCTGGTCGCCGCGGGCACAAGCGGTGTCCACTGGGGCGGGTTCACCGACGGGCACCCCACGGGCATCGTGGGGATTCTCGTCGGCCTTGCAATCTCCCCCGCCTTGGGTGCGCTCGCGTGTGCACTTCTCGGGGCGCTCGCGTGGAGGCTCATGCGACGGGCCCGGCATCGCACACTCGACCCGGTTCGCAAGGGAGAATGGGTCACGGCCGCCACCCTCGCGTTCAGCCACGGAGCCAACGACGCGCAGAAGTCCATGGGCGTGATCACACTCCTTCTGGTCGCGGGCGGGCAGCTCACAGAATTCACGGTGCCGTTGTGGGTCAAGCTTGCCGCCGCGACGAGCCTGACCGCCGGTACCGCATTCGGAGGCTGGCGGATCGTACGGACCGTGGGCCGCGGCGTGTACCGGATGACTCCGCTCGATGGACTGGTCAGTCAGGGCGGCGCCAGCAGTGTGATCCTCGGGGCGGCGCTGGTCGGCGCACCGGTGAGCACCACGCACGTCGTCGCGGCCGGCGTGGTAGGTGTGGGGGCACAGCATCGCAAGCAGCACGTCCACTGGAAGGTGGTCAAGGAGATGGGCTCGGCATGGATCGTCACGCTACCGGTGACCGCACTGCTCGGGGCGGCGCTCTTCCCGGTGTGGGAGGCGATCTGATGCGCTGGCCCCGCCTACCGACATCCTGGTTCCTGCCACGTTCGTTCGACGTGCTGAGCAAGTTGCATGCGCAGCTCGCGATCGTGGAGCAGGGCATGCAGGTCCTCCAACGGTGGGGACACGGGGAGGCCGCGACCCGCGATGCCGTCACGGAGCTCCGGGTCATCGCCGCGGCCGAGCATGCCGCACGTCGCGATCTCAACATCGCGGTCCGCGACAGTTTCAGTACTCCGCTCGAGGCGGAAGACCTGTTCGAACTAGGGGAACGTCTCGGCGAGGTCACCGAGGCCGGGTATGCGCTGATCCGGGAGTCGGAGTTGTCGTGCTCAGGGCCGACATGCACCGAACCGGACCCGTGCCTGGTCGCGCTACTCGACACACTCGCCGCGGCGGCTGTCCCCCTTGCGGAGGGACTTCGAGCACTGCCGGGTGGCGCCGCAGCGATTTACGCAGATCGCGCGATTGAGGCATTGTCGCCCGCAGAGCACGCGTACCGCGCCGCGATCGCCGACCTCGAGCATGAGCCCGACCTCCGGACGGAGGCGCGCCGGCGGGAGCTGTATCGCCGGGCCGAACACTTGCATGACGCGATCCTTCGGGTGTCGCGGCGCACCTGGTACGCGGTGTACAAAGCTCAGTGAGGAAAGCCGCTCCGCTCCCAAGGACGAGGCCATCGCTCATGCGGGACCGGAGATCGTCGCGCCTGCCGGGAGGGTGTGGACCGTGTCGTGGATCGCGACCCGGACCGGTGCTGCGGCACTCTGATTCGTGGAGACCGTCACGGCGGTGTGGTCGCACCGTATGTGCATCCAGTGGTCGCGGTAATGGATGTCGAATGCGAGGGCACGCAACTCGGTCGGCAGCTGGGGGTGTAGCCACAGCACGCCCTCCCGTACGTCGATGCCGGAATAGCAGCGCTGCAGGATGTCGATGCTGCCCGCCATCGCGCCAAGGTGTATCCCCTTTCGCGTGCTCGCGACCGGCCGCTCACCGAGATCGCAGGCGAGCGCCTCGCCCAGCATCTGCCATGACTGTCGGCGGTTCCTCCGCGACAGCACCCAGGAGTGCACGATTCTGCTCAGCGTCGATCCGTGCGTCGTGCGTTGGAGGTAGTAGTCGACTGTCGCGGGAATCACCGCGGGATCGAAGGCGTAGCCGAGTGTTTCGATCAGCGATGTGAGCTCCTCGGCACTGAACAGATAGAGCAGCATGAGGACGTCGGCCTGTTTGGACACCTGGTATCGACTCGTCGAATCTCCCTCCGCTTCGAGGATCAGGTCGAGCCTTCCGATATCCCGGTACCGCCTGCGGTAGTCGTCCAGCGGCAGCTCCGTGAGCCGGCCATATCCCTCGAACTGACTCAGCACGCCAGTGTCGAGGAACTCGAGACGCAGCCGCCGCGCCATGTGGTCCCAGAGCCGGAGCTCGTCGCCATCGACACCCAGCTTGTCCCAAGTGCGACGGTCGGCGTCCGGACCCAGGATCCGATGGGCGTCGAGAGCGCGGGCGAGCGACCACGCCAGCATCACATTGATGTAGGCGCTGTTGTCGATGCCGCTACCCGGACTGTCCGGATATCCGTCGTGGAACTCGTCCGGGCCCATCACCCCGCGTACGTCGTAGCGGTCGGCCTCGGCATCGTATGTCGCGAGGCTCGCCCAGAATCGCGCGTTCTCCACGAGGAGCTCCGCGCCGAAGGCGGTGAGGAAGCCGAGATCGCCCGTGGTCTCCCAGTAGTGCCACACGTTGTAGACGATCGCGAGGTTGATGTGGAACTGCCGTCGCGAGTTGTCGGGCACCCATCGGCCGGAGATCGGGTTCAGCAGTGCCAACGGCGTCTCCTCGCGGCCGTCGCTGCCACTCTGCCAGGGGAAAAGTGCACCCGCATATCCGAGTGCCCTGGCGTGTTGCCGAGCGACCGGTAGTCGCCGGAAGCGGTAGAGCAGCAGTGCGCGCGTGAGTTCGGGAAGTCGCAGTGTGAGGAATGGAAAAACGAACAGTTCGTCCCAGAAGATGTGGCCACGGTAGGCCTCGCCGTGCAACCCTCTCGCCGGAACGCCCACATCCAGGTCTGCCGTGTGTGGCGACAGGGTCTGCAGAACGTGAAACACGTCGACATTTGCCGCCTGCTTGGTCCCGTGATCCGCGTCCGGCGTCATCTCACATCGTGCCCAGAGGTTGCTCCAGGCGGCAGCGCTGGCGGTGAGCAGTTCGTCGAAGGAACCGGCCGAGGCAACCGCCTGCACTGCGGCCGCGAGCGGTTCCGAGATCGCCCTGTCCTTCGACGTGTAGACGGCTACTGCCTTGTACACGGTGACTTTCGCCGCGCGACCCGCGGCGAAGGACTGCTCGAGATGGATCCCGTGGTGCGAGGCATCGATTCGTTGGTTCTCCGTGCCGGAGTTCTCGTCGTTCATCGACGACGTGGTTCTGCACGCTACTACCACCCGCACACGCGACTGTGAGGTGTGAGCGCTGAGCCACATGATGTTCGGGGGTTCGACGCCCGACTCGACCGACTCCAGGTGGCGGCCGTTGAGGGGGCGGTACTCCGCGACATTGGTGTTCTCGATATCGCCGTCGAGGCCCGACCGCACCGTGAGTCTTCCGGACCAGTTCTCGGCCACGATGGTCGTTTCCAATGCCGCGAGGTGGGGCGTCGCCATGGATACGAGGCGCCGCTGCCGTATCCGGGTTCGTCTGCCGTCCGGATCCCGATACACCGTCTCGCGCATGAGCAGTCCCCGCCGCAGATCGAGACCGATGTGGTGATGGTCCATTGCGGTGTGCTCCGGCGTCAGCCAGGGGCCGTCGTCGATTCGGAAGGCCACCGGTAGCCAGTTGGGAACGTTGACGATGCTCTCGTCCTCGCGTTCGATGCGCCCGATCCTCGACGTCACGCGGTTGTAGCATCCGGCAACGTATGTGCCCGGGTAGTGCACCGCATCGGCCCTCGCCTCGGGCAATGCTCCCCTGGTCGCGAGAAATCCGTTGCCCAGTGCGAAAAGTGACTCTCGTGCACCCTGAACGGCCGGTTCGAAACCGACGTGCTCGAGAAACCACGCCGGCGAGGTGGTGTGCGCGCACAGTTCGCACGACGAGTCGGGGGACGAGCCCGCACGCACCGTTCCTCCTATGCTCCAGTCGAGTTCGTCGAGTCCTTCCACGACAATCTGCGCACCACTGCCCGCCAAGGCCGAGGCCCTTTCCGGTGGAGCGATTCCGATGACCAATCCGAAGCCACCTTTGTGGGCGGCGGTGACACCGGACTCGGCGTCCTCGATCACGACCGTTCGGTTGGGGTCCGTCTCCAACCTCCTCGCGGCTTCCAGGAACAGTGCGGGATCGGGCTTCCCGGGCAACTGCAGACGTGCGGCATCGATTCCGTCGACCCGGACGTCCACCTCGTCGAGCAGGCCTGCCCGGGACAGAACCTGCGCGGCGTTTCGACTGGCGCTGACAACGGCGACGCCGACACCCACGCTGTGGAGGCTGTGCAGGAGTTCGACTGCCGGTGCGAAGGTGCGCACGCCCTCGGTCCGGAGCAGGTCGTGGAACAACTGGTCCTTGCGCTCGGCCAGGGACCGTACGCACAGCGGGTTGGCCGCGTCGGGATCCGGTTCGTCGGGGAGGGAGATCGACCGGGCGGCGAGGAATGAACGGACACCGTCGGAGCGGCCCTTTCCGTCGACGTACGCCCGATAGTCCGCGGCCTCGAACGGCGGTTGTGCTGGGTGATTCCGTGCGAGGAACTCGTCGAAGGCCGATTTCCACGCCCGTTGGTGGAGGGTTGCGGTGTCGGTGAGGACCCCGTCGAGGTCGAACAACACCGCCCGATAGGTGTGCCCGGCGATGAGCACGCCCGAATCGGGTTCGGTTCGCCACTCAGATGTCATACCTCCACCTGGGGGTCGGCAGGCTACTCGGGCGCGCGGACGATCATGAGCGGGCAGTCGACCAGGTGCAGCAGGGCCCTGCTGGTCGATCCCAGCAGCATCCCCTTGAACCCGCCCCGCCCGCGACTGCCGACCACCAACAGTTGCGCGTCGTTTGAGATGGCAGCCAGTTCCCGGACGGGTTTGTCCTGCACGACGACTCGGCGAATGCCCACCTCGGGAAACTGTTCCTTCCAGCCTGCCATCCGTTCGGCGAGCGCCACGTGTTCCTGGGCTTCGACGGCGGACCAGTTGACCGGGAGGCAAGTCTCCCGGTCGCCGAAGGTGGTCGACGACAGGTCTACGTCGGTCCAGGCGTGGACTGCGGTGACGTCGGCCTGCCGCAAAGACGCCTCCTCCATCGCGGCCGCGATCGCGGGCTCGCTCGTTGGTGTTCCGTCGACACCAACGATCACCGGTCCATCCAGCACCGGCTTTCCTGGCTCCGGAAGACCTTTGACGACGACAACTGGACACGGGGCGTGGGCCGCAACCGCCGAACTGACTGATCCCACGATTCCGCCGGTGAGTTCCCCGAGCCCACGCGAGCCGACGACGAGCATCCGTGCGTCCTGCGCAAGGTCGAGCAGCAGGGGTGCCGGGCGGCCGCCGAGCAGTGCGGTCTGTACCGTCACCTCACCGAGGCGCTCGCTCTCGGAGTGCGCGATGTCCGTGGCATCGCGAAGAAGTCGTCCCCCCGCGACCTCCTGCTCCCCGATGTAGATTTCCGCCGAGGACGCCGATCTGAAGACGTCGAACGGCTTCGCATAGATGGCAACGAGCCACAGTGGGCTGTGCCGTAGCGCCGCGTCCACTGCGGCCCACCGCACCGCGTTGTAAGACCCGGCCGAACCATCGACCCCGACCAGGATGGGTGTTGCCGTGGTCATCGAGCGACCTCCTCCATTGTGCGCGCCGGTCTACCTCGGATCTCAGGCCCGCACGATCAACAGGGGACACGAGACCGAGTGCAGTAGCGCCCGACTGGTCGAGCCCAGGAGCATGCTTGCGAAGCCGCCGCGTCCCCGGCTGCCCACGACGACGAGCTGAGCGCGCCGGGAGTATTCGAGCAACGACTTGACCGGCTCCTGCCTGACGACGATCGAGTGCACATGCACGTCTGGATAGTCATCGGCATATCCGGCAAGGCTTTCCGACAGGGCCGCGGCCTCACGGGACTGGATCGGCTCCCAGTCCAGTCCATCGTCAGAGAACCGTGGCGGCAGGGTGAGGTCCGACCAGGCGTGGACAGCAATGAGGTCGGCCTTGCGCAGAGACGCCTCGAGGTAGGCCTCTGCGATTGCGGGTTCGCTGTTGCGGGTGCCGTCCACACCGACGACGACCGGTCGGCGCGTGACCCCTTCCGGCTCCGCCAGCGCCTTGACCACCGCTACCGGACACCGGGCGTGCCCGACGACGGCGGAGCTGACCGAGCCGAGGAGTCCACCGGTGAACTCGCCGAGACCTCGAGATCCTACGACCAGCATGCTCGCGGTCTCGGACTGCGAGAGGAGCGTGGCGGTGGCGGGCCCGGTAAACAGTTCGGTGTCGATGCTCAGGCCCTCCCCGGCGGCGAGCCTGGCGTGCGCGGCCGCGGCGCTCAGTCTCTCCTTCGCCGCCGTTTCCTGTTCGTTGTAGAACTCGGGCGGCATTCCGATCGGCACCGCGTAGGAGCCCGGGACGTACATCGTCGTGACGATCTTCAGTGGTGCACCACGTGCGACGGCGCACTCGGCCGCCCACCACGCCGCGTCGGTGGCTGACTGCGAGCCGTCGACTCCGACCACGACAGGTGAATGGGCTTTCATGTCCCCTCCTCGGGTTCGCATGCGACGCACTGCGTGGCGCTCTCCCTCATCGTTCTCGCCTGGCGCGGCGCTCGACAAGGGTCTTTGGTCATTGCCGGTCACGGCGCGCTCGTTGTCCGTGACCGGCGCCGGGATTGATGACCATCGGCCCTACGGACACCACGGGACCCTGACGAGACTCGTACTCAGAAGGCATCGCCGACACATCTCGCCCACCTCGACCGGCACGGAGGCAACAGTGAACACGACCGTTCCTGACGCGAACGTGATCCAGATTGCCGTCGACCTGGCCTGTCGCGCGCCATCTCTGCACAACAGCCAGCCTTGGCGCTGGCACTATTCGAGCGGTCGATTGGACCTCTTCGGCGACCGCTCGCGCCTGCTCGGTGAAGCCGACCCCTCGGGCCGTCAGCTCGCGATCAGTTGTGGCGCCGCCCTACATCACCTCGAGATCGCGATGACCTCGCTACGGTGGCGAAGTGAGGTGACGATACTCCCCCGGCGGGAGCCGCCCGGGCCCCTCGCGTCGCTTCTGTTTCACCGTGACGCGCACCCGCAATCCCACGATTTCGACCTGCTCACGGCCATCCGGCGCCGGCGCAGCGACCGACGGCCCTTCGCTCCTCCCCCGCCTGCATTCCTCGGCCAGTTGGATCGCTACCAGGATCTCGCGGCGCAGTACGGCGTAGACCTCGACGCGCTCGGACCACAGGAAAGGAGCGCCCTGGCAGCGGCGACCCAGGCAAGTGCCGCGGCCAGGCGGTACGAAGCCGGATACCAAGCCGAACTCCACTGGTGGGCGGGGCACGATCGGCCGGACGAGGGAATTCCGTCGGGCGCCCTGGCCACCGCCTCCGAGAGCGCCGATGTCGCGGCCGGACGCCCCTTCCCGACGCCGATGAGGAGCGAATCGACGCAGTCACGAGGGTCCGATGAGTCGAGCGTGCTTCTGCTCAGCACACACTCCGACACGAAAGCCGAATGGCTTGCCAGCGGAAGGGCATTCTCCGCCATTGTTCTCGATGCCACCGTGCGTCAGCTGGCGACCTGCCCCCTGACCCACCTCACCGAGGTGAGGCAGAGCCGCGAACTCATCCGGGGCCTGGTGTCGGGAGTGGGTACGCCTCAGATCCTGATCCGCGTCGGCACGGGGGGCGCACCCGCTTCCGTCCCAGAAACCCCACGTCGCCCCCTGATCGAAGTTCTCAGCATCGATTGATCGACGTATCCGATGCAATCAGGTCGATGCACCGTACTCGGGGGGCCTGATCTCGATGTGTACTGCCGACCCTTCCCGCCGTCGAGTTGTCGGCAACCCGGACTCCGCGATCACACGGAGCATCGTCTGGTTCACCGCGAGTACCTCGGCGATGAATGTTCGGACGCCGTTTCGCTCCGCGAGGCACGTCAGCCGTGCCAGCAGTTCGGATCCCACACCGTGCTGCTGATGGCCGTGTTCGACCGCCATGGCGAGTTCGGCTGTCGAGGGATCATCCAGGATCACATAGTTCGCCGCGCCGATCAGCACGCCGGACTCGAACGCACCGAGACCGCAGTGGGCCGGATCGTGCCGCGTTGCCTGCTCGGCCACCGAGTTCAGTCGTCCGGGCCGAGTGGTGAAGAACCGTAGATACGAGTCGTGGTCGTCCAGCGATTCGTACAGTGCCTGGACCTCGGACGCATCGTGCGGCCCCAACTCCCTGATCGTGACCGAGGACGCACACCGCGCAGGCGATGGACTGGGGCGCGGGTCCGGCATGGTGACTCCCTCACGGTTCGAAGATCAGACTAGTTCGCTGTCCGTTCGGGGAAAGAGACCTTTGTCGTCGGATTCGGTGACCTTTCGACCGGTCCGCGCACCATCCGTTGTCGTACGGTGGAGGAACGTCGCCGCTGGCGGGAGGTACCGCATGATCACCGTGTTTCTGGTGGACGACCATGAGGTCGTGCGCAAGGGGTTGTGCGACCTCTTGGAGGTGGACCCCGACCTGAAGGTGGTGGGTGAGGCCGCCACCTACGCGCAGGCACACAGCTTGATTCCCACGGTCCGCCCCGACGTCGCTGTGCTCGACGTGCGCCTGCCCGATGGCAATGGAATCGAGCTGTGCCGGGAGCTCATGTGCTTGATGCCCGAGTTGCGCTGCCTGATCCTCACCTCGTACACGGATGAGGAGGCGATGCTGGACGCGGTGCTGGCGGGCGCGCATGGGTATGTCATCAAGGACATCAGGGGAATGGAACTGGCGAAGGCCGTTCACGACGTCGGAACGGGCCGGTCGCTGCTCGACACGCGCGCAGCCGAGGCGTTGATGTCGAGGCTGCGGTCGATGCACGAGGACCCCAATCCCCTGCCGAGCCTGACCGATCAGGAACAGGTGTTGTTGTCCTTGATCGGCGAGGGTTTGACCAATCGGCAGATCGCCGCGCGCATGTTCCTCGCCGAGAAGACCGTGAAGAACTACGTCTCCCGATTGCTGACCAAACTGGGCATCGAACGGCGTACCCAAGCCGCCGTACTGGCCGCGAAGATGACGCCTCGGCACGGGTGATCGGGCTGAGTACGCCTATTCGCCCCGGTCAAGTGGAAGAATCGGCCAGGTGACGCCTGGCGAACCCGGCACCGGCGACGGACAGGGCCCTCCGAGGCTGTCCGCCCTCTCCCAACTGCGGCTGCGAGAACTTCTGACCGAAGTTCAGGACCGCATCGAGCAGATCGTCGATGCGCGGGATCACATCGATGCACTGATGAATGCCATGCTCGCTGTCGCGTCGGGGCTGGACCTCGAGGAAACCCTCCGTTCCATCGTGCATGCGGCGATCGGCCTCGTGGATGCCGGCTACGGCGCCCTCGGTGTCCGCGGATCGGACGATGACCTCGTCGCCTTCATCTACGAAGGCATCGACGAGGCGACCCACACACTCATCGGTGACCTACCCCGCGGGCGCGGAGTGCTGGGGTTGCTGGTCCAGGAGCCCAAACCCATTCGGCTCGACGACCTCACGGCTCACCCCAGCTCCGTTGGCTTCCCGGAGCACCACCCGCCCATGAGGACCTTCCTTGGCGTGCCGATTCAGATCAGGGGGGAAGTATTCGGCAATCTGTACCTCACCGAAAAGTCGGGCGGGCAGGTCTTCACCGCGGACGACGAGGTCATCGTCGAAGCACTCGCCGCGGCAGCGGGAATCGCGATCGACAATGCGCGTCTGTACCAGGAATCGCGAATCAAACAGTCCTGGCTCGAGGCCACCAGGGAGATCGCAACCCAGCTGCTCGCCGGCGGCGCGCCCGTAGACGTTCTCCAGACGGTTGCGGATCGAGCACGAACGCTCACCGCCTCCGACAGCGTCCTCCTGGCGGTTCCCGACGATCCGGACCTGCCCGCCGACGAGGTCGATAGGCTCGTGGTCAGTGTCTCCAACGGCGCGCTCTCCGATGCAGTCGTCGGTACGAAGATCCCACTCAAGGGATCGAGTTCTGGTGAGGCATTCAGGACTCGTCAGCCGTTCCTGGTCGACAGACTCGCCTTCGACCCGGGGTTCGAGGACTCCGAGCAGGTCGGACCGGCAATGGTGCTTCCCCTGCGCGCGCAGGATTCGGTCGCCGGGGTGCTCGTCGTCCTGCGCGCCGAGGGGCGGGAGCAGTTTGATCCCGAGCAACTCTCGTTGATGGCCGCGTACGCAGACCAGGCGGCGGTCGCACTCCAGCTGGCGAACACGCAGCGGCGGATGCGCGAGCTCGATGTCGTTGCCGACCGGGATCGAATCGCCCGCGACTTGCACGACCATGTCATACAACGCCTCTTCGCGGTCGGACTGTCCCTGCAGAGCACTCACCAACGGGCCAAGTCGACGGAGGTACAGCGGCGACTGTCGAACTCCATCGACGACCTCCAGGAGATCGTGCAGGACATCCGGACGGCCATCTTCGATCTGCATTCTGGAGACGAGGGGGCGGGCAGGCTCCGACGACGACTGCACGAGGTGATCGCCGAGACGACCGCAGATGCCGGACTGCGCATCACGATTCATATGTCCGGGCCTTTGTCGGTGGTCGACCCGAACCTTGCCGATCATGCGGAGGCCGTCCTACGGGAAGCCCTGAGCAATGTGGTCAGGCACGCCTCCGCGACCGCGGTCACCATCTCGGTGAGCGTCCTCGACGATCTCACCATCGAGGTGACGGACGACGGGATCGGTATCTCGGCCGACGCTCGCCGCAGCGGCCTCAACAATCTGGCGTCTCGGGCGATCGACAGCAACGGATCGATCACCGTCGAGAGGGGGGGGTCCGGAGGGACGACTCTGCTGTGGTCGGCGCCGCTCCCGAATCTCTGACCAACGCCCCTGGGGACAACAGCGGAACGTCTTTCCCCGGGAACAGTGTGTCGACCACTGCGCGAGCGACGATCGGTGCGGCACGCGCGACGTCGGGTGACAAACCCGGGCCGTGTGCCATGTCAGCGACCTCCACGCCGATGATCACCAACCTGTCCGGCATACGACCGATCGCATGTCCCAGTGCGATCGCTGCGCCCAGATCGAATCCGTGGGTGCCAGTGGCGGCGGTGGTGTCAAGATCAGCCGGATCCAGGACGTGGACCCGACCGGGCTGCGGAAACTCCATCCTCACCGCGTCGAGCACCACGGCGACAGCGGCGCCGCTCCACGACTCGATCAACTCAACCGGATCGCCCTGTGAGATCAGGACCTGAGCGGGGAGCCCGCCACTGCGGAGCGCACGTGCCACTGCCGGGCCAACACCGTCGTCGCGGCGGAACTCGTCGCCCAGAGCGATGAGTACCGCCGTCATCGTCGGGCGATCGTGAGATCGAGGAAATGTGTTGCGCAGGAGATGCACGGGTCGTGGTTGCGGATAATCCGCTCGCACAGGGATGTCAGTTCAGCATCGTCGAGATCGAGGTGCCGCTCGATG
Organism: Rhodococcus sp. OK611; assembly: GCF_003050885.1. Taxonomy (NCBI): domain Bacteria; kingdom Bacillati; phylum Actinomycetota; class Actinomycetes; order Mycobacteriales; family Nocardiaceae; genus Rhodococcus; species Rhodococcus sp. OK611. The sequence goes on from NZ_QAOZ01000001.1 coordinate 19,729, forward strand.
ACGCCGGCGAGCTCGTGTTCGATCGCGGATTGATTCTGCGAGGTGGGCGGGACGATCACCGCACGTTGAATCACGCCGCTGTCGTCGAGATCGTACCGGTGGTACAGCAGGCCGCGTGGGGCCTCACTGACCCCGTGGCCTGCCGCTGCCCGCGGACGCATGTCACGGGCCGGCTGTGTCGGCCGCTCGTAGGAATCGATCAGCCGGAGTGCCTCGTCGACGGCATAGACGACCTCGACGGCTCGGACGACGATGCTGCGGAATGGATTTCGGCACTGATCACCCAGTCCCGCCGCGGCGGCGGCCTGGCGTGCGGTTACCGACAAATGCGCGTTGTTGAGTGAATACCGTGCGAGTGGTCCGGCCAGAAAGCGCTGTCCGTCCAGCCGCGCGTGCAGCGCAGTGGAGTGGGGTACCTGATGTTCGATGACGTGGTCGGGGAAATCGGTGGCAGGGAACTCGGTGCCGGTCGAGGTGTGCACGGTGCCGGACTCGATGGCGTAGCGGTCGGGCTGATTCAAGGCGATCATCTCGTACGGGAGTTCGTGGTCGGGGAAACCGAATCGGCCGACCCACGCGACCGTGTCCAATGCGTCGTCGAGTGCGTATCGCAGTTGTTCTCGCAGGGGTGTGAGCTCATCGCGGGTGGGCGTTCGGTAGAAGCCGCCGACCCGCACGTTGACCGGGTGGATCGGACGACCGCCGAGCAGCTCGAGGATCGCGTTACCGGCCTTCTTCAGGGCCAATCCCCGCTCCAGATGTGCGCGCTCGGTGCGTGCGAGCGCGATCGAGTCGGCGACGCCGAGGAAGTCCGGGGCATGCAGGAAGAAGATGTGCAGCACGTGGCTGGCGATCCACTCCCCGCAGTAGAGCAGTCGGCGCAGCCGGACAACTGCGTCGTCGGGTGGGGCGTTGCAAGCGTCTTCGATGGCGTTGCACGCACTGACTTGATATGCGACCGGACAGATTCCGCATACCCGTGAGGTGATGTCCGGCGGCTCTCGAAAGTCGCGGCCGCGCAGGAAGGACTCGAAGAATCGGGGTGGTTCGTAGATGCTCAGCTCGGCGCGTTCGACGCGGCCGTCTCGGACCGAGATGCGTAGCCTGCCCTCGCCTTCGACGCGAGCCAGGGCACGTACGATCAGGCGTCTGTCCTCGTCACCCATGAACCGTCCCCTGCTCGTCGGTGTCGCGGTGGGTGAAGGATATGAACTCGGGTGCGGCGACGTTGAACGTGGCCAGCACCCTGTGGATGGCCGCGTCGTCCATGCCGCAGATGCGCAGCCAGGTGGCCATCGAGGCGAGATTCGGCCCTTTCATCGGTCCGAAGCACCCGTAGCAGCCGCGGTTGTGCGCCGGGCACAGCGCGCCACAGCCGGCGTGGGTGACGGGGCCAAGGCACGGTGTCCCGTCCGCCACCATGACGCAGGTCAGGCCGCGCCGTTTACATTCGTTGCAGACGCTGGTGTTGGGAGTGTCGGGTCGTCGACCTGCGAGAAATGCGGTGAGCACCTCGAGTAGCTGGCGCCGGTCTATGGGGCAGCCGCGTAGCTCGTGGTCGACCTGCACATGAGCAGCGATCGGAGTGGACGTCGCGAGGGTGTCGATGTACTCGGGTGAGGCGTAGACACTTTCCGTGAACTCCTTGATGTCGGCGAAATTGCGCAGCGCCTGGATCCCACCGGCCGTCGCGCACGCCCCGATCGTCACCAGAAACCTCGACTGTTCCCGGATTCGATGGATGCGTTCGATGTCCTCAGCGGTAGTGATCGAACCCTCGACGAGTGAGAGGTCATAGGGTCCGTCCACGGTCGCGCTCGAGAACTCGAGGAAGTAACCGATGGTCATCTTTTCGGACAGTGCGAGGAGTTCGTCCTCGCAATCGAGCAGTGAGAGCTGACATCCGTCACACGAGGCGAACTTCCATACCGCCAGAATCGGTTTCGTCATCACAGCTCCCGAACATGGAGTAATGGCCCTGCGGTCGCGTAGTCGACGACGGGGCCGTCGCGGCAGAGGAGGAGTTCCCCGAGTTGGCAGTGACCGCACAACGCGATGCCGCACTGCATGTTCCGCTCGAGCGATACGCGGACATCCTCAGCGGCGACCCCGTTGCCGATCAGTACCCGTGCTGCGAATCGCATCATCGGTTCCGGCCCACACAAAAGGGCGGTTGTCCGTCCCGGGTCGAGAGAGAGCCGTCCGACCGGTTCGGTCACGAACCCGACCGAACCGTCCCAGTCGCCGGTCGGCTGGTCGACGGTGATCTCCAGATCGATGGCCCCCGAAGCGCCCCACGCGTCCAGTTCTCTGCGAAAGAGGAACTCATCGGGACTACGCGCACCGACCACCAGGACCACCCGGCGATATGCCTCACGTCCAGCAAGGATTGCCAGCAGAGCGGATCGCACCGCCGCCAACCCGACGCCCCCGGCCACGATCACCACGTCGCGGCCCGCGCACGAACCGAGATCCCATCCGGTGCCGAATGGCCCGCGAACGCCGAGCGCCGACCCCACGGGTGCGTCGTGAATTGCGCGACTGACGGCGCCGACGGCACGGACGGTGTGCTGCAGTTCGGGGGCCGCCGGGTCTCCGCTGATGGAGATCGCGACCTCACCGACTCCCGGGACGGCCAGCATCATGAACTGCCCCGGATCGAAGGTGGGCAGTGCCGCTCTGACCGGAACGAGAGTGAGAGTCACGGAGTCGTGGGTCTCGGTCGTTCTGTCGCCCACCCGATACCGGGTGGGCACCATCGGATCCGACGCGGGGGCCATGTCGTCACCGCGCCGCTGGGTTCGTTTGTCGCGGTATAGAATCCGGCTCGCCGTACAGGTCCAGCAGTCGCGCCCGGGTGGCCTGCAGGCGATCGACGAGGGCGCCGGACAACGCGCGTACAACGGCGTAGCCGAACGCCGGATCGGCGGAACTCGACTCGTGGAGAATCGCGGCATCGATCTCACGTGCCCGCGCCTCCGACAGCGCGGTAGCGGTGAAATGCCACCGGTGCGGTGCGGTCAGCCATGACCAGCCCAGCACGTCGCCGGCGCCGAGCGTTTGTATCGGAACGTCACCGCGTCCGGGGACGTAAGTGTGGAGCATGACCCTGCCGTCCTGCACCAGCCAGAGGCGACGAGCGAGGTCACCCTCACGGAACACGTGCTCGCCTGCGGCGAACTGGACAAGCCGTGACAACCCCAGCAGGGTCTGCAGGTGTTCCGGATCCAGCCCGGCAAGTCGCGGGTTCGGTTCAGATGCGGGATGATTCATCCCGATCCTTCGGTAGGGTCCGGGCCGATTGTCGGGAGGGCGCCGGTGAGACGTGCGGCCTCTTCGGTGATGTCGATGCCGACCGGACACCAGTCGATGCACCGTCCGCATCCCACACACCCGGACGAGCCGAACTGGTCGTACCAGGTGCCGAGTTTATGGGAGATCCACTGCCGGTAGCGGCTTTGTCCGGACTCCCGGACGTCGCCGCCGTGCAGGTGCGAGTACTCCGGTTCGAAGCACGAGGCCCAGCGCTGCCAGCGTTCGGCATGCGTTCCGGACAGGTCCGTGACGTCCTCGACAGTGGTGCAGAAGCACGTGGGGCACACCATCGTGCAATTGCCACATGTCAGGCATCGGGAAGCCACGTCGTCCCACACCTCGGCATCACGGGCGGTGCGCAACAGCTCCCGCAGGTCGACGTCCGGCATGTGCCGGCCCATGTGCTCTGCTGCTGCGCAGACGGCCTGCGCGGCGCGCTCGACTTCCTCAGATGCGGCGGTACCGTGCGGTACCCGGGCCAGCACGTCGGCTCCACGACTGGTCCCAACATCGACCAGATAGCGTGGCCCGCCGTCGCCGAGGCGTTCGGTCAACCGCAGGTCATACTCGCCGTGGGCGCCGGGCCCGGTACCCATGGATGCGCAGAAGCACACCCCGCCCGGCTCGGTGCAGTCGACAGCAACAATGAACAACCGCGAGAACAATGCGGCGGTGCGGCCGTCGGCGGGGGTTCCCTCGCACAGCACTTTCCGGAGGACGCGGATCGCGGCGAGGTCGCAGCCCCGAACGCCGAGGAACGCGTATGCCACCTCCTCGTCCGGAGGGGTTTCGAAATCACCGTCGCCATCGGTCGACCACAGTTGGCGACGCGGAGGATGCAGGTACTGCTTCCAGGACTGCGGTCCTGACGAATGCCCGAAGACGGCTGCGTCATCCCGCCGGTGCACGCGGTACAGCCCGGGCGCGGTAGTCACTCCCCACCCGTCCGGTAGACGATCGCCGGACTCGAGTTCGCGCAGGACGATGGCGTTGTCGTCAAGGGTCGGCCCTATTACCCGGTAGCCGTCGTGGCGCAGCACCGCGATCAGGCGGTCGAGACCGCGGCGCTCGAGTACTGCTTCGCCCTCCGCGGGGTCGGACCCTGGTGTCTCGGGATGTGCGATGTCTTCCACAGGCCCCTCCTCGCGCTCTGAGCGGGGACGCGTGGTACATCACTCGATCTCCGCCGTTGGTCGGGCTCGCCGGTGTGTTTTCCCAGTATCGATGGTCGGTGGACGACGGTCAATCGCCTGGTTGGCCCGAGCCGGGCGAGTCCCGCGACAGGTCCCGAGCGATCTCCCCTGCCCAGCCGTCGATCTCAGCCCAGTCCCGAAAGTCGCCTGCGGGGAGCAGTCGGCGCCCGGCGGGGAGCCGCCGGATGGTCCGTTCGACGACGGTCAGTCGTCCAGGGTCCAGGACACCTTTGAAGGCGCGATGGTCGCGTGCGTGCGCCGTCTTGCGAAGGTCCTCCACCTCGGCGAACTCGGCCTCATCGACCTTCTCGTGGCCATCCGGTTCAGTGGTCTCGGTGCCGAGCGGGCCGCTGCTGAACAGCCACACGGGGCGGGTGGCGAGTTCCTCGGAGTGGTTCCGCACGAAGCTGGTCAGCGGCTTGAGCCAGTGTCCGTAATACAGGGCGGAACCGAGGACGAACGCCTCGTAGCCGGTGAGATCACCGACGGCGTCGACCGGGTGGGTTTCGGCGGCCCGGCCGGAGGCCGACAGAGTCGACGCGACACGTTCGGCGATCTCGGCCGTTGCGCCGTGCTTGCTGGCATAGACGACCAGAACTGTCATGACGATTCCCCGTCGTAGTGTGCGAATGCGTTGACCACGTCACCATCACACCTCGTTGGGTCCAGCCCGCGATAGTGACCAAGGTCCACTATGTCGTGGGCTGGTCATGGGAAGTCGACGACCTTCTTCGCTCACGACCGGACGATCATGAGCGGGCAGTCCGCGGTGTGCAGCAGCACTGTGCTGGTCGAGCCGATCAGCATGCCCGCGAAGCCGCCCCGGCCGTGGCTGCCGACCACCAGCAGTTCCGCGCCTGCCGCCCGGTCCCGCAGTTCCGCGGCCGATCTCCCGCGCACGACGGTCCGCGTCACCGAGGTCGCCGGGTAGCGCTCTGACCAACCGGCGAGGCTCTCGGCGAGAGCCGCCTGTTCGGCCGCCTCGACCTCGTCCCACGGCAGGTCGAGCTGGTCGTCGAACGCCCTGGACAAGGTGAACGGCGACCAGGTGTGGACCGCGTCCAGGCCGGTCGCGCGCAGTGAGGCCTCCTCGAACGCCGTCTCGAGAGCCGGCAGGCTGTTCTCGGTTCCGTCCACCCCGACGACGACATCGCCGGTCCCGGAGGTCTGCCCTGAATGGCCACGGATGATGACAACGGGGCTGTGGGCGTGTGCGGCGAGCGCGACGGCGACCGACCCCGCGAGCGCCGCGGTGATCTGGCCCAATCCGCGGCTTCCGACGACGACCATCCGGGCGGACTTCGACGCTTCGAGCAGGGCCGGTCGCGCCGGCCCATCGAGCACGCTGGTGGTGATCTCGGTCGTGGACGTCGCGGTGCGTGTGGTGCGGGCGATCGCGGCGGCCTCGTCGAGGTGGGCGTGGACCGCGCGATCCCGGTCGGCGAAATAGCTTGGTGGTGGACGGATCCCATCCCCGTATGGGCTGGAGTCGCCGAGAGCGGAGACGATGTGCAGCGCGCACCCGTGGAGTTGGGCTTCCCTGGCGGCCCAGCTGACGGCCGCGTATGCGCCAGTGGATCCGTCGATTCCGACGACGACCGGGGCGTTCAGTTCGACAGCGTCCACAGTAGGACCTCCACAACCGCGAGTTCCCCCATCATCGCCCCGACAGACGAAGCCGAGTAGGGCCGGAGGTCCTCGCCCCTTGTTCTGGCGGGCACGACGGCAACGGACCCAAGTACGTGGCCTTTGCGCCTCAAATGAGCTCTCTGGTGGTCAGGTGTGACCTCCGAGGCGGGCGGCGAGCGCGGGACCGATCACGGACAACGACGATGGTTCGATCATCTCGTTGTGCCCGCAGTCCACGGGGCACTCGTCGATGCCACCGGTGACGAGCGGCTGCCACTCCTGCGCCGAGCGATCGGTGCCCCCACCCTGCCCGCGCTGCGCCGGGAACACCAGGAGGTCACCGTCGAACACACCGGGCACGAAGCGGTGCACCAGCAGCCGCGAGTTCGCGTATCCGTCGTTGATCCGCTCGAGGTGCGCCGCCGTGATCCCCGAACTGCCGAGGAACTCGCCCAGCATGCGCGCAGCGGAGTCGTAGGTCAGATCCCGATGCCGCTCGGGCGCACCGACGTCCAGCCCGAGACCACGCAGCAGGTCCGCGACCTCGAGCCGTCCGAGCAGGGGGTCCGAGCCGTCGTCGGGGTAACTGTCCATGACCGCCAGGGTCGAGACGGACTCACCCCGACTCTGCAGTTCGACAGCCATCGCGTGCGCGAGGACGCCGCCGAGGGACCAACCGAGCAGGTCGTACGGCCCCTCGGGGGCGATCGCGCGCATCTCGTCGACGTACCGCCGTGCGAGCTCCTCGATCGATCCGTACCCCGGACCGCCGGTGATCGCGGGCAGTTGCAGTCCGAACACGGGTCGATCGGCGGGCAGGTATCGGACCAGCCCGGCGTATCCCCACGACAACCCGATTCCGGGATGGACGCAGAACAGCGGGCGGCCGGTTCCGCTGCCGCGCAGCGGGATCACGACCCGGAGGGCGTCCTCGACGCTCACGCCCTGGAGAGCGTCCTCGGCACCGATCCGGCCTGCCATCCCGGCCGGTGTCGGATCCAGGAAGAGCATCTGCAACGAGACCTCCCGTCCGAGCCGCTCACGGAGCTCGGCGACCACGCGGGTCGCCAACAGCGAGTTGCCACCGTGGTCGAAGAAGCTGTCGTCGGCGCCGATCCGTTCCACCCCCAGTACCGACGCGAATGCGTCTGCGGCCGCCGACTCCACCGGACCGGCAGGTTCTCGGAACGCGGCCGAGGTGAACGTCGGCATCGGCAGCGCGTCCCGGTCGAGTTTGCCCGTCGGGGTGGACGGGATCCGGTCGAGCACCATGACCGAGGCCGGCACCATGTGGCTCGGAAGTCGCTGCGCCGCGGCGCGGCGGAGCTCGTCGGGCACGAGATGCGAGTCCCCGGTCGCGCGTACATACGAGCACAGCAGCGTGTCGCCCGCCGGTCCGGTGCGCGCGATCGTCACCGCGAACCCGACGCCCGGCTGCGCGGTGAGCACGGCGTCGATCTCGGCGGGTTCGATGCGGAAGCCGCGGACCTTGATCTGGAAGTCGCTGCGGCCGATGTACTCGAGCGTGCCGTCGGTCCGTCGACGGACCAGGTCGCCGGTGCGGTAGATCCTCTCACCGGGCCGGCCGAACGGGTCGGCGACGAAGCGGTCGGCGGTCAACGCGGGCCGACGGTGGTAGCCGCGGGCGAGGGCCGACCCCGCGACGTACAGCTCCCCCACCACACCGGGTGCCACCGGGTGCAGGCGCTTGTCGAGCACCAGCTCGGACACGCCGCGGATCGGTCCACCGAATGTGATCGGGGCACCTGCGGCCATCGGGTCGCTGATGTTCGACATGATCGTGGTCTCGGTGGGGCCGTATGCGTTGAGCATCGTGCGGTCCGGAGCCCACCGCGCCACCAGTTCCTGGGCGCATGGTTCACCGGCGACGACGAGGACCCGGAGCGCGTCGAGCCCGCCGGAATCCACCGACTCCAGCGCGGTCGGGGTGACGAATCCGTGTGTGACGCGACCTATCTCGAGGGCCGCGGCCAGCTCCGCGCCCCCGCGCACGTGCGGTGGGACGATCACCATGGTCGCGCCCGCGCTCAGCGCCATCACGATCTCGAACACCGATGCGTCGAAGCTCGGGGACGCGAAGTGCAGGGTGCGGGCATCCGGAGTGACATCGAGGCGGGTGCGCTCCTCGGCGGCGAGGTTCGCCAGACCCCGGTGGGTGAGCACGACGCCCTTCGGGACGCCGGTCGACCCGGAGGTGTAGATCAGGTACGCGGGGTGGTCGACGCGTACGGTGCCGATCCGCTCGGCATCGACGATCGCCGCGTCCGGCATGACCGCGACCACCTCCGTGGTGTCGGGATCGTCGAGCACCACCCAGTCGACCTCGTCAGGCAGGCGATTCCGCGTCTCGTCGACGGTCACCCCCAGCGCCGCACCGGAATCACCGAGCATGTGCGCGATCCGCCCGGCCGGGTGGCCCGGGTCGACCGGCAGGAACGCCGCCCCCGTCTTCGCGACCGCCCACACCGCGAGCACCGACTCGAGCGAGCGCGACAAGGCGAGCGCGACGTAGCGCTCCGAACCGGCACCGCGGCCGATCAGCATCCGCGCCAGCCGGTTCGACCGCCGATCCAGCTCCCCATAGGAGACCTCGACGCCGTCGCAGGCGACCGCGATCGCATCGGGATCGTGCCCGGCCTCGGCCAGCAGCTCGGGGAACAACAGCTCCTGGGCGTCGGGGTCGCCGTGCGCCGCGGTGAGGTCGCGGAGTTCGTCGTCGCGCAGGATCCCGATGTCGCCGACAGCGCCGTGCGGATCGGCGAGCGCGGATTCGAGGAGCAGGAGGAATCGTTCGGCGACATCGCGCACCGTCACGGCGTCGAACAGGTCCGTCGCGTACTCGATGCTCCCGGCGATACCGGCCGGTGCGCCCGAGTCGTCGAACTGCTCGGCGAGCACGAACTCGAGATCCTCCTTCACCACACCGGAGTTCGGGGCGAGGCCCTCGACGGTCAGGCCCGGCAGATCGAGGCGGGCCCGCGTGTCGTTCTGGAACTCCAATGCCACCTGGAATATCGGCGAGTACGCCGTCGAGCGCGGCGGGTCGAGCGCCTCGACCACCCGCTCGAACGGGAGGTCGGCATGTGCAAAGGCGCCGAGGTCCACCTCCCGCACGGCGGCCAGCAGATCCGCGAACGACTGCGCGGGATCGATCCGGGTGCGCAGCGCCAGCGTTCCGACGAACATGCCGACCAGGTCATCGAGCGCCGGTTCTCCCCTGCCCGCGACCGGCGTGCCGATCACGATGTCATCGGTGTCGCCGAGGCGGCTCAGCAGCACCGCGAGCGCGGCGTGCACGGTCATGAACACGCTCGTCCCGTGCCGCCGGGCGAACTCCTCGAGCCTGCGGTGCAGCTGCGGATCGATCGCGAAGCCCGTGCGCGCGCCGCGGAACGACTGCTGCGACGGGCGCGGTCGATCCGTCGGCAGGCCAAGCAGATCCGGTGCCCCCGCCAGGGTCGACGTCCAGTGGTCGAGCTGCCGCGCGGCCAGCGACCCCGGGTCGTCGGCGTCGCCGAGCAGCCGGTGCTGCCACAGCGTGTAGTCGACATACTGGACCGCTAGCGGTGACCACTCGGGTGCGCGCCCCGACGCCCGCGCCGCGTATGCGCGGACCAGGTCCCGGGACAGCGGTCCCATCGACAGCCCGTCGACCGAGATGTGGTGCGCCACCAGCACCAGGACGTGCTCGTCGGCACCGAGCTCGAACAGCGCGCCGCGGATCGGTACGCGCGCGGTGACGTCGAACCCCGCGGACACCTCGGCGTGGATCCGCCGGGCGAGCTCCTCCTCCCTGACGACCGGCACCGGCCGCAGGACGGGCGCCGCCTCGGCCGCCGGGCGAACCTCCTGCACCGGGCCGTCTCGTCCGGTCGGGAAGACGGTCCGCAACGACTCGTGCCGGTCGACCACGTCGGCCAGTGCGGCGTCGAGGGCCGGGGCGTCAAGGGCACCCGACAGGCGCACCACCAGCGGGACGTTGTAGGCGGGCGACGCCGGGTCGAACTGGTTGATGAACCACATCCGCTGCTGCGCCGCGGACAGCGGGATAACGTCCGGTCGTTCGAGCGCCTCGAGCGCGGGGCGACCGGACGCTCCCGTTTCCGCATGCTCGATGCGCTCTGCCAGTGCCGCCGCGGTCGGCGCGGCGAAGAGCGCGCGGACGCCCAGCTCGACGCCGAGGGTCTCCCGGAGCCGGGCGACCACGCGCGTTGCGGACAGTGAATTGCCGCCGAGTTCGAAGAAGTCGTCGCCGATCCCCACGCGGTCCACCCCGAGCGTGGTCGCGAACACCTCGGTCACCGCCTCCTCCACCGGGTTGGTCGGCGCCAGGAACGCCATCGGGGTGTGGCCGAATTGGGGATCGGGCAGTGCGCGGCGATCGAGCTTCCCGGTGGGACCGAGCGGGATCTCGTCGAGCACGACGATCGATGCCGGCACCATGAAGTCGGGGACCTGGGCGGACAACCGGGTTCGGAGGTCGTCGACGGCGATGTCCCGGCCGGCGACCGGAGCCACATAGGAGACCAACACGGTGTCGCCGCCCGGCCCGGGGCGGTCGAGGGTGGCCGCGAACCGGACGTCGGGATGCGCGGAGAGTGCGGCGTCGATTTCGCCGAGTTCGATGCGGAAGCCCCGCACCTTCACCTGGAAGTCGCTGCGCCCGCGGTACTCGAGCTTCCCGTCCGGGGTCCACGCCCCGACGTCGCCGGAGCGGTACATCCGCTCGCCGGGCGCGCCGAAGGGGTCGGCAACGAATCGTCCGGCGGTCGTGCCTGCCCGCCGGTGGTAGCCGCGGGCCAGACCGGGACCGGCGATGTAGATCTCCCCCTCGACACCCACCGGCACCGGCTGCAGTCGCGCGTCGAGCACGATCTCGGCGACGCCGCGGATCGGCCGGCCCAGGGTGAAGGGCACGACCTCCGGCACGCAGTCCTCGATGTTCACCACGATCGTGGTCTCCGTCGGCCCGTACCCGTTGAGCATGCGCCGCTGCGGCATCCAGTTCGCGATCAGTTCCGGTGGCCACGCCTCGCCGCCGACCATCACGGACTGCAGGTCGTCGAGCCCCGCCGGGTCGATCGAGGCGAGGGCGGCAGGCGTGATGAAGGCGTGCGTGACGCGCTGGTTCTTCAGCAACGCGGCCAGATCCGCGCCGCCGTAGACGCCACGGGGCACGATCACCATGGTCGCGCCTGCGGCGAAGCACAGCAGGTACTCGAGCACAGAGACGTCGAAACTGGGTGACGAGAAGTGCAGCGTCCGGGAGTCCGCGGTCACCGCGCACCGATCCCGTTGCTCGTCGGCGTAGTTCCCCAGGCCCCGATGGGTCAGGGTGACCGCCTTGGGCAGGCCGGTGGAGCCGGATGTGTAGATCAGGTACGCCGGATGGTCGATCCGCACGGGCGCCGTGCGCTCGGCGTCGGTCACCGGCTCCGCCGGTCGGGACGCACAGTCCGCGGCGAATCCGGGGTCGTCGAGCGTCAACCACGGCACCGTGTCGGGCAGCCGGTGCCGGTGCGCCGCGACGGTCAGCCCGACGCCTGCACCGGAGTCGGCGAGCATGTGCTCGACCCGCTCCGCGGGATAGTCCGGGTCCACCGGGACGAACGCGGCCCCGGTCTTGGCCACCGCCCACATTGCGAGCACCGACTCGACGGAACGCGGTATACCGAGCGCCACAGAGGTTTCCGGCCCCGCTCCACGGTCGATCAGTGCGCGCGCCAGGCGATTGGACCGGGCGTCGAGGTCCGCGTAGGTGACCTCGTGTCCGCCGGCGACCAGCGCGACCGCCTCCGGATCGTGGGCGGCCGCCTCCACCAGGATCTCCGGGAGCGTCCGGGCGGCGCTGCGAGGTCCGCCCCGCACCGGAACCAGCATCCGGCGTTCGTCGGCGGTCAGCAGTCCGAGTCCGGCCAGGCGTCGCCGGGGATCGTCACCGATCGCGCGCAGGACGTGCAGCAGCCTGCGGGCGGCAGCGTCGACCGCCGTCCCGTCGAGGAGGTCGGGGTGGAACTTCATCGTCAGGCGCAGACGGTCGGTCGCGGACGCGACCACGCTCAGCGGGTAGTGAGCGGCGTCGCGAACCTCGACGCCCTGCAGTCGCAGCCCCGCGATGTCGGCGTCCGCGGATAGCGTGCTGCGCACGGGATAGGACTCGAACACGGTGAGCGTGTCGAAGGCTGCGGCCGGTCCCGCGGCGCGCCGGACATCGGTGAGCCCGACGTGGTGATGATCGAGCAGCGCCACCTGCTCCGCCTGTACCCGATCCAGCAACGCACCAAGGGTTTCCGCGGCATCGAGTCGGACCCGGAACGGCACGGTGTTGATGAACAGTCCGATCATCGATTCGATGCCGGGCACGTGCGGCGGTCGCCCGGACACGGTGGCGCCGAACACCACGTCGTCGCGACGGGTGAGGAGGCCGAGGACGATCGCCCACCCGACCGAGACGACGGTGTTGAGCGTCAGTCCGCGTTCGTGCGCGAGGGCACGCAGTCGCTCGGTCGCCGGGCCGTCCAACTCGTACCGCATGTCCCGCGACGGCGCGGACTGCGCTGTCGTGGCGGACCCGTCGCGGACCAGCAGGGTGGGCTCGTCCGCCCCGACGAAGGCATCGGCCCACGCACGCAGCGCCGCCTGCCGGTCCTGCGCCGCGAGCCATTCGAGATAGTCGCGGTGGGGGCGGACCCGTGGCAGCGCGGAGGTGTCACCGTCGGTCGCATAGAGGACGACGAGTTCCTCGAGCAGCAGCGGCGTCGACCACCCGTCGAGCAGGATGTGGTGGTTGGTCAGGATCAGCCGGTTCGTGCCATCGGGCATGCGCACCAGGCCGATCCGCAGCAGTGGCGGCGATGCCATGTCGAACGGGTGGGTGCGGTCCTCGGCCAGGATCTCACCGAACCGCTCCGATGCCGCCGGTTCGGTGAGCGCGCGCAGGTCGGTCTCGGTCCACGGCGCGGCCACATCGCCGGTGACGATCCGTACGGCCTCCCCTTCCGGTGTGCGCACGAACGCCGTGCGCAGATTCGCGTGCCGGTCGAGCAGGCTCCGGACCGCCCGATGCAGACGCAGTGAGTCCACCTCGCCGCCCAGCGTGAGGATCAGCTGCACCAGGTACGCGTCCACCGAGGCGCCGGCGAGCTCGGCATGGAAGAACATGCCGCGCTCGATCGGTGTCAGCGGCCACACATCGGACAGCGAAGGGAACCGGGCCTCGAACCGCTCGACGGCCGCCTGGTCCAGGTGCACCAGACCCAGATCCGACGGGGTCCGCCCGCCCGCACCAGGCGTGCTCGCCCGCTCGACCACCCCGCGCGCGGCAGCGATCCAGCCCTGCGCGAGCCGTTCCACGTCCGCGGCATCGAGCACGCGGCGCGGGAAGGCCCACGTCGCCCTGATCCGCGGGCCGTCCGGACCGGGCACCGTCACCGCGTTGACGTCGATCGCGAACGCCACCGGCATGTCCGCCGCGACCGCATCGTGCAGCCCGGATTCCGTGACCGGAAGCCAGATTCCGTCACCGCGAGGTTCGGTGCCGCCGTCCAGCCGACCGAGGTAGTTGAAGCTGATCTCCGGCTCGGGCAACCCGCGCAGCTCGGCACCGGTTTCGTCGCCGAGGTACCGGAGCAGGCCGTACCCGATCCCGTGGTCGGGCACGGCGCGCAACTGCTCCTTGACCGACTTCACCGCCGCACCCGCGGCGGCTCCCCCGCCGCGGGCCTGGTCGATGTCGATGCCGGACAGATCGAGCCGCACCGGGTAGATCGAGGTGAACCACCCCACCGTGCGGGACAGGTCGGCGCCCGGTACCACCTGGGGCTCGCGGCCGTGTCCCTCGAGCGCCACCACGACGTCGTCGGTGTCGACGCCGCGGCCGCGCCGCCAGTGCACGAGCGCGAGGGCCAGCGCGGCGAGCAGTCCGTCCTCGACGACGCCGTGGAACACCCGCGGCACCGTGGTCGTCAGGCCCAGGGTCACGTCGGCAGGCAACTCCACCTCGACGCGCTCGAGGGTGCCCGCGATGTCGACCGACGGATCGAGTTCTCCCGCAGCGCGTCCCACGGATGCTCGGGAGACCGTCGACTGCCACAGGTCCAGCTCGCCTGCGCGGTCCCGCGCCGCCCGCACGAGCCCGTCCGCCCATGTCCGCATCGAGGTGCCGATCGGCGGTAGGTCCGGCTGCGCGCCGTCCGCGGCCTGCGCGCAGGCGAGCGCGAGGTCGGGGATCAGGATCCGCCACGAGACCCCGTCGATCACGAGGTGGTGGGCGACGACGAGCAACCGGGCCGCGTCTCCCCCGACGAGGTGCACGAACTGGATCATGATGCCGGACTCCGGATCCAGCAGGTCGGCGGCCGCCTCCACCGCACCCTGGGTCGCATGGTCCGCTCCGGCGACGCCGTCGATCGGGACCTCTCGCACGATCGTGTCGGCGGGCACCGCCCCCGGTGGGCGTACCTCGAGCCGCCACCCGGACTCGGAGCGGGCGTCCGGGCGCAGCCGGGCCCGCAGCATGTCGTGCCGGTCCAGGACCGCGCCGACCGCCCGGGTGAGGGATTCGCGGTCGATTTCGGCGGGCACCGCGAGCAGGACCGACTGCGAGTAGCGGCGGAAGTCGCCACCGCGCCGCGTGCCCGAGCGCTCGACCAGCCACCGCATGATCGGGGTGAGTGGCACGTCGCCGACGCCGCCGCCAGGAAGTTCCGGCAGCACGACGACGTCGTCTGTGCCGGTGAGGTCGGCGACCTCGGCGAGGCCTGCGACGGTGCGGCGCTCGAACACGTCGCGCGGCGTGAACGTCAGCCCCGCGGCCTTCGCCCGCGACACCAGCTGGATGGACATGATCGAGTCGCCGCCGAGCCCGAAGAACGATTCGTCGGTACCGACCGTCTCGACACCGAGAAGCTCCGCGAACAGCCTCGCCAGCAGGCGTTCGGTCCCGGTGCCGGGTGCTCTCCCACTCACGGTCCCCGGTCGCGGTTCGGGGAGTGCGGCGCGATCGAGCTTGCCGTGTGCGGTGATCGGGAACTCCGCGAGGACCGTCGTCACGGACGGCACGAGGTATCCGGGCAAACGACGGCCGACGGCCTCGGTCACCGAGGCCGGATCGAGGGCGGCGCCGGACTCGGGGACCACGTAGGCCACCAGGCGTGCGGCGCCGTCGGTCGGCCCGGGTCGCGCCAGCACCACGGCGGATCCGACGCCCGGAACCGCGGTCAGCGCCGACTCGACCTCCCCCGGCTCCACCCGGAAGCCCCGGATCTGGACCTGGGAGTCGCTGCGTCCCAGGAACGCGAGCTCGCCGTCCGAGGTCCACCGGGCCCGATCCCCTGTGCGGTACATCCGCCCCGCGGGACCGAACGGGTCGGCGACGAAGCGTCCCGCGGTCAGCCCGGGCCGTCCCCGGTATCCCCGTGCCACCTGCGCGCCCGACACGTACAGCTCGCCCGCCACCCCGAGCGGCGCGGGGCGCAGCCGCTCGTCGAGCACCCACACCCGCACACCCGGTAGTCCGAGACCGATCACCGATCCGGTGGAACGCGGCCCGGTGACCGCCGCGAGGTCGATCATCCGCCACGTCACGTGCACGCAGGTCTCGGTGATACCGAACATGTTCACCAGAGCAGGCGCGGTGACGCCGTGCCGTTCGACCCATCCCGCCAGGCGGGCCATGTCCAGCGCCTCGCCCCCGAACACCACCCAGCGGAGCGCGAGGGTGGCGTCGTCGGCCGCGGCATCGGCCTGTACGAACTGGTAGAACGACGACGGCGTCTGGCTCAGCATCGTCACCGACTCGGAGACCAGCAGGCGGCGCAGCTCGTCCGGGGAACGCGCGGTGTCGTGCCCGACGACAACCAACCGGCCGCCGAACCCCAAGGCGCCCCACAGTTCCCACACCGCGAAGTCGAACGCGAACGAATGGAACATAGTCCACACGTCGCCCGCACCGAAGCCGAGCACGGCGCGGGCGCCGGTCAGCAGCGTCACCGCGTTCCGATGCGTCACCGCGACACCCTTGGGTCTCCCGGTCGAACCCGACGTGTAGATCACGTAGGCAACGGAATCCGCGTGCAGCGGGCCCGTGCGATCGACGTCGGTGACCGGTGTGGCCCTCAGGGAGTCGAGCTGTGTGCGCATGTCCGGGTCGTCGAGACGCACCACGGGTGCGCCGGCGACCAGGTCCCCCGGCACGCTCGCGTCGACCAGCACGCAGGCCGGTGCCGCATCGCCCAGCAGGAACTCGATGCGCGCCGCCGGGTACGACGGGTCCACCGGCAGGTAGGCCGCACCCGACCGCGCGACCCCGACGAGCGCGGCCACCAGGTCGGCCGATCGTTCCATCATCACGGCGACCAGCGACTCCGGACCGATGCCGCGGTCGATCAGCCAGCGCGCCAGCCGGTTCGACCGCGCGTCGAGTTCGCGGTAGGCCATCCGCGAGTCCGCGGCGACCACGGCGATCGTGTCGGGATCGGCCGCGACGGTCGCGGCGAACAGGTCCGGCAGGGTCTCGTACGTCGGCACCGCCGACAGCGTCCCGTCCGCCGACAGCGTCCCGTCCGCCGACACCGGGCCGGACGCGCGCTCTGCGGCCTCCTCGCGCGCCAGCGCCCCCGCGACGTCGATGTCCCCGACCAGGACGGACGGATCGGCCGCGACGGCGGCGAGCACGCGGCCGAACATGTCCGCGAGCGCCGTCGCGGTGGACTCGTCGAACACGTCGGATGCGAACAGCAGCTCGCCCGACAGTCCCGCCGGGGCCCCGGCTTCGAACCGCTCGCCGATCCCGAACTGGAGGTCGAACTTCGCCTCGCCCATCTCGACGTCGAGAACCTCGGCCGTCAGTCCAGGCAGCCGGACGTGGGGACGCTCGACGTTGCGGAACTCGAGCATCACCTGGAACAGCGGGGTGTGCGAGGTGGATCGCGCCGACGCCGACCGCTCCACGAGCTGCTCGAACGGCACGTCGGCGTGTGCGAAGGCGTCCAGGTCCGCGTCCCGCGTCCCGGAGAGCACCGCGGCGAAGGAGTCCGCCGGTTCGACCGCGGTGCGCAGCACAAGGGTGTTCACGAACATGCCGACCACATCGTCCAGCTCGGCCTCGCCGCGCCCGGCGACCGGGGTTCCGACCACGACGTCACGGCCGGCTCCCACGCGGGACAGCAGCACCGCGAGCGCGGCGTGCACCACCATGAACACCGTCGAATCGTGTCTGCGGGCGAGTTCGACGAGCCCGCGGTGGACGCCGGGATCCACCGAGAGTGCCGCCCGCCCACCGCGCGTCGAGCGCCGGACCTCGCGCGGGCGGTCCAGCGGCAACCCGGTCACCGGCGGCGCCGCCGCCAGTCGGTCCTCCCACCAGGCGAGTTCGCGGGCGATCCGTGAGTCCCGGTCATCCCGCGAGCCCAGCATCGAGTGCTGCCACACGGCGAAGTCCGCGAACTGGACCGGCAGCGGCGCCCAGTTCGGTGCACCACCGCTGACCCGCGCCGCATACGCCGTCGCTACGTCCCGGGCCAGGGGTCCGATCGAGAATCCGTCGGCCACGATGTGATGGACCACCAGCACGAGGAGGTGGTCGTCCGCCGCGATCCGCAGCAGCCGCACCCGCACCGGAACCTCCTGTGCCACATCGAATCCCTCGTGCACGATCTCGGCGATGCGGGCGGGTACCCGGTCCGCGGCAACCTGTTCCGGCGTCAGGTCGCCGACCACACCGGGCGCGGGCACCGTCACCTGGGAGGGGCCGGCAGCAGGCTGGGACGGGCCGGCGGCCGGCGATGGGAACACCGTCCGCAGCGATTCCTGTCGCTCCACCACGTCGACCAGCGCGCGCCGCAGGGCCGGAGCGTCGAGGCCGCCCGAGAGCCGCAACACCATCGGCACGTTGTACGCCGCCGATGCCGGATCGAACTGGTTGACGAACCACATGCGTTCCTGGGCCGATGACAGCGGGATGCGGGTGGGCCGGGTGCCCGTGCGCAACTCGTCCCCGTGCGGCGCGGTGACGCGCACACACCGGGGCGCGAGCGCCGCCGCCGTCCGGCACTCGAAGAGGTCACGCACCCCGATCCTGCTGCCGCGCGCGCGGTTGATGCGGGCCACGGCCCGCGTCGCACTGAGGGAGTTGCCACCCAGCGTGAAGAAGTCGTCGTCGACTCCCACCCGGTCGACGCCGGTCACCTCGGCGAACACGGTGACCAGACCGGCCTCGGTGGAGTTGCGCGGTTCCCGGAATCGCGGTGTCAGCGAGTCGAAGTCCGGTTCGGGCAGCGCGGCGCGGTCCAGCTTTCCCACCGGGGTCAGCGGTATCGCGTCGAGCATCATCACCGTGGTCGGCACCATGTGCACCGGCAGGAGCCGGAGCGCGTGGTCGGTCAGGTCGGCGACATCGACGCCGTCCGCGGAGTTCGGCATGACATACGTCACCAGCATCGGGTCGCCGGCTTCCCGTGGCCGCGCGACCGTGACGGCGAACCCGACCGCCGGGTGTGCGGCGTAGACCGCGTCGATCTCCCCGAGTTCGATGCGCAGTCCCCGCACCTTCACCTGGAAGTCGCTGCGGCCCAGGTAGTCGAGCGTGCCGTCCGGCCACCACCGGACGACGTCACCGGTGCGGTACATCCGGTCGCCGGGCGCGCCGCCGGGGGCGGGCACGAATCGCGCCGCGGTCAACGCGGCCCGGCGATGGTATCCGCGGGCCAGCCCCGCTCCCGCGATGTACAGCTCTCCTGGCACGCCTGCCGGGACCGGGCGCAGGAAGCCGTCGAGGACGAACACGTCGGTGCCGCGCACCGGGCCCCCGATCGGCACCCTCGCCCCGGGCACCAGGGGTGCACTGATCGTCGTCAGGACGGTCGACTCGGTCGGCCCGTAGCCGTTGAGCATCGTCCGTCCGGGCGCCCAGTCGGCCACCAGTTCCGGACCGACGGCGTCGCCCGCGACGACCAGCACCTCGAGGTCGTCGAGGCGCTCGGTATCGACTGTGGCGATTGCGGCAGGTGTGATGCAGACGTGGGTTATCCGCTCGCGGCGCAGGAGTCGGCCCAGATCGGCACCGCCGTACACGTGCGGCGGCGCGATCACCAGGCACGCGCCCGCAGTGGCGGCCTGCAGCAGTTCGAGGACCGAGACGTCGAAACTCGGTGAGCACACGTGCAGGCAGCGCGCCGTCGACGGAACAACATAGCGGTCCCGCTGCGCGGCGAGCAGGCTCGACAGGCCGCGGTGGGTGACACTCACGCCTTTTGGCAGGCCCGTCGATCCCGACGTGTAGAGCAGGTACGCCGCGTCGTCGACGCGCAGGGTGCCCGGCCGTTCTACCTCGGCGATGGCGTCCGCCGGAAGAGCGGCGAGGTCCGCCGCGCATCCCGGATCGTCGAGTACGAGCCAATGCACGGAGTCCGGCAGATTGCCGCGATCGGAGGCGAGTGCCAGTCCCACGGCGGCGTCCGAGTCGGTGAGCATGTGCTGGACGCGGGCACGCGGGTAGGTCGGATCCACCGGTACGAACGCCGCACCGGTCTTCGCCACCGCCCACACGGCCGTCACCGACCGCACCGAACGCGGCAGGGCGATCACCACCGCCGTGCCCGGCCGTGCCCCCGCACCGATCAGGTACCGCGCCAATCGATTCGACTCCTCGTCGAGGTCCCGGTACGACAGCCGAGCGTCCTCCGAGTCCACCGCGACACCGTCGGGCTCGATCGCGGCCCCGGCGACGAGGATCTCCGGCAGCAGCCGTGGCGGGTTCGCCGGGCCGCCCCGAATCGGCGCGGCCGCCTCGCGCTCGGACAGCAGGTCGACCCGGGCGACGGGGCGCGCCCTGTCGTGCGTGACGGTCGCGAGCGCGCGCCGCAGCCGGTCGGCGATCGAGTCCACCTCGGCCGGGTCGAGCCGGTCCGGCCGGTACTTCAGGTGCAGCCGCAGGCGGTCGTCCACGCGCGCCAGCACGGTCAGTGGGTAGTGGGTGGCGTCGAAACCCTCGACACCGACCACCCGTAGGCCGGCGATGTCGGTGCCGCGCGCGAGCGCCGAGCGGTCGACGGGGTACGACTCGAAGACCGTCAGGGTGTCGAACGTCGCCGCCGGACCCGCCTCCCGTTGGATCTCGGCGAGCCCGATGTGGTGGTGGTCGAGCATCGCCGCCTGCTCCGACTGCACACGACTGAGCAGCTCGCCGACGCTTTCGCGGGGATCGAACGCGATCCGGACCGGCACGGTGTTGATGAACAGTCCGATCATCGCCTCGATCCCGGGCACCTGCGGGGGACGGCCCGACACCGTCGCACCGAACACCACATCGGTGCGGCCGGTCAGTGCACCGAGCACCAGCGCCCAGGCGACCTGTACGACGGTGTTGACCGTGACCCCGTGCTCCCGGGCCACCGCCACCAGCGCCGTGGTCTCCTCGGCGGGTACGGTCAGGGTCGCCTCTCCTGGTTCGGCCGGAATCACGACTCCGTCGAGCGGAGCCTGCGGAGCGAGCACAGACCCGTCCCCGGGTACCAGCAGCGTCGGCCCGTCGGCGCCGGCGAGGGCCCGACGCCACTCCGCGACACCGGATACGTGATCCTGCGCGGCCAGCCACGTCAGGTAGTCGTGGTAGTCGCCCGCCGGTGCCGACGTCGGCTCCCGGTCGGCGGCGTACAGGGCGAGCAACTCCTCGAGCAGCAGCGGCGTCGACCAGCCGTCCAGCAGGATGTGGTGGTGGGTGAGCAGCAGCCGGCGCTCTTCCGCTCCCGTCCGGACCAGTGTGAAGCGCAGCAGCGGTGCGCGGTCCATCACGAACGGCGTCGAACGTTCCTCCGCGAGCAGCTGCCGCCAGCGTTCCCGGCCAGCCGACCCCTCGAGGCCGGACAGGTCGATCTCACTCCACGGCAACGACACACGACCCTCGACGACCTGGTTCACCTCGCCCGCATCGTCTTCGACGAAGCACACCCGCAGGTTCGGGTGGCGATCGAGCAGAGTCCGCGCGGCCCGGCGCATCCGCTCCGGCGACGGCCGGCCGTGCAGCTCGACGACGAGCTGGACCATGTACGCGTCGACCGATCGCTCCGCGAGACGGGCGTGGAACAGCAGTCCCGACTGCAGCGGGGTCAGCGGCCACACGTCCGTCAGCCCGGGTCGCCGTGCCTCGAGGGCGTCGATCGCCGCCTGGTCGAGCGGGACGAGATCGAGGTCCGATGGGGTGAGCCCGCCCGCGCCTTCGGTGTGGGCGTAGGCGGCGAGCGCCCCAAGTGCCCGGTGCCACAGGTCCGCGAGCCGGTGCACATCTGCGGCATCCAGAACTCCGGTCGGGAACGTCCAGGACGACTGCAGGACAGCGCCTCCCGGCCGCGGCACGAACCCCGCCGCGATGTCGACGACGGCCGTCACGGGCATCTGCGGATCGTGGGCGTTGCCGAGCCCGTGACGCGGGGTGGGCAGCCACGCCTGCGGATCGTCGCCGGCCCCCGCGGTGATCCTGCCAACGCCGGCGGTGCCGGCTATCCGGCCCAAGTAGTTGAAGACGATCTGGGGCTCGCGCCACCCGCGGACCCGCGCCCCCGACTCCCCGCCAAGCCCACGGAGCAGCCCGTAGCCGATCCCCCGATCCGGGATCGCCCGTAGCTCTTCCTTCACGAGCTTGACCGCCGCTCCCGCCGCCGCTCCCCCGGCGAACGCCTCGCCGAGGTCGATCGACGACAGATCGGGGCGCACCGGCGAGAGCGTCGTGAACCATCCGACCGTGCGGGTCAGGTCCGCACCGGGCGCCGCCGCCTCCTCCCGCCCGTGCCCCTCGACGCCGAGCAGGACGTCGGACCGTTCGACGCCTCGCTCGGCGCGCCAGCGGACCACCGCCATCGCGAGGGCCGTCAGCAGCCCGTCGAGCACGTCGGCACGGAGCGACGCAGGCAGCGCGGCGAGCACGGCCTCGGTGACCTCGGGGGACGCCTCGCTGGTCAGCACCTCGCTCGTGGCAATGACATCGCGCGCGGAATCCAGCGGTCGCGATCCAATGGCCGGGTCGTCGCCGTCCAGGATCCGCTCCCACATCGGCAGTTCGCCGACCCGCTGCGGGGCAGCATCTTCCAGAGCGTGCGCCCACCGGCGCATCGACGTGCCCACCGGCGCCAACTCGGGAAGCCGCCCCTCCGACGCCTGCGCCCAGGCCGACGCCAGGTCCGGCACCAGCACGCGCCACGACACGCCGTCCACGACGGCGTGGTGGACGACCAGCAGCAGCCGTCCGGTGCCGGACGGTCCGTCGAACCACACGATCTGCACCATCGTGCCTGCGGCCGGATCCAGCCGGTCGGCCGCGGCATCCGCCTCCGCGGCGGCGCGGACGTCGAACGCCGCGTCGTCCACCGAATCCACCTCGACACGCGTCAGCACGTCCCTGGCGGTGACACTGCCGATGCCGGAAACCGTCATCCTCCAGTCACCGGGGCGAGCGGAGCGACGGGGTGTGTCACCGTCGGCTTCGCCGTCGGGTGCGAGCCGGGCCCTGAGCATGTCGTGCTCGTCCAATACGGCCTGCACCGCGACCTCGAGCGCGATCCGGTCGACTCCATAGGGCAGCGTCAGCATCACCGACTGGGAGAACCTGTCGATCCGGCCGGCGCTGCGGCGGAGCACCCACTCGAGGATCGGGGTGAGCGGCATCTGCCCGATACCGCCGCCGGGCAACTCTTCGAGTGTCGCCGGCCGGGTTGCGGTGCGCGAGTCCGCCACCGCGGCGAGCCCGGCGACGGTCGGGTGATCGAACACGTCACGCGGCGTGAGGGAAAGCCCCGCCGCCTTCGCCCGCGCCACCAGCTGGATCGACATGATGCTGTCGCCGCCAAGGGCGAAGAACGAGTCGTCCATCCCGACCATGTCCAGGCCGAGAACCTCCGCGAACAGCAGGCCCAGGTTCTCCTCGGCTGTGCCGGACGGCGCCCGGCCCACCGACACCTCCGCCCCGAGATCGGGCGTCGGCAGTGCCGCCCGGTCGAGCTTGCCGTGCACGGTCATCGGCATCTCGGACATCACCACGATGTGCGCGGGAACCATGTACCCGGGCAGCCGTGCCGCGAGGGCCTCGTGCAGACGCGCCGTGTCCACCACCGCCCCGGCCGCGGCCACCACGTACGCGATCACCAGGTCTCCCCGGTGCCCGACGGCGCGCACGTCCGCCACCGCCTGACCGACGGATCCGGCTGCCGTCAGGCACGATTCGACCTCGCCGAGCTCGATCCGATTGCCGCGCACCTTGACCTGCCGATCGTCGCGACCCAGACAGACCAACTGACCGTCTGTGGTCCACCGCACGAGATCCCCCGTGCGGTACATCCGCTCGCCGGGAGCCCCGCCGGATTCGGCGACGAACCGGCCGGCCGTCAGCCCCGGACGCCGGTGATAGCCGCGGGCCAACGCCGGGCCCGCAAGGTACAGCTCTCCGAGCACCCCGACCGGCACCGGCTGCAGCCTGCGATCGAGCACTCGCACGCGGAATCCCGGTGCCGGGTCTCCAATCGTGATGGGCTCGCCCGGGGTCAACGGATAGCTGATGCTCGCCGCGATGGTCGCCTCCGTCGGGCCGTACCCGTTGTGCATCCGCCGTCCGGGGGCCCAGCGGGCCACCACGTCGGGCGGGCAGGCCTCGCCGCCCGACACCAAGCACACCAGGTCGTCGAGTCCGGCGGGGTCCATCGTGGCGAGCGCCGTCGGGGTGAGGAAGCAGTGGGTCACGCGTTCGGCCAGGAGCAGCTCCCTCAGCTCGTCACCGCCGTACACGGTGGGGGGCGCGATCACGAGGGTCCCCCCCGCACCGAACGCGAGGATGAAATCGAGGATCGAGGCGTCGAAGCTGGGCGACGTGAAGTGCAGTGCGCGGGAGTGGGGCGTCGTCCGACAGCGCTTGTGCACGTGGTCGGCGAACGCCGCGAGACCACGGTGAGTTACCGTGACACCCTTCGGGATTCCCGTCGAGCCGGAGGTGTAGATCAGGTAAGCGGCCTGGTCGAGCCGCAGTCGGGTGGTCCGGTCGGTGTCACGGACCGGCGAGACGGCGGTGTGGTCGTGCATGAGACGGGCGGCGTCGAGCGTCCACCACCGCAGCCCATCGGGGAGTACGTCCCGGGACTGGGCGACGGTCAGCCCGAGGACCGCACCCGAATCGTCGAGCATGAAGGCGATCCGATCCTCCGGGTGCGCCGGGTCGATCGGGACGAAGGCGGCCCCGGTCTTCGCGACGGCCCACAGACTGATGATGTACTCGACGCTGCGGGGCATGCCGAGCGCCACCACAGAACCGGGTCCGACACCCACGTCGATCAGGCTGCGGGCGAGCATGGTCGATGCGCGGTCGAGGTCGAGGTACAAGATCTCGTTGCCGTCGTACCGGATCGCAGGCGCGTGCGGATCGATCGCTGCCCCGGCCGCGAGCACGGCGGCCAGCGTGTGCGGTGGTGCGCCGGGTTCACCCCGCACCTCCGTGAGCGCGGCGCGCTCCGCACCGTCGAGGATGTCGATGTCCGCGACCGGCATGCCCGGGGACTGGGCCACCGCCTCCAGGATCCGCACGAATCTGTCGGCGAAGGTCCGCGCGGTGGCCTCGTCGAACATGTCGGTGGCGAACACCAGACCGGCGGCCATCCCGGCTGCGGCGCCCGTGGCGTCGAACTCCTCGGCCACGGTGAGCTGCAGGTCGAAGTTGGCGGCCACGTCGCCGGAGTCGAGCGCCTCCACCCGCAGGCCCGGCAGCGCGAGATCCGGCCGCGCGATGGTCCGGAACTCGAGCATCACCTGGAACAACGGCGTATGTGCGTGCGAGCGGGGCGGATCCAGCGCCTCCACAACCCGTTCGAACGGGATGTCCGCGTGCGTGAACGCGCCGAGGTCGGTCTCCCGGACCCGGCGAAGCAGTTCACCGAACGAGCACGCCCCGCCGACATCGCACCGCAGCACGAGGGTGCCGACGAACATCCCGACCATGTCGTCGAGAGCCGCGGCCCCGCGCCCGGCGATCGGGGTGCCGATCGCGATGTCGTCGGTGCCGGCAAGCCGGGACAGCAGGGTGGCCAGCGCCGCATGCACCACCATGAACACGCTCGCATCGTGGCTGTGGGCGAGCGCGATCAGGCCCCGGTGCAGGCCCTCGTCGACTGTGAACGCGACGCGCCCGCCGGACTGCGAGCGGACCGCAGGCCGGGGCCTGTCGCTCGGCAGATCCAGTACCTCGTCCAGGCCCGAAAGCGTGGTGGTCCAGTAGTCGAGCTGACGTGCGAGCGGGGACGATGCGTCGTCCTCATTGCCCAGCCATTCGAGCTGCCACAGTGTGTAGTCCGCGTACTGCGCGGTCAACGGCGGCCACTGCGGCGCGCCGTGGCACATCCGCGCGGCATACGCGGCGGCCACGTCCCGTGCCAGCGGGTTCAGTGAGAAGCCGTCCGCGAGAATGTGGTGCAGCACCACGGTGAGCACGTGGTTGGTCTCGTCGGCCCGGAACAGGATCGCCCGCAGCGGAATCTGCTCCGCGACGTCGAAGCCGCGTGCCATCGCCGCCCACATCCGGGCGTGCAGGTCGTCCGCATCACGTACCTGGATGACCTCGAGTCCGGGCTCGGCCGACTCGGCGGGCAGGATCTCCTGGCACGGCCCGTCGTCGGTGAGCGGGTAGACCGTGCGCAAGGATTCGTGTCGGGCGATGACGTCGCCGAGCGCGGCCCGCAGCGCCGGGGCGTCGAGGTCGCCCGACAATCGCAGCGAGAACGAGATGTTGTAGGCCGGGGACTGCGGGTCGTACTGGTTGACGAACCACATCCGCAGTTGCGCAGGGGACAACGGGATCCGGGCAGGCCGGGGCTGCGGGATCAGCGGCGATCGGCGCACCCCGCTGCCCTCCCCGCCGACCCTCCTGGCGAGCTCGGCGACGGTGGGGCCGTCGAAGACGTCCCGGATGCCGAGCGAGGCGCCGGTCGCGTCGTTGATCCGGGCCACCAGCTGCGCCGACACCAGCGAATTGCCGCCGAGGACGAAGAACCCGTCGTCCGCACCCACCCGGTCGACACCGAGCAGATCGGTGATCACGCCCGCCACGATCTCCTCGACCGGGTCCCGAGGCGCGACGTGGGAGCCCTCGGGAGCACCGGGGACCGGCAGGCTCGCGCGGTCGAGTTTGCCGTGCGCGGTCACAGGGATTCGGTCCAGGATCATCACGGTCGACGGCACCATGTAGCCCGGAAGGAACTGGGCGACGGACGCTCTCACCTCGTCCGGATCGAGAACCACACCGGCGTCCGGCACCGCGTACCCCATCAGCCGGATCCCGACGGGTCCCTCGTCCGCGACCACCACCGCGGACGCCACACCCGACACGGCCGCGAGTGCCGCCTCCACCTCGCCCAGCTCCACCCGGTAGCCGCGCACCTGCACCTGATGGTCCCTGCGGCCGGCGTACTCGAGCGTGCCGTCCACCCGCCACCGGCCCAGATCGCCGGTGCGGTACATCCGGGTGCCTGCCCCGGACGGGTCGGCGACGAATCGCGCCGCGGTCTCCCCCGCGAGACGCGGATAGCCCCGCGCCAGCTGAGCGCCGGACACGTACAGCTCGCCCACCACACCCGGCGGGACCACGTGGAGCCGTTCGTCGAGCACGCGCACCCGCAGCCCGGGCAGCGCGTAGCCGATAAACCCTCGACGACGAGCCCCCGGCGCCCCGGACAACGGGCCGTGGGTCACGTGCACGCACGTCTCGGTGATCCCGTACATGTTCACCAACTGCGGTGCCGAGTCCCCTCGGCGAGAGAACCATTCGGTGAGCCGCCCGGGATCCAGCGCCTCCCCACCGAAGATCACATACCGCAGGCGCAGCAACGCGGCGTCCCCGGCGTCGGCGCGGGTCCGCTCGGCGTCGGCCAACTGGTGGAAGGCACTCGGGGTCTGGCACAGGACCGTGACAGCCTCGTCCTGCAACAGCTGCAGCAGATCGTGTGGCGTGCGGGCCGTGGCGTGGTCGACCAGCACCGCCGTGCCGCCGTGGATGAGCGCACCCCACAACTCCCACACGGCGAAATCGAAGGCGTGCGAATGGAACATCGTCCACACGTCGTCGCCGCCGAATCGGAACAACTCCGCCGCGTTGGCGAACAGCGTGGTCACACTGCGGTGCGAGACCGCCACTCCCTTGGGCCGACCGGTCGACCCGGACGTGTAGATCACGTACGCGAGCGAGTCCGGGTACAACGGCGCGGTCCGGTCGGCATCGGTCACCGGCGCAGGCGACAGCGTGCCGATCGTGGTCGTCACCCCTGGATCGCCGATGTCGACGACCGGAATGTCGGTGCGACGCAGAGCCGAACCGCTCGCGCCGCCGTCGACCAGGACACACACCGGTGCGGCGTCGGCGAGCATGTAGGCGATGCGGTCCTCCGGATAGTCGACGTCCACGGGGACATACGCGGCACCGGCGGTGAGGACCGCGAGAAGAGCGACCGGTAGGTCGTCCGAACGCGTCAGCGCGACCGCCACCAGTGACGCCGGCCCCACTCCGTGGCCGATCAGCAAGCGGGCCAACCGGTTCGCACGCGCCGCCAGGTCCGAATACCGGATGCGGGCGGTGCCCGCGACGACCGCGCACGCGCCCGGGCTGCGCGCCGCGGCGCTCGTGAACAGCTCCGGCAGTGTGGTCGGCGGCACCGCGCGGCCGGGCCGCTCCCGCGCGACGAGTGACCTCTCCTGCTCGTCGGTGATCTCGATGTCGCCCACCACGGCGGCCGGATCGGCGGCCGCCGCGGCGAGGATCCGCACCAGGCGGTCGCCGATCTCGGCCACCGTGGTTCGGTCGAACAGGTCGGTCGCGAACCGCAGTGTCGCGGACAGGCCGGCGGCGCGACCCCAGATGTCGAACCGTTCCCGTACCCCCAGCTGCAGGTCGAACTTGGCGACACCCGTGTCCACCTCGGCCGCCTCCGCGGACAGTCCCGGCATGGCCACCGTCGTGGGCTCGCCGTGCTGGAACTCGAGCAGCACCTGCACCAGCGGCGCGTGGATGGGAGACCGGTCCGAGGCGAACTCGTCGACCAGCCGCTCGAACGGCAGATCGGCGTGGGCGAACGCTCCGAGGTCGGTCTCGCACACGTGCGTGAGCAGGTCGGAGAAGGTGGTCTCGGGTCGGACCGTGCTGCGCAGGACGAGGGTGTTGACGAACATGCCGACGAGGTCGTCCAGTTCGGGTTCGCCGCGGCCGGCGACCGGTGTGCCCACGGCGACGTCGGGCCCGGCGCCGAGCCGGGCGAGCAGAACTGCGAGCGCGGCGTGTAAGACCATGAACAGCGTGCAGCCGTGCTCGCGAGCGATCCGGACCAGGCCACGGTGGATCCCGGCCTCGACATCGAACTCGATCCGGCCGCCGGAGGCGGTCGTCCGCGGCGACCGGGGACGGTCGTGCGGCAGCGAGATCGCCGCCGGGAGATCGGCCAGCCGGTCACCCCAGTAGGCGAGTTGCCGGGCGGCGAGCGACTGCGGATCGTCCTCCGCCCCGAGCAGTTCGCGCTGCCACAGGGCATAGTCGGCGTAGTGCAGCGGCAGTGGATCCCACTCGGGCGCGCGCCCGGCCGCCCGCGCGGCGTACGCCGCCGCCACGTCTCGGGCCAGCAGCTCGACGGACTGCCCGTCCGCCGATATGTGGTGCAGCACCACGGCCAGGACGTGTCGACGCGACCCGGTCTGGAACAGGGCGATTCTCAGCGGAATCTGCTCGCGGACATCGAAACCGGAGGCGGCCGCCGCCGCGACCGACTCCTCCACCCGCTCCGGGTCCACGACGACGGGTGTCAGGTCCACCGCCGCGTCCGGCGCCGGCAGGATCACCTGGTAGGGGCCCCGCACATCGGCCGGGAACACCGTCCGCAGTGCCTCGTGCCTGTCGATCACGTCACCCAACGCGGTCTGCAGCGCCGCACGGTCGAGCTCGCCCGTGAACGTCACGGCGAACGGAATGTTGTACGCCGGCGAAGCGATGTCGAACTGGTTCACCAGCCACATCCGCTGCTGCGCCGGGGACAGTGGGAGCCGGTCCGGGCGATTCCGCGCAACGAGCGCGGGCCGGTCTCGCGTCGGCCGACCGGGATCGGCGTTCTCGAGAATCCGGTCGATGTGGTGCGTCAGTCCCGAGACGGTCGGTTCCGCGAACAGGTCCCGCACGCTCAGCCGCACCGGCAGCGCCGCATTCACCCGTCCGATCACTCTCGTGGCGATCAGGGAGTCGCCGCCGAGATCGAAGAAGCTGTCGTCGGCACCGACCCGGGCCTGCCCGAGCAGTTCCGCGAACACCGCGGCGACCGTCTTCTCCGTCGGGGTGTGCGGCGCCCGGTACTCGGCGGTGGTCCCGCGCCGGCGAGGTTCAGGCAACGCCTTCCGGTCCAGCTTGCCCGCCGGGGTCAGCGGCACGCGGTCGAGGACGACGATCGTCGCGGGCACCATGTGCGCGGGCAGCGACGCGGCGGCATGAGCGAGGAGTTCGGCCTCGTCGATCTGGGCGTCGGCCTGGGGCAACACGTAGCCGACCAGCACGACGTCGCCGGAGGGACGGGTGTGCCCGGTGGTCGCCGCGAACGCGACACTCGGATGAGCCACGAGCACACTGTCGATCTCGCCGAGCTCGATCCGGAAGCCGCGGATCTTGATCTGGAAGTCGCTGCGGCCGAGGTACTCGAGTTCGAGCGCTGCCGCGCTCGGCCTCCCGTCGCGCGTTCGAGCAATCCACCGCACCAGGTCGCCGGTCCGGTACATCCGTCCGCCGCCCGCGCTGTACGGGTCCGCTACGAAGCGTTCCGCGGTCTGCCCCGGCCGGTGCCGGTAGCCACGGGCCAGCCCGTCGCCCGTCACGTACAGCTCACCGACCGCGCCCACCGGCACCGGCTGCAGCCGCCGGTCCAGAACCATCTCACCGCACCCGCGAGACGGTCCGCCGACCGTGACCGGGGCGCCGGGCCGTAATGCGGCGCTGATCCCGGCGACCACGGTGACCTCCGTGGGGCCGTACGCGTTGAACATCCGTCGGGCTGCTCCGCGGGAGCTCTGGGATGTCGGTGCAGCCCACTGCCGGACCAGCGCGGGCGGGCACACGTCACCACCGGTGACCACGCACTCGAGATGATCTAGCCCGGCGGGGTCGACGGACGCCAGTGCCGCGGGGGTGACGAACGCGTGCGTGACCCGCTCACGGCGTAGGACGTCCGCCAGTTCCACGCCTCCGTACACGTCCGGCGGGGCCACGACCATCGTCGCGCCGGACCCCACCGCCATCAGCAGTTCGAGCACGGACGCGTCGAAGCTGGGCGAGGAGAAGGACAGGGTGCGGGAGTCCGCGGTGATCGCGAACCGTTCGCGTTCCTCCGCAGCGAGGTTCGCCAGCCCGCGATGTGTCACCACCACTCCCTTGGGCAGGCCCGTCGATCCGGAGGTGTAGATCAGGTAGGCCGCGTCGTCGAGGCGGACCGGACGGGTTGCCGCGGCAACGGAAGCCGTGGGGCCAGGCGCCTCGATCGGGTCGTCGAGGACCAACCACGTGATGGTCTCGGGCAGCCGCCCGCTGTGCGCCCGGACGGTCAGACCGAGCGCGGCGCCGGAGTCGGAGAGCATGTGCTCGATCCGGTCCACTGGGTAGTTCGGGTCGACGGGCAGGAACGCGGCCCCGATGCGAGCCACCGCCCAGACCGCGGTCACCGCCTCGACTGAACGCGCGATCGCCAGGGCCACAACGGAATCCGGACCCAGACCGTGATCGAGCAGACGCCTCGACAGCCTGTCGGCGAGTTCGTCGAGTTCACGGTAGGAAAGCCTGCGTCCGTCGGCGACGATTGCCTCGTGGTCCGGATCGGCGGCCACCGCGTCGGCGAGGATCCGGGCGAGTGTCCGCGGGGCGACGTCGGCCGGACCCGCTACCGGGGTCAGCCCCGCGGTTTCAGCGGCGGTCAAGATGGGCACGTCCCCCACCGGCCGGCCAGGATCCGCGGTGACCCCGGCGAGCAGCCGCTCGAACCGATCGATCAGGGAGGTCACGGTCTGCTCGTCGAGCGTGGCGTTGTCGTAGGTCAGTCGCGCGTCGATACCGGCGGGCGTGCCCCGCGTGGTGAAACGCTCGGTGAGGTCGACCGTGAGTTCGGTGTTCTCCGGAGCGATCACGGCGGGCGGGGCGGCGTGGGCGCTGAACGTCACCCGCGGACGGGGCGCGCCCAGCGTCGCGACGACCCGCTCGAACGGAGTCTCCTGGTGCGCGAAGGCGCGGTGCTCGCTTTGGTCCGTCTCACGCACCAGGTCGGTGAACGCGGCGGACGGGTCGATCGGGGTGCGCAGGGCCACGGTGTTGCAGGTGGGGGCGGTGGCGGGCCGGTCCCGGTTCGCGCCGGACCGGTTCGGCACCGGAGCGGCGACGACGATGTCGTCGGTGTCGGTGAGCCTGCTCAGCACGGCGGCCAGCGCGGTGTGCAGCATGGTGAACGTCTCGACGTCGAGGTCGCGGGCGAGCACCGTCGCCGCAGCGTGCAGGTCGCGGTCGAGCGAGCACGAGATCGAGCCCCGACCGGTCCGGCCGGTCGCCGGGCCTGCGCGGGGCAACACCGCCGATTCCGGCTGCCCGGCCAGCTCCTGCGTCCAGAACGCCAGCTCGTCGGTCTCGCGCCGCATGCGCTCCCCGATCAGTGCCGACTCGGCATGGAGGTCCGCCAGCACGGTGGTCGGCTCGGCGGCGAGCAGGGCCTCCACGAGTTCGACGAAGCGCCGGTGGTGGGTGCGCAACTCCTCCTCGCCATATCGGTTGGGATTGCCGCGGAAGTCGACGAGCGCCCTGGCCGGCGTGCCGCTCTGGTAGATGTTGACCAGCAGGTCCTGCACGGGTCCGGAGGTCACGATGTGATACTCGCCGACGATCGGCCCGAGGGTGATCTCCTGGCGGAAGAGCATCACGTTGACCATCGGCCCCGCCAGCCCGTGCTGCACACCGGTCAGCCCGGCGTCGCGCCGGATGTCCTCGAGACTGCACCGCTGGTGGCGCAGGGCGCCCATCAGTTCCAGCTGTACCCGCCGGACGAGGTCGGCGACGGTGTCGTCGGTGTCGACCGTGATCCGGAGCGGCGCGACGTTGACGAGCATGCCACCGGAATGCTGCAGCGGCGCGGTTGTGCGTGCGGACACCGGCACGTTCACCAGGACGTCGCGGCTCCCCGTCATCCTCGACAGATAGCAGGCGAACGCCGCGATCAGCTGCGCCGCGGGCGTCGCGCCGACCCGGGTGTCGGAGGAGTTCAGCCGATCGAGCGCCGCGTCGGTCAACTGCGCGCTCTCCAGCCGGCAACGGGCCGCCGCAGGCCCGTCCCGGTGCGCGAGCGTGGAGCCGGCCTCGATCCCCCGCACGTGCTCGGCCCAGTATTCGCGGTCGACCTCGAACCGGCTCGACGAGCGGTACTTCTGATCCAGCTCGTAGAGCGTGCGCAGGTCGAGAGCCCGGCTCGGTTCCGGATCGACGCCTTTTGACGCGGCGGTGTAGAGGGCCGCGATGCGGTTCACCATGGTCATACCGCTGTAGCCGTCGAGCGCGACGTGGTGGATTCGCGAGTACCACAGGTAGTCCCTGTCGGCGACCTGGAGAATGGTCATCTCCACCAGCCGGTCCCGCGTCAGTTGGATCGGGGTGACGTAGTCATGGTCGATCCACGCATGCGCCGCACCGAGCGGGTCCTTCTCCTGCCGGAGGTCGAACGACGCGATCGAGGTGTCGATCGAGTGGTCGACCATCTGGCGCGGTTCCCCGCCGGTGTCCACCAGACGCAGGAACGGCGACTGGAATTCACGGGCCGCAGTCACCGCCGCCGAACGCAACAGGTCGAGGTCGACGTCGCCGTGCAGCTCCACGTACTGCGCAATGAAGATCGGCGCCGTCGGGTTGAGTTGCTGACCGAACCACACACTCCGCTGGACCGCCGACAGCGGAAACGCATCAGACGAACCGTCCGGTCTGCGATCGGCGGTCTGCGGCCACTCGACGCCCTGATCTTGATCCGATGATCGATCTTTCATCATCAACCTCGTGTAGAGGGCAGCATCGCTTCGCGGTCGGCGTGTCGCCATCTTTCTGTTCAGACTAACGGCATGTGACGGTTGTCGTCTGCAGTGCTCGGGCCGGCCGGTGTCGCGGCCAGGGCGCGTAGCTCCTTCGCCGCGAGACCCGCGGCCCGGTGGGAGTTCACCCGTTCGAAAGTTCCCCCTGCCGCTCGAAACGAAACGGGTTTTCGCATGGTGGCCCTCGGGTACCCGCCGTGAACAGAAAGGAAGTCCCATGTGCCCGCCCGATGATCCGAAGTATGACGACCTGAACCCCTCCCGAGTGCCCGCGGAGTCCGGCCGTCTGACTACCCAGCAGGGGGTGCGCATCGGTCACACCGACGATGCGATCACGGTGGGTGAGAGGGGCCCAACGCTCCTGGAGGACTTCCATCTGCGGGAGAAGGTCACCCACTTTGACCACGAGCGCATTCCCGAACGTGTCGTGCACGCGCGCGGGGCGGGTGCCTACGGTGAGTTCCGACCATACGACGGCTGGCTCGGTGAGTACACGACAGCGCAGTTTCTCCGCGATCCGTCGATCGCGACTCCCGTCTTCGTGCGGTTCTCCACCGTGGTCGGCTCGCGCGGCTCCGCGGACACGGTGCGGGACGTGCGCGGTTTCGCCACCAAGTTCTATACCGGGCAGGGCAACTATGACCTCGTGGGGAACAACTTTCCCGTCTTTTTCATCCAGGACGGCATCAAGTTCCCGGATCTGATCCACGCGGTGAAGCCCGAACCGGACAACGAGATCCCGCAGGCTCAGTCCGCGCACGACACGTTTTGGGATTTCGTTTCGTTGCAGCCGGAGACCCTGCACGCGGTGATGTGGCTGATGTCGGATCGCGCCCTCCCACGCAGCTACCGGATGATGCAGGGGTTCGGGGTGCATACCTTCCGGTTGATCGACGACGATGGTCGAGGCACTTTCGTCAAGTTTCACTGGAAGCCTGCGCTCGGGACCCACTCGCTGGTCTGGGACGAATGCCAGCTCATCGCGGGCCGTGACCCCGACTTCAACCGGCGCGATCTGTGGGAGGCCATCGAGGCGGGTCAGTATCCGGAGTGGGAACTCGGAGTTCAGCTCGTCGCCGAATCGGACGAGCACGCCTTCGATTTCGACCTGCTCGACGCGACCAAGATCATCCCCGAGGAGCAGGTACCGGTCCGGCCGGTCGGTCGAATGGTGCTCAACCGCAATCCGGACAACTTCTTCGCGGAAACCGAGCAGGTGGCGTTCCACACCGCCAACGTGGTGCCGGGCATCGACTTCACCAATGATCCGCTGCTGCAGGCCCGCAACTTCAGCTACCTGGACACCCAACTGATCCGGTTGGGAGGTCCGAACTTCGCTCAGCTCCCGGTGAACCGGCCGCTCGCCGAGGTCCGCACCAACCAGCGAGACGGCTACGGGCAGCACCAGATCCCGCAGGGTCGCAGCGCCTACACGAAGAACAGTCTGGGTGCGGGGTGTCCTGCGTTGGCCGACGAGGGGGCCTTCCGGCATCGGGCCGAGAAGGTGGAGGGCCACAAGATCCGTGCCCGCAGCGACAGCTTCCGCGACTTCTACAGTCAGCCGCGGCTGTTCTGGAATTCCATGTCCCCGATCGAGCAGGAGCACATCGTCGCCGCATTCGGCTTCGAGCTCGGCAAGGTCCGCAACGGCGAGGTCCGCAACCGGGTGCTGTCGCAATTGAATCTCATCTGCCACCCGCTGGCCGCCCGGGTCGCGCCCCAGCTCGGGCTTCCCTGCCCCTCCCACGATCTCCTTCTTGGCAACGGGGCCAGATCGCCGGCACTGTCCCAGATCGGTCAGGAACCATCGGGCATCGTGAGCAGGAGGGTGGCGGTCCTGGTCGCGGAGGGTGTGGATGTGACCGGCGTCGAGCGCCTGACCGAGTGGCTGAGCGAGCGCGGTGCGGTCGTCGAGATCATCGGTCCCGCCGAGGGGGTCGTGCCGGGCGGCTCCGGCGGTGAGCTGATCATCGACCGCGCCCTCCCGACCACGGCCTCCGTGCTCTTCGATGGAGTCGTGGTCCCTTGTGGCCCCGCGGCCGTCGCGGCCCTCCTCGAGAGCCGCGCAGCCGTCCGGTTCGTCGCCGAGGCCTACGATCACGCCAAGCCGCTCGCGGGGTTCGGGTCCGGGCTCCGCCTGCTGCTCGCCGCTGGGGTGCGCGAGCCGATCGCCGAGGAATCGGATGTGGTCACGGCATCCGGCGTGGTGACATCGGCCGCGGCCTCGGATGCGCTGCCCACCCGGCTGTTCACCGACTTCGGGGACGCGCTTGCCTGCCATCGGGCGTGGGACCGCACGTCGGACCTGGTGGCGGCGGAGACGGGGGGTCCTTCCTAGCCGAGATTCCGGCGCGCGGCCGCGGCGGCCTCGCGGTATTCATCGCGATGGGTCAGCAGGTGCGCGTCGAGCCGCGCATGGTCCTCGAGTCCCGGGATGGTGCAGTCGGTCTCGTGGGGGTACCCGTTGCGCGCCAGCCAGGAATTGACCTCGGCCCACGCCCAGGTCTCCCCCGGGACCAGCGTGACCGGCAGCGGGAACGGATCGTGTTGGTGCCGCTGCCCTGTCACCCAGAGCGCGACGGCCTGCCTGGTGCAGCGGGCCCGCTCGGCGATCATCCGGCGATTCACGAGGTCGGGCTGCGTTCGTTCCGCGGCGACACCGCGCTCGGCAAGGGCCTCGGCGAGATTCATGCCCGCGACGGCGCGTCGGTACGCGGCGCCGACCACGGTGACGACATTGAGGTGCCCGTGAACGGTCACCGTGGCGCCGAGGTCGTCGCGGATCCGATTCTCCACGGAGGCCGGCAACAGGGGGGTGATGAACGAGTACCGATAGCTGTTCTCCTCGTGGTCCACCCGGCGAGCGTAACTGCTGGTCCAACGCCGTGTTGACATTCGTCAACACGGCGTTGGGGCGTGGCGGCCGTCTCGTCCGCGCGGTGCCAGTAACCTAATGATCACTCGGTAATCAAGGAGAAGGCATGACCGTCAGTCTGTCCCGCATCACGATCTCGCGCGGCGAGCTGTCCCTTTTCGAGGCGACGCCCGAAGCGGGCTCGGAGGTCAAGGGCACCGTCGTCATGGTTCCCGGCTTCACCGGCTCCCGGGAGGACTTCCTCCCGATGGCGCCGTTCGTCACCGCCGAGGGCTACCGGCTGATCTCGTACTCCCAGCTCGGCCAGTACGACTCGGACGGACCGGACGGCCCCGAGGCGGTCGGCGAGTACACGATCGCCAAGTTCGCGCTTGACCTCGCCGAGGTGCTCGACCAGGTTGCGCCAGGCGAGAAGGTTCACCTCCTCGGCCACAGCTTCGGTGGCCTCGTCACCAGGGCGGCTGTGCTGAACGACCCGAAGCGATTCCTGGACTACGTGATCCTCGACTCGCCGCCGAGTGGTCAGAACCTGGGCGGCGCCATGGACATGGGCCCGATCCCGGAGCTGCTGTGGGCGGGCGGCAACGAGGCCTTGTGGCAAGCCATGTTCGGCACCTTCGAGGACATCTTCCCTGCACCGGTCAAGGAGTTCCTGCACAACCGGATCATGGTGACCAAGACCGCGAACATCGCCGGGATCGCCCTTACCATGGGCACCGAGCCGGACCGTGTCGGGGAGCTGTCCGCGACCGGCGTGCCGATCCTCGTCGTCGCAGGCGAGCACGACGTCATTCCGGTGGACATCCAGGCCGACGCCGCGGCGCGCCTCGGCGTGAAACTCGAGATCATCGCGGGGGCCGCTCACACGCCGAACGAGGAGAAGCCCGAGGAGCTCACGAAGGTGCTCGTCGAATTCTGGGGCGGGGCAGCCTGAGCGCGGATCGCTTTCATGCGGCGGTGAGCGCGAACACCCGCAGGGAGCGGGTCGTGCGGTGTTCGTACCCATGGTAAGTCGAGAACATGTCCTTGAACGCCTGGAAGATTCGCGTCCGTTCGGGCTCGGCGAGGAGAGTCGCCGTGACAGGGATGGCCTTGCCGCCTGTGGCCACTGTCGCGCTCGGGTCGGCGAGCAGATTGCCGGACCAGGCGGGATGGTTCGCTTGGCCGTAGTTGCTGCCGACCACGAAGATCTGGCTGCCCTCGCGGTAGTACACCAGAGGGATCGTTTTCGGCTCCCCCTTCCTGCGCCCGGTGGTGGTCAGCAGCATCAACGGCGTGGCGAACGGACCGAAGACCGTGTACCGACCGGCGCTCCGCTTCAGCAGCCACCGATCGATGGGCACGAGCTTGCGGTTCGCCCATGCGCCCGCCCGAGTCGAGAGAAAGGCGAGGCCCGGTTTCCGCAAAAGTCTGTTCTCGGTGCCCACCGGATATCGGGAAACGGTGAATCGGCCATGAACAAGTTGACTCGCACGGTTCCGATGGTGTCAACAGTTGATGCGTCTCGGCATTGTTGACACCTGCCGGGCGCGAGTACGACGCTCGACTCCATCGTTCGCTCATCCAGTGCCAGGTCCCCCCAGATCAACGCGTCACAGGGTTGATCTGGGGGGCGATCTCGACCTTGGTCAGGCGCCGACGTAGGCCGCGAGGTGCTCGCCGGTGAGGGTGGAGCGGGCGGCGACCAGGTCGGCGGGGGTGCCCTCGAAGACGATCCGGCCGCCGTCGTGGCCCGCGCCGGGGCCGAGGTCGATGATCCAGTCGCCGTGCGCCATCACCGCCTGGTGGTGCTCGATCACGATCACCGACTTGCCGGAGTCGACGATGCGGTCCAGCAGGCCGAGCAGGTTCTCGACGTCGGCGAGGTGCAGCCCGGTCGTCGGCTCGTCGAGGATGTAGACGTCGCCCTTCTCGGCCATGGCGGTGGCGAGCTTGAGTCGCTGCCGCTCGCCGCCGGACAGCGTGGTGAGCGGCTGGCCGAGGCTGAGGTAGCCGAGCCCGACATCGGCGAGCCGTTGCAGGATCTTGTGTGCGGCGGCAATCTTGGCCTCGCCGGCGCCGAAGAACTCCTCCGCCTCGGCCACCGGCATCGCGAGCACCTCGGCGATGTTCCGGCCGCCAAGCGTGTACTCGAGCACCGACGCCTGGAACCGCTTCCCCTCGCACTCCTCGCAGGGGGATTCGACGGTGGCCATGACCCCCAGGTCGGTGTAGATGACGCCCGCGCCGTTGCAGGTGGGGCACGCGCCCTCGGAATTGGAGCTGAACAGCGCCGGCTTCACGCCGTTGGCCTTCGCGAACGCCTTGCGGATCGGCTCGAGCAGCCCGGTGTAGGTCGCCGGGTTGCTGCGCCGGGAGCCCTTTATCGCGCCCTGGTCGATCGAGACCACACCGTCCCTGCGGGACACCGAGCCGTCGATCAGTGAGCTCTTGCCGGAGCCCGCGACGCCGGTGACCACGCAGAGCACCCCGAGCGGGATGTCGACGTCCACACCCTGCAGGTTGTGCGACGTCGCGCCGCGGATCTCCAGCGCACCGGACGAGGACCGCACCGATTCCTTGACCGCCGCGCGGTCGTCGAGATGGCGGCCGGTCATGGTGTCACTC
The DNA here is from genome assembly GCF_003050885.1 of Rhodococcus sp. OK611. NCBI lineage: Bacteria > Bacillati > Actinomycetota > Actinomycetes > Mycobacteriales > Nocardiaceae > Rhodococcus > Rhodococcus sp. OK611. The sequence goes on from NZ_QAOZ01000001.1 coordinate 58,462, forward strand.
CCCCGTAGCCCCTCCACGGAGCCCTCGAAGCAGACGGTGCCGCCCGCCGTGCCTGCGCCGGGGCCGAGGTCGACGACGTGGTCGGCGATCACGATGGTCTCCGGCTTGTGCTCCACGACCAGCACCGTGTTGCCCTTGTCGCGCAGCTGCAGGAGCAGGGCGTTCATCCGCTCGATGTCGTGCGGGTGCAGGCCGATGGTCGGCTCGTCGAATACATAGGTGACGTCGGTGAGCGACGAGCCGAGGTGCCGGATCATCTTGGTGCGCTGCGCCTCGCCGCCCGACAGCGTGCCCGCCGGTCGGTCAAGCGAGAGGTACCCCAGCCCGATGTCCGCGAACGAGTCGAGCAGGTGCCGCAGCGCGGTCAGCAGCGGCGCCACCGAGGGTTCGTCGAGACCCCGGACCCAGTCGGCCAGATCGCTGATCTGCATCGCGCAGGCGTCGGCGATGCTCTTGCCCTCGATCTTGGAGGATCGAGCCCCCTCGCTGAGCCGGGTGCCGTCGCACTCGGGGCAGGTCTGGAAGGTGATCGCGCGGTCGACGAACGCCCGGATGTGCGGCTGCATCGCCTCGCGGTCCTTGGACAGGAACGACTTCTGGATCTTCGGGATAAGGCCCTCGAAGGTCACGTTGACGCCGTCGACCTTGATCCTCGTCGGCTCCTTGTACAGCAGGTCGTTCACCTGCTTCTTCGTGAACTTCGAGATCGGCTTGTCCGGGTCGAAGAAGCCGCAGCCACGGTAGATGCGGCCGTACCAGCCGTCCATGCTGTAGCCGGGGATCGTCAGCGCGCCCTCGTTCAGCGACTTGCTGTCGTCGTACAGCGCGGTCAGGTCGAAGTCGGAGACGTTGCCGCGACCCTCACAGCGCAGACACATGCCGCCGGTGATGCTGAAGGCGCGACGCTCCTTGATCTCCCGTCCGCCCTTCTCCGTGGTGATCGCGCCCGCACCGCTGACGGAGGCGACGTTGAAGGAGAACGCCTGGGGCGAGCCGACGTGCGGCTGCCCGAGCCGGCTGAAGAGGATGCGCAGCATCGCGTTGGCGTCGGTGGCGGTGCCGACCGTGGACCGGGGGTTCGACCCCATCCGTTCCTGGTCGACGATGATCGCGGTCGTCAGCCCCTCCAGGACGTCGACCTCCGGCCGCGCCAGGGTCGGCATGAAGCCCTGCACGAAGGAGCTGTAGGTCTCGTTGATCATCCGCTGCGACTCCGCGGCGATCGTGCTGAACACCAGCGAACTCTTGCCCGAGCCGGAGACGCCGGTGAACACCGACAGCCGCCGCTTCGGGAGCTCGACGCTGATGTCCTTGAGGTTGTTCTCCCGCGCCCCGGTCACGCGGATCAGATCGTGGCTGTCGGCGGCGTGCAGCTCAGGCGACTGCGTAGCGGTCCTCGTGGCAGAGCTCATCGTTCCCCTTCTGTCAGGCCGCCGTCGCGACCCGTTGTCCCTATATTCCACCGATCACGCCCTCCCGGGCACGGTCTCCCACGCGAAGCCATCCGGGTCGACGAAGGGTCCGGCATCGCTGCCGATGACGATCCGGTGCGATCCGGTTCCGTCCGGGGACACGCCCGCGTCCTTCGCGAGGGCGCGACGGCCGTAGAGCGCCAGCTTGACGTTCGACGGCGGGGTGGCGAATTCGACGTACTTGCGGCCGTAGCTCTTCCCCACCTCCAGTCCGCGGTCGACGTAGAACTGCTTGGTCGCCTTGACGTCCTCGACGCCGAGCAACAGCACGATGTCATCGATCTGCCGGGTGGCCGGTCCGTCGTTCTTCTTCGTGGACGTCGCGATCTTCCAGATCGCGCCGTCCGGGGCCTGCACGACGCCGCCGTAGCCCCAGAACCCCTTCTTGGCCGGCTTCATGGCGGTGGCGCCGCCGTCGAGGGCGGCCCCGACGAAGGCATCGACGATGTTCGGCCGGGACACCACGAGCGACAGGGTGTAGCCGCGGAATCCGGTGGTCGGTGCCTCCGCGGCGCGTACGCCGACATGATCGCCGACCCCGAATGCGGCGTAGAAGGCCTCGGCGGACGAGGGGTCCGGCACCTCGAGGACGACGGACTTGATGGCGGTCATGGGCTTGGTGGAAGTCATGTCAGCGCACCTCGTTGATTCGGAGAAGGTTCCCTGCGGGGTCCCGCACAGCGCAGTCGCGGATGCCGTACGGCTGCTCGATCGGTTCCTGGACGATGTCCGCGCCGTTGGCCACCAGCTTGCCGAAGGTGTCGTCCAGGTCGGGGGTGGCCAACGTGAGGATCGCGTAGGTCCCCTTGGCCATCATCTCGGTGATCATGCGCCGCTCGTCGTCGGTGACGCCGGGGTCGGCGGCGGGCGGGTGCAGGACGAGCGAGGTGTCGGGCTGGTCCGGGTGGCCGACGGTGATCCAGTACATCCCGTTGTAGCCGACCTCCTTGCGGACCTCGAAGCCGAGGGTGTCGCGGTAAAAGGTCAGGGCGGCGTCGCGGTCGTTGTGTGGGAGGAAGGCCGAGTGAATTCTGATGTCCATGGCAGTCACGCTAATTGGGGTGACACCGCCTGCGCTTCTCGATTCCTGATCGGTCTGGTCACCTGCTTCGCGACGCAGGACGGCATCTCCCCCCCGGGGCGCGTCTGGTCCCGGTATGCGCTCGGCGGCATACCGACCAACTCTGTGAATCGGGTGCTGAAGGTGCCCAGCGACGAGCAGCCCACCGCGAAGCAGACCTCGGTGACGCTGAGATCGCCGAGACGCAGCAATGCCATCGCGCGCTCGATGCGCCGCGTCATCAGATAGGAATACGGCGACTCGCCGTAGGCGAGACGGAACTGGCGGCTGAGATGCCCGGCCGACATGTGCGCGTCGCGGGCGAGCGCCTCGACATTCAGTGGCTGCGCATACTCCCGGTCCATCCGGTCGCGGACACCGCGCAGCCGGGCGAGGTCACGAAGGCGTTGTGGCTCGGCGGGTGTGCTGGTCACCTCACGATGGTGGCACGTCCCACCGCGGTTGCCTAGCACCGCAGGCGTCCCACCCCGGTTGCGTCCGGCTCCCCCGGTGTCACCGGGTCGGCGACGGCTCAGGCGACGGTGTCGAGGCGGAGCGGGCCGACCGCACCGCGATCGAGCTGCACGGTGTCCGCGCCGACCTGTCGCCAGGCTGCTCGCAGCTCGTATTCGTCGGCCGTGATGTCGCCGGCCAGATACCGAGCCAGATCCGCGACCTCCTCGCGGCTCACGTCCTCGGAATGATCGTCTGCCAGCGTCTGCGACAGCACCCACCGGTCCGCTTCGCTCAGCGGCTCCCACAACTCGGGCCAACGCCGCGCGTATGTGCATGGGCTCCACATCATCGCGACCTCTCTACCTCGGTCGTACGCGTCCAGGTGGTCCAGCTTCGCCGGCGCAGGAACCACTCCAGGATGTCGCCCGCGTTGTGCGTGTGGTGCTGTCGGGGTGGCGGTTCGTGTGTTGGCGCCTTCTCCCGACGGCAATCGCAGGCGATCGAGCCGACCACGCCGCGGAGGGGGAATCTCGCGCCCCGGATCGCCGGGTGCAGCAGCACGCGCACTCGCTGGCCCGTTCGAACCAGGACCTCGCCCTCGATCGACGCGTAGATCCGTCCGCCGCTGTCGAGATCGACGATCGCGATCGTGGTCGGCAGCGGTTCCGCGTGCATCTCGTTCATGGCGGGTTCGACCACCATCCACGACACGATCGAACCGGATCCCGACGACGGAGCTCCGGTGAACGTGGCTTCCTCGGTTACCTCACCACTCCCGGCGCGGGCGTCTCGCCGGCCGATCTCGTCGACCCGACACGTCACGCGCGGGTGTAGCAGTTGGTGTTGGTACATCGCGGAAACCTCACCTTCGTAACCTTCGCCCCGTGTACGACACATTGCCCGCAGGCGCGGGTACCCGACAACGGTCGGACTACCTGGGTACATGCCTGTATTGCGTGTGAGGTGCATCACACGTGCCGGTCCGGGGGTGTGTGGACCAGGTGTCAGGCGACGAACGAGGTGACGGTCTCGGCCAGGTCGTCAGGGATCCGCATGGGGGTCGTGAGTCCCGCGGATGCGCGCCCGGTGTTCCCCTCCGGGTAGCGCCCGGACAGTGAGCCTGGGGCGGCCACGATGATCCGGACGACCTGGCCGAGCGCCTCTCCCCGATCCCGCTGGGCCAGCGCGAGTGCGAGCATCGCGACATGGTTGCGGGTGTGCAACCAGGGGTGTGGCTGCGAAATGATGTGGGCGCGCTCGAGGTGCCGCCACCTTTCTTGCGCGGTGGGCGCGGTCCGGCCAGCGGTCATCTCGTGGTCGTACAGCGCTCGGGCGGGTGGGGTGATGGCCCGCATCGGGGTCTCCCGGTGTCTCGGTGCTCAGTCGCAGCAGTCGCAGTCGGGATCGGCCGTGTCGTCGCTCGGCCGTCCGGCCGCCGGAGTGGGGCAGCAGGGATCGCCCCGCCAGGCGTTGATTCCCTCCCTCACCGCGATCACGGCGATGACGAGGGCCGCGATCGGGTCGGCCCAGGACCACCCGAACAGGCTGTTGAGGGCGAGCCCGACCAGCAGCACCGCCGACAGGTAGGTGCAGAGCAGGGTCTGCTTGGAGTCCGCCACCGCGGAGAGCGACCCCAGTTCGCGGCCGGCTCGCCGCTGCGCCCAGGACAGGACGGGCATGACGGCCAGGCTGACGGCGGCGAGCGCGATGCCCACGGTCGAGTGGCGGGCCTCGCCGAGACCGAACAGGGACCGGAGCGCGTCGATGCTGACGTAGAGGGCCAGGGCGAAGAAGGAGAAGGCAATGATCCGCAGGGCGACCTTCTCGCGGGCCTCGGGATCGCGGCCCGCGAACTGCCAGGCAACCGCCGCCGCGGAGGACACCTCGATCACCGAGTCGAGGCCGAACCCGATCAACGCCGCCGACGAGACCCGGGTGCCCTCGGTCAGCGCGATCGCTGCCTCGATGATGTTGTAACTGATCGTGGCGCCGACGAACAGCCGGATCCGGCGCGAGAGGACCCGCTTACGTGCCTCGTCGGGTGCGGGTGCCCCTGGCCGTGGACGCGCTGCGGGCAGTCCGAGGTTCGACGCCATCAGCAGCATTCCTCGGTCGCGGCGTCGGGGCAGTACGACGGATCGACCGCGAGGACGAGGCCGATCAGGTCCTCGAGCGCTCTGCCGATCCGCGGATCGGCGAGTTCGTACCGGCTACGGCGGCCTTCCGGAACCGCGATCACGAGGCCGCAGCCGCGCAGGCACGCGAGATGGTTGGACAGGATCTGTCGTGAGACGCCGATCTTGTCGGCGAGATCGGACGGGTATCCGGGCCCGTTGCGCAGGCTCAAGAGGATCTGCGACCGCGTCGAGTCCGACAGCGCGTATCCGAACCGCGATAGTGCGTCGCTGCTCACCAGGGTGTCCATATGTCAATAATACAGATTTATCTGTATTAACAACACCCTGCATCGAACTTGCCGGCTCCGGCGATGAAGATGGCATGAACACTTAAGTTAGGTGTTTCAAACTTTGCGATGTGATCAATCGAAATTTTGCGCGCGCCATGCCCGTCGCCCCGATCGAGGGCGGCTCGGCGAGCGCGCCGTCGCGGCGTCAGCTGCTGATCGGAGGGGCGCTGGCGGGTTCGGCGGGCCTGCTGCTGGGCGCCTGGCCAACGGATCCGCCTATGCCGTCGGTGAGCTCGCCCTCGGGGCGGGCGTCAGCAACGCCGAGGTCTCCGCGTTGCTGCTCGGTGTCGGTGTCGGTGTCGGTGTCGGCGCGATCATCCAGGTGATCGTCCAGATCACGCCGTCCCTGCACGGCCGCGATCGCACGTCCGTGGACCCGGTGGTCCTGGGCGGGATCGGCGTTGGAATCATGCTGATGTACCTGACCGGATTGGTGGTTCCCGCATGACCGACGTCGATCAGGCGGGCTCGATGCCCCGCCGAGCCTTCCTGGCCGCCTCCTGCGCGACCGGCTGCCTGGCCGTCGCGGGCTGCAGCACCGGGGTGGCGGCCGTCGGCAAGGACCGGAGCACCGAACCCGCGCGGGTTCCGGTTTCCGAGGTCCCGGTCGGAGGCGGGATCGTCCTGGCCGAGCACCAACTGGTCCTGACCCAGCCCGAACCGGGCGTCTACCGGGCGTTCGCGGCGGTGTGCACCCACCAGGGCTGCCTCGTGTCCGAGGTGAGCGACGGCACCATCAACTGCGCCTGCCACGGCAGTCGCTTCTCGATCGCCGACGGTTCGGTGGTCCGCACACCGGCGCGGGAGGCGCTCGCCGGTTACGCGGTCACCCGCGCCGGGGACATGCTCACCGTCGAGTGACGAGCGGGTCGGGGCGGCCTGCGCGGTTTCGATCCCGACTTCCGGGCAACCCTCGGTTCATGCGAAGCGACACCGACCGCACGATCGTCTCGGCGCTATTGGACGAGGCGGGGAACACCTACGCGGCGCAAGCCGGAATCCGGTTGAAGGACACCCCCGCGCCGCTGTTCCAGTTGTTGATTCTCGCGTTGCTGCTCAGCACCAGGATCTCCGCCGACATCGCGGTCGCTGCCGCGGCAGAGCTGTTCCGCGCGCGTCTCCGCAGCCCACGCGCCGTGCGCGCGGCAGAGCGCCGCACCATCATCGCCGCGCTGGGGCGCGGCCACTATGTCCGATACGACGAGCGCACGGCGACCCGTCTCAAGAACGCAGCCGCCCGCGTCGAGGATCTGTACCGCGACGACCTACGGAGGCTCGCCCGCGAGAGCGATCACGATGTCGCGAAGGCGACCCGGCTTCTCACCGACTTCGACGGGATCGGGCCGGTCGGAGCCGCGATCTTCCTGCGGTCCAGGACGTGTGGAGCTGGGTTCGGCCGTACTTCGACGAGCGAGCCGCGCAATCGGCCGAAGGCCTCCGGTTGCCGACCGATCCGCACAGGCTCGCCGAACTCGCCCCGCCCGACCGGCTCGGCGAACTGGCCGCAGCGCTCGTCCGGGCGTCGCTCGACGAGGACCTTCGCGCGCAGACAGGCCGGACGTGACGTCCACGCACGCAGGGCGGATCAGGTTGCGGACCAGGCTTCCGCGATGGAGGGATACTCCGCGGCGATCTCGTCGACGCGCTCGTCGGTGGCGGTATCGAGCTCCGCCCTGCGGCGCTGCGCGATCACCAGGGGGCCTTCCGTCGTCCCATCGGGTGCCCCGGCGCCGGGACCTGCCGGGGCGTCCGACTCGTACTCGTGAATGATCTCGTCGAGCCGGTTCGCGACGAACTCCGGTTTGCTACTCATGGTCACTCCCCTCGCCCGTGGGCGGTTCGTCGACGGTCATCTCGGACTCGGGTGCAGGTAGTCCTCGCACAACGCCATCACGGCACTCGGCTGAGGTACCGGGCTTCCGGTCGTACTCCCGAGGATGATCATGTCCTCGGTCGAGGAGGTTTCGACGGCGAGCTGCCATCCGCCGGACGGCACCCAGAGCAACGCGACCTCCCGCCCAGGGAACGCGTCCCGCCGGCCCGGCACCGCGATGTAGGCCTCCGAGGCCGGCCCCGCTGTGCAGAACGTGCAGTGCACGTGCTCGGGATCTGCCCCGACCGCGGCGGAAACCGCCTCGACGTAGCGCCGGAACCCGGGTTCGTTGCTGACGTCGAAATCCGCACTGTCGTGCGCTCGCCGCCTCCGCCTGCTCATGCCACGGGTGTTCCCATCCCAGGGGATCCCGAAACCGGTCGGGATGCACATCGTCGCGTTCCCGTGCGCGGGTTTCGGTGGGGTCCTTACGGGCAATCCTGGGATAGAGGGCGGAGATGACTGCCGCCCCGGCGAGAAGGGCTACCTCATGAGATCCGAGCCAGGCAGGCGAAGTGTCGTGCTCATCGGAGACCCGTCGGAACTGTCTGAGTTCTCGGAATGGGCGAGCGCTCACGGCGTGAGCGTGACCCAAGACGTCGGCTCCGATTCGCTGTGCGCGATCGCGACCGAGGACGTGCTCGATGGGAATTGCACCCCGGACGACGCCCTCGTGCTCAGCGCGGCGGCCAAGCTGGGGGTGTGCTGCTTGAACACGGCCGAAGGACGCAGGCTGCTCGAGAACACCGAGAGCACCCATGCAGTGAGCGCCAAGCCGTCGATGCACGGCATGCGCATCATCGATTGCACGCTCTGACATTGCCGGCAGGCGTGGCCAATACGAGGTGGAGAGGGTGACGGTGTGCGCTCGATCTGGAAGGGCACGGTGACGTTCGGACTCGTCGCGATCCCGGTCAGCCTCTACGCGGCGACCGAGGACAAGGACGTCCCCCTGCACCAGGTGCACGCCGCCGACGGGGGCAGGATCCGATACCAACGGGTCTGCACCCTCGACGACGCCGAGGTGCCCTATGAGGAGATCGCGAAAGGCTTCGAGACCGACGACGGCGTCGTGATCCTCACCGATGAGGATTTCGACGTCCTCCCGCTGTCCAGCGCCAAAACCGTCGAGGTGGTGGAGTTCGTGCCGCTCGAATCGATCGATCCGATCTATTTCGACAAGAGCTACTACCTCGCGCCGCAGCAATCTGCACTCAAGCCGTACGTGATGCTGCGCGATGCGCTGCACAAGTCGGGTCAGGTCGCGGTGTCGAAGATCGCGATCCGGCAGCGCGAATCCCTTGCGGTGCTCCGTGTCTACGGCGACGTCATCATGGTGAACACCATGCGGTGGCCCGACGAGGTCCGGACGCCCGACTTCGCCTTCGTGAAAGAGGATGCGCCCCAGGTGAAGCCGAAGGAGAAGGCGATGGCGGGTTCGCTCATCGAGGCGATGTCCGAGCCGGTGTTCGAACCGGAGCGATTCGACGACGACTACCGCGCGGCACTGCAGAAGCTGATCGAGGCGAAGGTCGCGGGCGACGAGGTCACCGAGCCCCAGGCGCCGGCCGCCGAGGCCGACGAGGAGATCTCCTCGTTGTTGGATGCCTTGTCCGCGAGCGTGGAGGCCTCGGGAGGACGCAACGCCACGTCGCCCAAGTCACGCAAGACGAGCAAGTCGGGTGGCAGCAGGGCCAGAGCGGGAACCAGGAAGTCGGGGAGCAAGGACGGGCGACGTCGCAGTACGCGCTCGAAGAAGAAGTCGGCCTCATCGTGAGGCCGGACTCCGTACGAGGAGGCACATCGACATGGACAGGGACGTTGTCATCTGGATCGTCGTGATTGTGGTGATCGTGGTGCTCGCGGCCGCGGCGGTCTGGATGACGAGGAACGCACGGGCACGGCATCAGCGCGCCGAGGCAGCCGACCTTCGTGAACGGGCCACCGCGCAATCTCACGAGGTCGGTCAGGAGGAGGCGCTGGCGGACAAGACAGCCGCGCGTGCACGAATCGCCGAGGCAGAGGCCGACGTGAAGAAGGCCGAAGCCGAGCGGTTGCAGGAGCGCGCTCGAGCCCGAGCGACCGATGCCGCCAAGTCACGCGAGGAACTGGACGGGCAGTTCGAACGGGCCGACGCCATCGACCCCGACGCGACCCAGCGGATCGCGCCGCCAGACCGGGAGCAGCGAACCTGACAGCGCGGGACCGCCCTGCGTCTGGGCGGTTCGGCATCTGAGGAGTCGCCCATGGCCGCCGGCGACAGCGGCGCCACGGAGGAACGTTCTGCCTTCGTGTTCGCTCCCGACCCCGTGTTGACCATCACGATCGAGCCGCGACCCGATGGTGGTCCGGAGCTGCACGTCCACGCGGGCGGCCAGGGCTGCTGGATCGGCCGGATGGCGATGACGCTGGGACTCGCGGTGCGGCTGTGCGGCCCTTTCGGCGGCGAGACGGGTGGAATCCTGACCGACCTGATCGCCGGGGAAGGCATCGACGTGCGCGGCGTGCCGGTCGCAGGCCCGAACGGGTCCTACATCCACGATCGCCGCGATGGGACGAGGGAGGTCATCGTCGAGATCGATCCGATCGGTCTGTCTAGGCATGAGGCGGACGATCTGTACGGCACGGCACTCGGTGAGGGCATGTCGTCGAGCGTTGCGGTGCTCGCGGGGAGCCGGTCCGAGAACGTGGTTCCGGTCGAGGTCTACACGCGCCTGGTCGGTGACCTGAGGGAGCTCGGTGTTCCGGTGATCGCCGATCTGTCGGGAGCGACGCTGTCGGCCGCGCTGCGCGGCGGGTTGACGGTCCTCAAGGTCAGTCACACAGAACTCGTCGAGGACGGATTCGCGGCCTCGGCGGACGTCGGTTCGCTGGGCACGGCGATGGAACGGCTGCACGCGGAGGGCGCCGAGACCGTCGTCGTCTCCCGCGCGGGCGATCCTGCGCTCGCACTGGTGGGCGGAGAGTTGTGGGAGGTGCCGCCCCCGCCGCTACGACCGGCGGATCACCGGGGCGCGGGAGATTCGATGACTGCCGGTATCGCCGTTGCGGTCGCGTCCGGGGCGTGTATGAGGGACGCGCTCAAGCTCGGCGCGGCCGCAGGCGCTCTGAATGTGACCCGGCGGGGTCTGGGGTCCGGGCAGCGAGAGGTGATCACGAAGCTGGCCGACACGGTCGTCGTCAGGCCCGCCGCGGGATGGTCCCGTCGATGAGGGCGCTGGTCGTGAACGACGACGGCGTGGACAGCGCCGGCATCCAATTGCTGACCCGCGTCGCCGTCGACGCAGGTCTGGAGGTGGTGGTGGCGGCGCCGCACGTCGACCGCGTTCAGTGCGTTGGAGGACGGGGGTCGCCTGGTGCTGTCTCCGCGGCGGTTCGACGGAACGCCCGATGTGGAGGTGACCGCCGTGGAGGCGTCTCCGGCACTGATCGTGTTCGTCGCTTCCGAAGGCGCGTTCGGTCCTGCGCCGGATCTCGTGCTCTCCGGGATCAATCACGGGCCGAACACGGGCAACGCGATCCTGCACTCGGGGACGGTCGGTGCCGCGCTCACCGGCGCCGGTCTGGGCGCAATGGCGGTCGCCCTGTCGGTCGACAGCCCTCGCCCGGAGCATTGGGAGACAGCGGCCGCCGTCGCCAGGCGCGCGATCGAGTGGGCGGCCTCGAGGGGTGTACCGGGCGTCGTGCTCAACGTGAATGCGGCTGACCTCCCGCTATCGGAGGTACGCGGCCTGCGGGCGGCTCCACTTGCCGCCTTCGGCGCGGTCCAGGCGGAGCTGGATCGGCGGGACCAGCACCATTTCACGGTCACCTTCACCCAGATCCGCCGCGGTGAGGCGGAGATCAGTGAGGCGGAGAGGACCGACGCGGGGCTCCTGCGCCGCGGCTGGGTGACCGCGACCGCGGTGCGGGCATCGTTCGAGCCCGCGGAGATCGATATCGAGGCGCTGACCTGTGCGGGCGAGGACCTCGACCCGATGCCGGGGAGCGCGTGAGGTCGACTGGGTCAGTGCCCGCTCGGGACACTGCCTGTCACACCCGCAGGGCGCCGGAGTGCCCGTTGGGGCCGCCGCCCGAGAATCTCGGGCGGCAACCGGGTCGGATCAGAGGTACTGGCCACACACGGGCCATGCGCCCGGGCCCTGGCTCGCGAGCACGTTCTCGCCGACGCGGATCTGCTCCTCGCGGGAGGCGTTCGCGGCGTGGCCCTGGCCACCGTAGGCGGCCCAGGTGCTCGGGGTGAACTGCAGGCCACCGGAGAATCCGTTGCCCGAATCGATGCCCCAGTTGCCGCTGCTCTCGCACTCGGCGACCGCGTCCCAATTGTGACCTGCCGCGTTCGCGGTGCCGCCGGCCAGTCCCATCGGGATGGCGACGAGGGCGCCGGTCGCGGCGATCCAGCCGAGGGTCTTGGTGGCGGTCCGGCGTGCATGGTTGATCGACATGTGATGGGTCCTCTCCTGCATCCGAGGCGGGCGGCGGGGTCTTGCCCCGCGGCGATGTTGGCCTCGTCACTGCCCTGATGTGTTGCGTCGGACCGGATCTCGCTGGGCAGTTCGCGAAGGTGGGCGAGCCGGTGGCGGTTCTCGTTTGTGAACCGGAAGCGACGGTAGCCGCAGTTCGGGGGCCCTCGCACCCCTCGGTTGGCGGTCCCGACGCACGGACACCCGTCCAGATCCGAGGGCTGTCTCCGCCTCCCCCGCAGGTCACGACCGAGATCTAAACATCTCGAAACGTATCCATTTCGTTACCTGAATGTGACGAAGGTCACTCGTATGGTACCGCATGTCGGGTTGCGTTGGACCCGTTCGTGACACTCTCAGTTCGGTCGTGATGTCCCCCGTGGACCCTGGTCGCCGCGTGTCGGAGGGGTTAGATTCGGTACATGGCCGATGTTTCCTGGGGGCCACAGCTCGACCTCGGCGCCGCGATCACCGAATCGCAGCGACTGATGGATCACGGCGATCCCGCGCGGGCGCGGGACCTGCTGGAGGCCGAATCGGTGCTCGCGCCCCCTGAGGAGTTGGAACTCTGGCAGGGCCTGTGGCAGCTGGCGGATGGCATGGAGCGGGCGCTGCGGGGTGAATCCCTTGTGGCGGCGGCCCGGCTGCGGAGGGGACGGGATCTGGTCGGGTCGTACGAGGACCGGCCGCCGCACGCCCTCGACATCACGGGGCTCCTGGCCTGGTCCACCCATGTGATCGACGAGCTCGCGGTCACGACCCGCGACCCCGACTGGGTCCCGCCGGTGCCCCGGTTGCGGATGCCATGAGAGGCGCTGCGGTCAGTCCGAGGTCATGACGTGGTGCCGGCCCGAGCGGGTTCGGGTGCCGCCTGCGCCTGCCTGCGGTTCAGTGCGAGCACGGGGATCAGCGCCAGCGCGATCAGCCCGCCGCCGAGCGAGAGGACCGCGAAGCTGCTCGAGGCGACCACCATCCCGCTGACGATGCCGCCACCCGCACTGGCGAGCGCGATACACAGGTCGACTGAACCCTGGGTGCGGGCCCGCGTCGCCAGCGGGGTCGAGTCGGTGAGGATGGCGGTGCCGCTGATCAGCCCGAAGTTCCAGCCGAGCCCCAGCAGACCCAGCGCGACGGAGAGCAGCACCACGGAATCGGCGGGTGCGAGGGCCGCGAGGATGCCCGCCGCGAGCAGGGTGACACCGGCCGCGACCACGACCGGGATCCGTCCGTACCGGTCGGCGAGCATGCCGGTCAGCGGCGACGGCAGGAACATGGCCGCGACATGGATCGCGATGACCATCCCGGTCTGTCCGAGGCCGTGTCCGTGATCCATCATGTGGATCGGGGTCATGGTCATGATCGCGACCATCACGATCTGCGTCACCACCATCACGGTGGCGCCGACGAGGATGCCCCGGCGCTGCGTGTCCCGGTCGGGCTCCGGCGGTACTTCCCCGCCCGCGACGACCGGCTCGGACTGCAGCTGTCGCGCGACGCGCAGCGGATCGGGCCGCAGGAACGCCAAGAGGAACATGCCCGCGGCGGCGAATGCGGCCGAGGACAGGATGAACGGGCCCGCCAGCACGGGAATGCCCCACCCGTCCGCGAGGTCACCCATCACCTCAACCAGGTTCGGCCCCGCCACCGCGCCGAAGGTGGTCGCGACCATGATCGTGCTGACCGCCCGGCCCCGATGCGAGGCCTCGGCCAGGTCGGTTCCCGCGTACCGGGCCTGGAGGTTGGTGGCGGTACCGGATCCGTAGACGAACATCGACACGAACAGCAGCGGGAGGCTGTCCATGACCGCGGCGAGCACCACCCCGGCGCCGCCCGCCGCGCCCGCGAGGTAGCCGATGCTGAGCCCGGTCCGGCGGCCGAGGCGGTGCGAGACCCGCCCGACGAGCAGCGCCGCGGCCGCGGACCCGAGGGTGAACAGGGCCGAGGACAGCCCGGCGTATCGGCTCGACCCGAGCATCTCCTTGGTGAGCAGCGCGCCGACGGTGACGCCCGCGGCCAGTCCGGCGCCGCCGAGGATCTGCGAGGTCACCACCACGATCAGCGTGCGGCGTTGGGTGCTCGCCCGGAGATCGTCGACGAGGACGGGAGAGGTGGTGTCCATCAGTGTCTTTCGGGGGTCGGGACGCGCGGGCGCACTCAGCTTATTGCGCCGCGCGTCCGACCCCGACGGTCACGCCCGGTTAGGCGGCGACCGGCACCTCGTCGTCGGCGTCGGCGTCGACCGTTCCCACCGGAGACGGCTCCTGCGCGTAGTGGAAGTGCGGGCGCCGGTGGCCGAGGAACGAGCCGAACCACGACATCACCGCGATGTACCGGTTGCGGAACCCGACCAGGTAGACCATGTGCACGGCCAGCCACAGCACCCAGGCGATGAAGCCGGTGAGCTCGATGCTCTTCACCTTCGTCACCGCACGGAAGCGGTTGATGATCGCCATCGAGCCCTTGTCGCGGAACTTGAAGGCGGTGCCGCGCGGGGTCTTGCCGAGAACGGTCTTGGCGACGTGGCGTCCACCCTGCATGGCCACCGGGGACTGGCCCGGCAGGTTGTTCAGCGAGGTCATGTCGCCGACGGCGAAGATGTCCGCGCGGCCGCCGACCGTCAGGTCCGGGTTGACCAGCAGCCGGCCCGCCCGGTCCGTGTCGCAGCCGGTGCGCTCGGCGAGCACGCCCGCGAAGTCGTTGGCCTGTACGCCCGCCGACCAGACGATCGTCTCGGCGGTGCGCCGCACCCCGGCCTCGCTGCCGTGCGCCTTGAAGGTGGCGCCGTGCTCGTCGATGTCGGTGACCAGCGTGTTCAGCACTACCTCGACACCCGACTTCTCCAGCGAGGCCTTCGTGTACTCGCTGAGCTTGCCGCCGTACGCGGGCATCGCGACACCGGCGCCTTCGACCAGGGTGACGGTGACGTCGTCGGCGGTGATGCCGCGGATCGACTGCTCGAAGTACCGGCCGGCGAGCTCCTTGATCTGACCGGCGAGCTCGACGCCGGTCGCGCCCGCGCCGATCACGATGAAGCTGAGCAGGTTCTTGGCGCGCTCCGGGTCGGTGGTGGTGTGCGCCTCCTCGAAGCAGCGCACGATCTGGTCGCGCAGCCGCTTCGCGTCGTTGACGGTCTTGAGCGCGTAGGTCACCTTGGCGAACTCGTCGCGGCCGAAGTACGACTGGCGCGCACCGGTGGCCGCGATGAGGAAGTTGTAGCCGAGGGTGTGCCGTTCACCCGCGGCCTCGTAGACGAGTTCCTTCGCGTCGGCGTGCACATCCACGACCCGGCCGAGCCGGACGTCGGCGTTCGGGTACTTCGCGAGGATCGCGCGGATGGAGGGAGCGATCTCGCCTGCCGAGAGCACGCCGGTCGCCACCTGGTAGAGCAGCGGCTGGAACAGGTGCTCGGTGGTCTCGGAAATGAGGACGAACGGCGTGCCGGCCTTCGCCAGCTTCTTCGCCGCCGCGAGCGCGCCGAACCCCGAGCCCACGATGACGACCTCGGTCCGGTCCATCCCTGCGTCGACCACGACAACCTCCAGCTCGATCTGATGTATGAGTTACACCGTAGGGATGCATTCCGGTGTTTCGCCAGCTAGCTCCGGGTATCGAGAATTCTCTTATCTGGATTGCTAATGAATAGAATGTGAGCATGGACTTTCGGCAGCTGCGCTACTTCCTGGCCGTCAGCGAGGAGCTGAGCTTCAGTCGGGCCGCGAAACGGTGCTTCATCTCGCAATCCGCCGTCAGCCACCAGGTCACCCGGCTCGAGCAGGAGCTCGGCGCCCCATTGTTCGAGCGGTCGACGCGGGTGGTGCGGCTGACCCCGGCCGGGTCCCGCCTGATCCCCATCGCCCAGCAGGTGCTGAGTCTGGAGACCAAGGCGTACTCCGTCGTGCGCGAGCCCAGGAACCGGATCCGGATCACCGCGAACATGAGCTTCGCGGCGCAGAGCCTCGACGCGATCGCCCGCGTGCGCGAGTCGCATCCGGACGTGGACATCGAGTTCGTCATCAAGAGCTTCACCGAGCGTATCGACGCGGTCGCCTCGGGCGACGCCGACATCGCGTTGATCCGCGGGCGGGCGGATCGGCCGGGCTTGGAGACGGTGCGGCTCGGCGTCGACGACCTGGTGATCGTGACCTCGCGCCGACACCCGCTGTCCGCGTTCTCGACGGTCGAGTTGGGCGAGCTGGCCCCGTATCAGCTGCTGCTCCCGCCGCGCAGCAGCCAGGTGCTGCTGCACACCGTGGTCGAGGACGCCTTCCGTGAGATCGGGCGCCGCGTCTCGCTGGGGCCGTCGATCGCCAGTGACCACGCCGCGACGCTCGAGGTCATCACCAACCCGCGGGCGTGGACCGTGCTGTACGCGAGCACGGCGGCCGAGACGCCCCGAACCGGGCTCTGCTTCATGCGCGAGGCCAACAGCAGGCTCCGGATCCCGGTGTGCGGGGTGGTGCGTACCGGCGGCGCGGACTCGCCCGCCCTTGCCAGCGTCATGCACGCGCTCCGCCAATCGATGGACGGCGGCCCGACGGGTCAGACCGAGGACTAGCCGAAGCCGGCGCGCGCCTCGGCCGCCGCGAGGTCGCGCCAGCCGCTCAACACCCGGTGTACCTGCTCCGCGCCGTGCAGCTCGTCGGGCGGCTCGGGCAGGTGCGCGGGATAGAGCAGGAACGGCCGGGTCTGCGGACCACCGAGCCCGCCGTGCGAGCCGACCTGTTCCTCGAACGCCGCGATCTCGCCGGTGTCCGGCCAGTACCGGCCGTTGATCATGATGTCGGCGACGTTGTCGAAGCCGTCGGTCCTGCGGATCCGCTCGAGGGTGCCGGGGCCGAAGTCCGCCAACGGATCCTGGCCCGCGACGAATCCGGTGTCGACTTCCACGCTGCCGTGCGCTCCCAGCACGATCGATCCCTTGCCCTCGCGGGCCACGAGGACGAACCCCACCCCGGGATGAGTGGTGAGGGCGGGCAGCAAGGATGGATGGTGCTCGGTGATCCAGCGCATCGTCGCGCGACCGGCGGCGAGCGGGAAGCTCACCAGTCCGACGTTCCCCGACGCGAGCACCACCGGTCGCTCGGGCGGCGCGGTGACCCGGTCCGGCGGCGGCGTGGCCCGCAGGCTCGCGGCGGCGTACCCGAGGCCCTCGGCGCCTCGGCCCTGCGCGCCGAGGTCCGGGACATCCTTGTCGTGGTGCAGCCACCGACCGTGCTGGGGTTGCGGCCGACCCGCCTCGCACTCGCGTAGGACCAGGGCCTCGAGGGTCTCGCCGAAGCGGCCGGTGAACGTCTCGCCCTGACTCTGGCCGTGATCGGAGAGGACGACGATGTTGTACGGGCGGTCGGCCTGTGCCGCGACGGCGGCGATCATGCCGATCTCCGCGTCGAGCTTGCGCAGCACCGCGAGGGTCTCCGGCCGCTCCACCCCGGAATGGTGTGAGACCTCGTCGTAGCCGACGAGGTCGACGTAGATCACGTTGCGGCCCTTGATGATGTCGCCGATGACCGCGGCCACCACGACGTCGGTCTCGACGACGGTCGTGAAGGCCCGCACCAGCGGGTAGATCCCGCCGCGGCGGACCCGCGGCCGGATGTCCCGTCTGCGCTGGTGCCAGGCCTGGCGGATCTCGCGCAGCACCTCGGCGACCAGTCGGATGAAGGTACGGACCGCACTCGCCGGATCGATGAAGTAGTCCGCATATCCGGTGCCGCCGCCGCCCATCCGGGCGCCCTTCATTCTGCTGACCACCAGGACGTTGTCCTCGGCGCCGCCGGAGAACAGGTTTCCGCGGCTCGCTCCCCCGTCGGCGAGCAGTCCGGGTATCGACGCGCGTTCACGCTCGCGTTCGGCGTTGTCGCTCGGATTGCTGAACACCGCAATCCTCTTGGTGGCCTTGTCGTACCACCGGAAGGCCGGCACGTTGTGGTTGCTGCCGTGCAGGATCCCGAGCTGGCTGGCACCGGTCTGGCTGCTCCAGTCGGTGTGCCATGGCATCAGACGGTGGGACTCGTCGCGGACCATCGCGGCGAGGGTGGGGACCACCCCCGATCGCATCGCGCGCTGCAACACCTTGTGACCAAGCCCGTCGATCTGGATGCACAGCAGTCCCGGACGATCCGAACCACTGTCGGGTGACCTCTTGCGGCGCAATCGAAACCGCTGTCGACGCACCAGCATCATGCGGTAGGTGTCGTCGCGCCGCGAAGCGATGGCACCGGACACCGCCGAGCTCACCAGCGACAACAGCACCGCGAGGATGATGATGTCGGTGACGCTCTCCGCCGTGGCGAGCGGCAGGATGCGCACGGAGAGCAGCATGATCAGACCGCTGCCGACGAAGACGAACAGGAAGAGCAGCGCCGGTCCGACCCACAGCATGGCTCTCAGCAGGATCGGCCAGAGCACCGTGCTGAGCAGACCGAACAGCAGGGCCAGTGCCAGCGCGCTCGGAGCCGATCCGAGGGGGCCCGGCGCGCCGGTGCTGGCCAGCTCGACGCCGGGCAGCACCGCGTCGATCACCATCAGTGCCGCGGCCGATATCAGCCACAGCACGAGGAACTCGGTGACGGTTCGGGCCGCCGATCCCAGAGTGCGCATGCACACCTCCATTCACCTGGATCGTAGGTGTCCAACGGGCCGGAATGCAGTGTGGCGCGGTGCTAGGTTCGAGGTGGAACACTCCCCACGACGGCGGTGGCAGCCATGGCGATCGACCATTTCGACGTCCTGATAGTCGGTGCCGGCCTGTCCGGGATCGGGGCCGGGTATCACCTGCAGGCGAGATGCCCGGACAAGACGTACGCGATCCTCGAGGCGCGCGGCGCGATCGGCGGGACCTGGGACCTGTTCCGATATCCCGGTGTTCGATCGGACTCCGACATGTACACCCTCGGGTACTCGTTCCGGCCGTGGACGGACGCGAAGTCCATCGCCGACGGCCCGTCGATCCTGAGCTATGTCCGCGACACCGCGCGGGAACAGGGAATCGACCGGAAGATCCGGTTCGACCATCGGGTGATCCGCGCGGAGTGGTCCAGCGCGGACGCCAGGTGGACGGTCGAGGCGCAGCGCGGCCCCACCGCCGAGGTCGTGCGCCTCACGTGCAACTTCTTGTTCATGTGCAGCGGTTACTACGACTACCGGGAGGGCTACACCCCCGAGTTCGCGGGGGTCGACCGATTCGCGGGCCGGGTCGTGCACCCACAGCACTGGCCCGACGACATCGATTGGGCGGGCAAACGCGTGGTCGTGATCGGCAGTGGCGCGACCGCGGTGACGCTGGTCCCGGCGATCGCGGAGTCCGCCGCCCACGTCACGATGTTGCAGCGTTCGCCCAGCTATGTCCTGTCCGTGCCGGACGAGGACGTGATGGCGAATCGGTTGCGCGCGGTCCTGCCGTCGAAGCTCGCCTACGGCATCGTCCGCTGGAAGAACGTGCTGCGCTTCATGCTCTTCTTCACGATGAGCCGCCGGGCGCCCGGAGTTGTCAAGCGACTGCTCCGCAGGCAGGTGCAGGCGCAACTGCCCGCCGGGTTCGACGTCGATGCCCACTTCACGCCTCGCTACGACCCGTGGGATCAGCGCATGTGCTTCGTGCCGCACGGCGATCTGTTCAGGGCGATCCGGCACGGCCGGGCGGACATCGTCACCGATCGGATCGAGACGTTCACCGAACGGGGAATCAGCCTCGCGTCGGGGACGGAGCTCGCGGCCGACATCATCGTGACGGCCACCGGGCTGAAGCTGATCGTCGGTGGCGGGGTCGAGCTGAGCGTGGACGGCGCCCCCGTCGATGCCGCAAAGGCACTGAGCTACAAGGGGATGATGCTGAGCGACGTCCCCAATTTTGCCAGCTGCATCGGCTACACCAATGCGTCGTGGACGCTCAAGTGCGACCTGACATGCGAGTACGTGTGCAGGCTGCTCAATCACATGGCCGCCGACGGTTACCGGCAGTGCACGCCCCGCAACGTCGATCCGTCCATCACCACGATGCCGATCATCGACTTCTCGTCCGGGTACGTGCAGCGCTCGATCCACGAGTTCCCGAAACAGGGATCGAAGAAGCCGTGGCGGCTCTACCAGAACTACGCCCTCGACATCGCGATGCTGAAGTTCGGATCCGTCGAGGACGCGATGGAATTCGTCCGGGCCGATGCTGCGGGTGCCCGTCGTGCGGACGTCGTGGGCTGATCACTCGCCGGGCGGCGGATCGGCTGGTCTGGGATCGTGGGTGCCATGTCTGATCGAACACCGCGGGCCCGATGGCACGGGCACGCCACCGTCTCGATCACGGACCGCGGGACCACCATCCTCACCGACCCGATCCTGACCGACCGGGTCGCGCACCTGCGGCGGCGCCGCGGGCCCAACCCGCTCGACACTCCCCTGCTCCCGGACGCGGTCGTGCTGTCCCACCTGCACGCGGACCACACGCATCTGCCCTCGCTGAGGCTGATCGGCGGCGACGTCCCGATCCTCGTTCCCACCGGCGCGGTCGGCCAGGTGTCGGGGCTCCGGGCGTTCGGCGATCGGTTGATCGAGGTGAGTCCCGGCGACGAGGTGCGGATCGGCGGGGTGCTGGTCCGCGCCGTCCCTGCCGAACACGACGGTCGTCGCTGGCCTCGCGGGCCGCACCGGGTGCGGGCGCTCGGCTACGTGATCGAGGGCGAGGGGCGTACGTATTTCGCCGGGGACACCGCGCTGTACGGATCGATGTCGGACTGGATCCCCGAGTGCGATGTGGCGCTCGTCCCGGTCGGCGGGTGGGGGCCGAGTCTCGGGCCGGGGCACCTCGACCCGGCCGCGGCCGTCCGCGCGGCGGTCGCGGTCGGTGCCCGCACCGCGATCCCGGTGCACTTCGGCACGCTCTGGCCGATGGGGTTCGATTCCGTGCGCCCCGATCGCTTCTACGGGCCCGGCGCCGAGTTCGTCCGCCGGATGGAGGAGGCGGGTCTCACCGCCACCGAACTGCGTCCTGGCGAGTCGAGCTGAGGCGACCGGCAAGAGCAACCCAAGAGAGACCGCATCGGCCGCAGGACAGACCAGGAACTGGGTAACGTCGGGGGTCGAGGATTCGATGAAAAGGGTGGCTTGGGCGTATTCCCCCGTGAGAAGATTGGAAGATTCTCTACCCGGAGTTCTGCTCGAGGCTGACGAACCTCGGCTGGTGTGCATCGATCGAAGTCGGTGCAGGTCAGCCCAGATTGCTAAGGCGGCGGCGGATGGACACGTCGAATGGTTCCCACGGGGCCGGAAACGGATTCTCGGCGGCGCAGCGCGAGCTCGAGGTGTTGCGAACCGAGCTCGACGACGTGGACCAGCACCTGCTCGAGGACGTCCGCGCACGTATCGACGTGTGTACCCGGATCGCCCGACTCAAGAGGCGGAACTCCATACCGATGATGCAGCCGCAGCGCATCGGGGTGGTCCAGGACCGCGCGCAGACCTATGCGGTCGAGCACGAGCTGTCCCCGGACTTCTTTCGTTCGCTCTACGAGCTGCTGATCCGTGAGACCTGCCGGGTCGAGGACCTGATCATCGACGCCGACGGATCCGAGCCCGAGGGGGCGCGCGGGCCGTCTGGACGTGGGGGCTGACGCCCATGACGCCGACGCGAACGCTCCTCATCGACAACTACGACTCCTTCACCTACAACCTCTACAGTCTGCTGGCCGAGGTGAACGGCGTACCGCCGACCGTGGTGTCGAACGATGTCGACTGGGCGTCGGTGAACCTGGCCGACCACGACAACATCGTCATCTCGCCGGGGCCGGGAAGGCCGGACCGGGATCGGGATTTCGGCATCAGCGCCGCCACGATCACCGAGGGCGATCTGCCCGTTCTCGGAGTGTGTCTCGGGCACCAGGGGCTGTGCCACCTGTTCGGGAGCCAGGTCCTGCCCGCGCCGTTCCCCATGCACGGGCGGGTCTCCGAGGTCCATCACACCGGGGAAGGACTGTTCGCGGGAATCCCCTCGCCCTTCCGCGCGGTCCGGTACCACTCCCTGATCGTCGAGGATCTCGACGATCGGCTCGAGGCGCTGGCACACACGCGCGACGGCCTCTTGATGGCGGTGCGCCACAAGGAGCGGCCGCTCTGGGGCGTTCAGTTCCACCCGGAGTCCATCTGCACCGATCACGGTCGCGCGCTGCTGACCAATTTCCGGGACCTGACCCCGCGGGCGCGCTCCCGCCGGGCGACGGCACGCCCGATACCGCTGCCGCTGGCCGAACCCCGCTATCGCGTCGACAGCATGCGCATCGACCGGCCATTCGATCCCAAAGAGATCTACGAGGCGCTGTTCGCCCACGGCCCGAACAGCTTCTGGCTGGACGGCAGCGCGGCGCTCGAGCCGGACTCGCGGTTCTCCGTCATGGGCGACTGCTCGGGCCCGCTGGCCGAGTACGTCACCTACAGCGTCACCGAGACCACGGTGCGGGTGCACCAGCAGGGAAAGCTCGCGCGGGAGGTCCACAGCACCTTCTTCGACTACATGGACAAGCAGCTGCGCGCCCGCGCGGTGGCCCCCCGCCCCGACCTCCCGTTCGGCTTCTGCCTCGGGTACGTCGGGTACCTCGGCTACGAGCTGAAGGCAGACACCTGTGGGCAGCTCGTCCACACCTCGTCGAACCCGGACGCCGCCGTCGTCTTCGCGGACAGAGCCCTGGTGCTCGACCACGAGGCCGACTGCTGCTACCTGCTCGCGCTCGACGACGGTTCCGGAGACCCGGCGGGCACCCGCTGGCTGACCGAGACGGCCGCCGCGCTGTCGGAGTTCGACGTGGTCCCCCACGAACCGCCGGCGCCGCCCCCGCTGGTCCATCTCGATGCCGACCCCGAGCCACGGTTCCGGCACAGCCGGGACGCCTATCTCGCGCTGATCGAGCAGTGCCTCAGCGAGATCCGGTCCGGCGAGTCCTACGAGGTGTGCCTCACCAACACCGGGACCGTGGACGGGCCGATCGACCCGCTGGACCGCTATGCGTGCCTGCGCGAGATCAGCCCGACCCCGTACAACGCGCTCCTGCAGTTCTCGGGGATCTCGGTCCTGAGCGCCTCGCCCGAGCGCTTTCTGCGGATCGGCGCGGATCGGGTGATCGAGTCCAAGCCGATCAAGGGCACCCGGCGGCGGTCGTTCTCGCCGGACACCGACGAGGCCCTGCGCCGCGACCTGGGTGAGGCCGAGAAGGATCGCGCCGAGAACCTGATGATCGTCGATCTGGTCCGCAACGACCTTTCGCGTGTCTGCGTGCCGGGCTCGGTGCACGTCCCGAAGCTGTTCGACGTCGAGACCTATGCGCCCGTGCACCAACTGGTCTCGACCATCCGCGGCACCCTGCGGCCGGGTGTATCGGTGGTGGACTGCATCCGGGCGACCTTCCCCGGCGGTTCGATGACCGGGGCACCGAAGGTGCGGACCCTCGAGATCCTCGACAAGCTCGAGGACGGCCCGCGCGGGGTCTACTCGGGTGCGATCGGGTACTTCTCGCTCACCGGCACCGCTGACTTCTCCATCGTGATCCGGACCCTGGTCGCAACCGCCGACGAGGTGACGTTCGGTGCCGGTGGCGCGATCATGGCGATGTCCGACCCGGACGAGGAGTACGAGGAGACGATGGTCAAGGCCGTCACCATGAAACGTTGCCTGTCCATGAACACCGACCATCAGGACCAGGCCGGACCGTGATCGACACGGGATCTGCGCGGGCATCGTCGCAGTTCCGCACCGCCGCCGTCGTCGGCGGTGCGGGATCGGTCGGCGCGATGTTGGTGGCGTTGCTGCGCGGCGACGGGGTCCGGGTCCTGGTGGTCGATCCCCGCTGTGCGGCACGCACGGACGCCATCACCGATCCGGATGCCATGGCCGCGGACCTGACGGCCCCGACCGGGGAGCTCGTCGCGGCGCTGCGCTCCGCGGACCTGGTGGTGCTGGCCGTGCCGGAGTCGGTCGCGCTGGCCGCCGCCCCGGCTCTCCCCGGACTTCTCTCCCCCGGCGCGGTGCTCGTCGACACGCTGTCGGTCAAGACGCGGTTCGCGTGTGCGCTCACGGAATCCGCGCCGGGGACTGCGGCCGTCGGGGTCAACCCGATGTTCGCACCCGACCTGGGTATGGCCGGCAGGCCGGTGGCCGCGGTCACGTATTGCGGGGGTCAGCAGGTCGACCGGTTCCTCGCCTCCCTGTCCGGATGGGGGGCCGAGATCGTCCGGCTCGCACCGGAACAGCACGACCGGATCGTGGCGGCGACGCAGGCGCTCACGCACGCGGCGGTGCTGGCCTTCGGCCTCGCGCTGACCGAGCTCGACGTGACGAACGAGGAGCTGGCCGCCAGCGCGACCCCGCCGCACACGGTGGCGCTGGCGCTGTTGGCTCGGATCGGGCTCGGGAACCCGGCGGTGTACCGCGACGTCCAGGCCGGGAATCCGTTGGCGGGCAGGGCACGTGATGCGCTGGCGGCGGCGGTGACCCGATTGTCGTCGGTGGTCGAGCACGGCACCGAGGCCGATTTCGACGCGCTGGTGGCCGCGGCGAGTCGACCCCTCGGCGATCGCGCCCGCCGGTACGGGGATTTGTGTGCGGAGATCTTTCACGGCCTGGCATCCGAGGACGTGTCGGTGCGATCGGAGGTGATCGAGTCGTGACCGGTCCGTTCGAGCTACACGGCGGGACGTTCGAGGGCCTGCTGTCGCCGCCCTCCCTGCCCGAATGCGAAGAGTCGAATCCGGTCGAGAGCGCGGTGATCCGCGGCCTGGTCAGGAGCTGGCCGCGCCGAGCCACGGTGCGGAGGGTCGAACCCGAGCTCGACGACTTCTTCGATCCGGCCAAGGCCGACTTCCCCGAGGCGCTGCTCCCGTTCCGCGAGCACGACCTCTACCGCTGCCTGGACGAGTCGAAGAAGGACCGGCTGCGGGCCTGGGGGTGGATCGCCTACAACAAGAACGTGATGGACATCGAGCAGTTCGTGGTCAACCCGGGTTTCCAGTTGCTCTCCCGCGACGCGTTCGGCACCGGGCTCGGCGACGGCCACCGCGCGGCGGCGCTGCAGTCGATGGTCGACGAGGAGTACCACACCCTGATGCACCTCAACGCGAGCGCCGCGACGCGTCGCCACCGCGGGTGGCCGTTGCGCGAGGACGCGCTGCCCGCCGCCCAGACTGTCCGCCGCCATCACGCGGCCGTGGCCCGGCACACCGATCCGCGGGCCGCGGCGCTGACGACCCTCGCCTACACCACGGTCGCCGAAACATCGATCAGCGCCTACCTGGGCCTGATGACCGGGGACGAGGCGGTGCAGCCGTTGAACCGGGCGACCGTGGCGCTGCACCGACGAGACGAGCAGTGCCACTCCTCCATCACCGGCGACCTGGTGACGCTGGTGTACGACACTCTCGATGCGGACGACCGGCACACCCTGCTCGAGGGTCTGCGCGAGGGGGTGGACGCGTTCACCGCGAGCGACCTCACCACCTGGCGGGCCATCCTGGACCAGGAACGGGTCACCGGCGCGGGGACGATCATCGCGGACGTCACGGCGGACGGCGACCGGAAGCCGATGGTGCAGGACTGCAGCGCGATTCGGCGGCTGTGCGAGCGACTGGGCGTCGCTGAGGACATTCGCGACGAATGGTGAGGGGTCCCGGTCCCTCCGAAAGCAACTGTGATCTAGATCATGGTTGAGGTTGACCTTGGGTCAGGGTGGAAGCTCGTCTCAGCGGCACGACGCCGACCGGACGGAACAGATTGGGAGCAAACCACCATGTCCATCACCTTCTCCGACCAGGACAAGTGCACCCTGCGGGCCGCAGCCCTCGACGCCGCCTCGGTCCCGAACAGCGGGGCCGTGCTGAAGGCCGCTGTTGGGCAGGATTGCCCGGAACTTCAGAAGGCCATCGAAGACATCGTCGATTCCGGTTTCGTCGGGGTGTCGCTGCGCGTGCACGATAAGCGGGGCGAATGGGTCGGCAGCGCAGGGGCGGCCGAGCTGGGCGGGACTACGAAGCCTCCGGTAGACGGGCACATCCGGATCGGCAGCAACACGAAGACCTTCACCGCGACCGTGGTGCTGCAACTGGTGGCCGAGGGCAAGATCGGGCTGGATACCCCGGTGACCGAGTACCTGCCAGAGTTCGGGCTGGATGCGCGGATCACGGTGCGAATGCTGTTGCAGCACACCAGCGGATTGTTCAACTTCACCGGCGAGGTCTACAACGACGGGACGATGGTGCTGGGAAGCCCCATGCCCTACGGCCCCGCGGGCACCGAGTGGATGGATAACCGGCTGAAGACCTATCGGCCGCAGGCGCTGGTGGAGTTGGCGTTGTCCAAGCCGGCCCGGTTCGAGCCGGGGACGGACTGGAGCTACTCCAACACCAACTACGTGCTCGCCCGGCTGCTGATCGAGAAGGTCACCGGCCGCGCGCTCGCCGAGGAGATGCAGCGGCTGATCCTGGACCCGCTCGGGTTGTCGGGCACCGCGGTGCCGGACGCCTCGCCGGAGATCCCCGAGCCCCACGCCCACGCCTACTACCGGTACGAGGAGGCCGGCGAGCAGAAGACGGTCGACATCACCCGCCAGAACCCGTCCTGGATCTCCACGGGTGGTGACATGATCTCGACCACCAAGGACCTGCACACCTTCATCTCCGCGCTGATGAGCGGCAAGCTCCTGCCCGCCCCGTTGCTCACCGAGATGTGCACTCCGCACCCGACGGGCATTCCGAACATGGACTACGGCCTGGGGGTGTTCGTGGTGTCTACCGACGGCGGCGGCACCGTCATCTCACACAATGGCGCCGCCGTGGGCCACGCAGCACTGATGTACAGCACACCCGACGGCAGCCAGACCCTGACCGCAGCGCTGAACTGTGTGGACGACGCCGACCTGTCCATCGCGGCAGCGTTCCAGACCGCTCAGCAAGGGCTCCTCAACGCCGTCTTCTGCGGTGGACAGGCCGATCCGGCGCAGCCGACTGAATGAACCATCTAAGGCAGGCTGAGCAGATGAGGAACGGAGTCACGATCGGGCAGGCGGCAGCATTCGGCGGTGTCACAGTCAAGACGGTGAGGCACTACCACAAGCTCGGCCTGGTGAAGGAGCCCGAACGTGACAGCTCCGGGTACCGGAGATACGGATCGGCCGAGTTGTTGCGGTTGGTGCAGGTCCGGACGCTCGCCGCTGCCGGGGTGCCGCTGGCCAGATCCCGCCCCTGGTGGACGCCGACGCCACGCTCTACGCCGCCGCGCTCGCCGGCGTAGAGCGACAGCTCACCGAACGGATCGAGGAGCTGATCGCGCGACGAGACACGTTGCAACGGCTCGCCGACGGCGACCGTGCGCTACTGGGCGACCGCGCCGTGGCGTTGCTTCAGCGGATGGCCGACCTCGGCTTCCCTGTGGACGAGGTCGCGAACGCCAGGCAGGGTTGGGTGCTGGCCAAGGCCCTGGTCCCGGAAGGCTTCGACGACTACCTCACCTACCTTGAGCACGCCCTCGACGACGCCCAGTACGTCGCCTTGATCAAGCGTGCCGCCGAGGCCGTGGCCTGGGAACCCGACGACCCCCGCGTCGACGAGCTCGCCACCGCCCTAGCCGACCATTACCTCGCCAACCCCGCACACCTGAAAGTCGTGACCGCTCTGCAAGCTCGCAGCGACACTGCGACTCGTTACAGGCTCATTGCCCACCACGGCGAAGAGCAGATACCGGCCACGATGCGGGCGACGGCGCTTTTCGAGACCAGACTCCGCGCCGCCGGCATCCAAATCCCCAGACCGGACTCCCGCTGACGGCGCCGTGCTCCGGTCCTTCGGCTCGACGACCTGCCGGGCCTGCCCACAGGCTTCGCTCGAGCGGCCCCCTATGCCGTTCCTGCTTTCCCGACCGCCTCGCGGGTGAGATCGATCAGTTTTGCGGTGTTCTCGGTGGTAGCCGGATAGCCGGCCGAGGTCACTCCGATGACGTATTCGCCTGCGAGCGCGCCGTATCCGATGTGTGTGTCATCTCCCTGACTCACGGTGCCGGCGAATGCTCTGTCACCGACGTCGATCGGCGGAGGCAGCGCGGCGAAACCTTGGACGGCCTCGCTTTTGTCGATCGCCTCCTCGAATGCGGTCGAGGCCGAGTCGGGGCCGGGATATCGATCGACTGAAACAGTCACCTTTTTGCCGTCGTCCCCTTCGTAGATCGCCATTCGCGTCGCATCGGGGATGCCGGCGGCATTGGTGTTCTCACTCGGCGGGTTCTGGGTGGCGATCTCCGGGAAGTGATTCTGTACGGCCTCCAACGGGACCAGAACCTCCTGTGGCAATTGGTTCGTCCCTGGTTGTCCGCACCCACCCGTCAGCAAGACTCCTGCCAGGATGATCGCAAGCATGGCGGGAGATGTGGCGACCCGGCGACCGTGACCGATCAATGTGAGGAGAGGTACTTCTCGAGCGCGGGACCGACCACGGCCAACGACTCGGGTTCGATCATCTGGTTGTGGCCGCAGTCCACTTGGACCTCGCGGATTCCGCCGGTGACCGCCGGACGCCACTCCTCGGGGGAATGTTCTCCGTTCCCGGAACCGCCTGCCGCGCTGAAGAAGAGCAGGTCGCCGTCGAAGACCGCGGGACGGAATCGGTCCATGATCTGCGCCGAATTGGTGAAGCCGGCGCTGATCCGCTCGAGATGCGCGGCGGTGAGGCCGGTGCGCTGTCCGAGGGACTCGTCGAGCAGCTCGACCGCCCGCGCGTAGGTCAGCTCCTCGCCGTCGGGGGTGCGGAGGTCGAGCCCGAGGCCCTGCAACAGCTCCTCGACTGTCAGCACCTGCGGGATCCCGTCGGCGGTGACATAGCTGTCCATGATGGCGAGCGTCGCCACCTCGTCGCCGTCCCGCCGAAGCTCCACGGCCATGGCGTGCGCGATCACGCCGCCGAGGGACCAGCCGAGCAGGTGGTACGGGCCGTGGCCCTGGACCGCGCGCATCTCCTGCACGTACCGGTGCGCCAGCTGCTCGATCGACTCGAAGCGCGGCCCCCCGCTGATGAGCGGCAGCTGCAGGCCGAACGCGGGGCGGTCCTGGGCGAGGTGCTGGACCAGCCCGGCGTAACCCCAACTCAGACCGATGCCGGGGTGCACGCAGAACAGGGCGGGCTTGGTACCGCTCGGCCGCAGCGGGATCACCACCTGCAGAGCCTCATCGGCGGCCGACTGCGCCGACTCCTCGTCGAGGCGGTGCGCGAGCCCGGCCGGGGTCGGATCGAGGAAGATCGACTGCAGTTGGATCCGGTCCCCGAACCGCGCGCGGAGCTCGGTGACGACCCGGGTGGCCACGATCGAGGTGCCTCCGAGGTCGAAGAAGCTGTCGTCGACACCGACGCGTTCGACGCCGAGCACCTCGGCGTAGGCCTCGGTGATCGCCAGTTCGCTCGGTGTGACCGGCGCGCGGTATTCGTCGGCGCGAGCACCGAACTCGGGTGTCGGCAATGCCTTTCGATCGAGCTTGCCGACGGGCGTCATCGGTATCGTGTCGAGGACCACGACGGCCGACGGCACCATGTGGGCGGGCAGGCGGCCCGAGGCGAAGGACCTGACCTGGGCGGGCACCAGCGTGCGACCCTCGACCGGGTGCACGTAAGACGCCAGCAGTGTGTCCCCGGACGGCCCGGTCTGACCGATGGTGGCCGAGAACGCGATGTCGGGGTGGTGCGTCAGCACGGTGTCGATCTCGCCGAGTTCGATGCGGAAGCCGTGCACCTTCACCTGGAAGTCGCTGCGGCCGATGTACTCGATGGTGTGATCTCCGGTGCGGGGGTCGCGTTGCCAGCGGACGATGTCCCCGGTGCGGTACATCCGCTGCCCCGGATCACCGAACGGGCTCGCCACGAAGCGTTCGGAGGTCAACCCGATCCGGTTGTGATAACCGCGGGCCAGCCCGAGACCGAGGATGTACATCTCGCCGGGCACCCCGACCGGGACCGGCTGCAGGTGGGCGTCGAGCACGACCTCGCCGAAACCGATGGCCGGGTTGCCGATGTTGACCGGCACCCCACTCTCCATCGGGTCGCTGACGCTGGCTTGGATGGTGGTCTCGGTCGGCCCGTAGCCGTTGAACATCCGGCGCCCCCGCGCCCAGACGTCCACCAAGTCCGGCGGGCACGCCTCCCCGGCGACCGCGAGGACCTCCAGCTCCGACAGATCCCGGTCCTCCATCGACGCCAGGGCGGTCGGGGTGATGAAGGCGTGGGTGACGTGCTCGCGCCGGAGCAGGTCCTCGAGATCGGGGCCGCCGTACACGGTGGGCGGCACGATCACCACGCCCGCGGACGTGCCGAACGCCATCATCAGCTCGAACACGGAGGCGTCGAAGCTCGGGGACGCCAGGTGCGAGACCCTCGACCGCTCGGTGACGCCGAACCGGCTGTTCTCCTCCGCGGTCAGGTTCGCGATGCCCTGATGCGTGACGATGACGCCCTTGGGCAGACCGGTGGATCCGGAGGTGTAGATCAGGTAGGCCGGGTGGGCGAGGTGCAGGGGGACGATCCGGTCCGCATCGATGACCGGGGCCGGCGACGACGCGGACATGGACGCGAGGAAGTCGGGGGCGTCCATCACGAGCCACGGAATCGTGTCGGGGAGCTGCCCGCGCCGCGATGCGACGGTCAGCCCGACGACGGCGCGGGAATCCACCAGCATGTACTCGATTCGTTCCGGCGGATAGGTCGGATCCACGGGTACGAACGCGGCGCCTGCCTTCGCCACCGCCCAGATCGACACGATCTCCTCGATCGAGCGGGGCAGGCCGAGCGCGACGAAGGTCTCCGGGCCGACCCCGGACCCTCGCAGCACCCGGGCCAACCGGTTCGACCGCTCGTCGAGCTCACGATAGGTCAGGTGCTCATCCTCGAAGGACAACGCGAGCGACTCGGGTGCCGCGGCCGCGGCGGCGGACAGGATGTCCGGCCACAGCTGCGGCGCACCACCCTCGGGTCCGAGCGCCGGTGCCATATCGGACATCTCGACCTCGCCGAGGATGCCGATGTTGCCGATCGCCCGGTGCGGGTCGGCGGTCACCGCATCGAGAACCCGGACGAAACGATCCGCGAAGGCGTGCACGGACTCGGGGTCGAACAGGTCTGTCGCGTAGTCGATACCGCCACGAACACCCGCGGGCGTGCCGTCCGCCGCGACGTTCTCGGCGAGGATCAGCTCCAGGTCCTCCTTCGCCACCCGGATGTCGAGGTCGACGCCGTCGACCTCGAGGCCCGGAAGTGCCAGGTGCGGCCGTTCGGTGTTCTGGAACTCCAGCGCGACCTGGAAGAGGGGCTGGTAGGACGTGGATCGGGCCGGGTTCAGCGCCTCGACGATCCGCTCGAACGGGAGGTCGGCGTGTGCGAACGCCGCGAGGTCCGTCTCACGGGCCGATTCGAGCAGCTCGAGGAAGTCGGCGTCGGGGTCGACGTGGGTGCGCAGCACGAGGGTGTTGACGAACATGCCGATCATCTCGTCGAGTTCGGCCTCGCCCCTGCCGGCGATCGGGGTACCGATGGCGACGTCGTCGGTGTCGCCGAGCCGGGCCAGTAGGACCGCGAGTGCCGCGTGCATCACCATGAAGACGGTCGAGTTGTTCGCCCGCGCCAGGTCGCCGATGCGGGCGTGCAGCCCGGCGTCGATCGCGAACTCGATGCGGTCGCCGCGGAAGGTCTGCTGCAGCGGACGCGGGCGGTCGGTCGGCAGCGCGATCACGTCCGGCAGGTCCGCGAGGTTCTGGTTCCAGTACTCGAGTTGCGCGGTGATGAGTGACCCCGGATCGTCCTCGGCGCCGAGCATCCGGTGCTGCCAAAGGGTGTAGTCGGCGTACTGCACCGGCAGCGGGTCCCATCCCGGGGCCGAGCCGTTGACCCGGGCGTTGTAGGCGACCATCACGTCCCTGGCGAGCGGACCGAGGGAGGAACCATCGGCGCAGATGTGGTGCACCACGATGGTCAGAACGTGTTCGAGCTCGCCCAGCCGGAGCAACGCGGCCCGCACCGGTACCGCGGCGGTGACGTCGAAGCCTGCGCCCGCGAGTTCGATGATGCGCGAGTTCAGTTCGGCGTCGGTGACGGAGATCGTCGTCAGTGCGGGCAGGACCTGGTCGGTGGGCACCACGAGTTGTGTGGGCTCGCCGTCGTGGACGGGGAACATCGTGCGCAGCGACTCGTGTCGGTCGAGCACGTCCCGGATCGCGGCGCCGAGCGCCTCGGTGTCGAGGCGACCGGACAGCTTGACCGCCAGCGGGATGTTGTATGCGGGCGAGGCGGTGTCGAACTGGTTCAGGAACCACATCCGCTTCTGGGCCAGTGACACCGGGATCACCGGCGGGCGCTCGATCGCGGTGAGCGGAGGCCGCGCATCGGTGCCGGTGCGCTCGGGCGCGAGCAGGGCGGCCAGCGCGGTGATCGTCGGCGACTCGAAGAGTGCACGGACGCCGATCTTGGCACCGAGCGCGGTCCCGAGTCGTGCCGTGACGCGGGTGGCGATGAGCGAGTTCCCGCCGAGGTCGAAGAAGCTGTCGTCGAGGCCGATCCGATCGACACCGAGGACCGCGGCGAACACCTCGGCGATGGTGCGTTCGAGCGGTGTGCTCGGTTCGCGGTACTCGGTGGCGGTGCCGAGGAACTCGGGCTCCGGCAGCGCCGACCGATCGAGCTTGCCGACATGGGTCAGTGGGATCTCGTCGATCAGGACGATGCTCGACGGCACCATGTGGGACGGCAGCCGGCCCGCCAGGTGATCGCTCAACGCCGGTACCCGCACCGGTACGTCCGCCATCGGCACCACGTAGCTGGCCAGCACGGTGTCGCCGGACGGACCAGGCACGCCGACGGTCACCGCGAAGCTCACTCCTGGGTACGCCATGATCTCGGAGTCGATCTCGCCGAGCTCGATCCGGAAGCCGCGCACCTTCAGCTGGAAATCGCTGCGCCCGATGTACTCGACCGTGCGTTCGCCGGACCCGGGTTCCACCCGCCAGCGGACGATGTCCCCGGTGCGGTACATCCGATCTCCCGGTTGCCCGTACGGATTCGCCACGAAGCGGTCCGCGGTCAGCGCGCCCCTCCGGTGGTATCCGCGCGCCAGTCCGACACCCGCGATGTACAACTCGCCGGGGACGCCGGCGGGAACCGGCCGCAGGTACCCGTCCAGTACGACCTCGGACACCCCGCGGATCGGGCCGCCGAGCGTGATGGGCTCCCCCACCGTCATCGGGTCGCTGATGTTGGCCATGATCGTGGTCTCGGTCGGGCCGTACGCGTTGGTCAGCTTGCGTCCCGGCGCCCACCGCGTGACCAGCTCCGGCGGGCAGGCCTCACCGCCGAAGGCCACGTGCTGGAATTCGACGAGTCCCCCCGGGTCCACCGTCGCCAGCGCGGCGGTCGTCACGAAGGCATGGGTGACCCCCTCGACCTTGATCAGGTGCGCGAGTTCGGCTCCGCCGTACACGGACTGCGGTGCGATCACCATCGTCGAACCCAGCCCGAACGCCTGCAGGTATTCGAAGACGGCGCCGTCGAAGCTCGGCGTCGAGAAGTGCAGGGTCCGCGACATCGGCGTCGTGTTGAACCGTTCGCGCTGGTCGGTGGCGAAGTTCTCCAGGCCGACGTGGGTGATCACCACGCCCTTGGGTGTTCCGGTCGAACCCGAGGTGTAGACGACATAGACGGCGTTGTTCATGCCGATCGGCGAGACCCGGTCCGCGTCGACCACCCGACGGGTGGACTGGGCCGCCCGTTCGGCGGTGCAGTCGGGCCCGTCGAGGAGCAGCCACGGCACGGAGTCGGGCAGCCGCGCGCGATCCGCGGTCATGGCGAGTCCGAGGGTCGCGCCGGAGTCGGTGAGCATGTGCTCGATCCGGTCCTGCGGGTAGTTGGGGTCGACGGGCACGAACGCCGCGCCGGTCTTGGCCACCGCCCACACCGCGAGCACCGATTCGATGGATCGAGGGATGCCAAGAGCAACATAGGTTTCCGGACCCGCGCCCCTCGCGATCAGCAGGCGCGCCAACTGCGTCGAACGCATGTCGAGCTCGAGATAGCTGACGTGGCGTCCCTCGTGGACCAGCGCGGTGGCCTCCGGACTCGCGGCCGCCGCGTCCTCGAACAACTCCGGGAGCGTCCTGGCCGAGACACCCGGCCTGCCGTGCACGGGGACAAGGGCGACGCGCTCGTCCGCCGACAGCAGGTCCATCCGCGCGAGCTGGAGGTCGGGGTGGGTGGCCATCGCGACCAGTACCCGCCGTACCCGGGCCGCGATGGACTCCACGGCGGCGACGTCGAAGGCCGTGGCGAGGTACTCGAGCTTCAGGTGCAGGTTCTCCTCACCGGAGGCGACGATGGCCAGCGGGTAATGAGCCGAATCCCGTCCGTCGAAGCCCGCGATGCGCATGCCCGCGATGTCGGTCTGTTCGGTCAGGCCGGCGCGATCGATCGGGTATGACTCGAACACGGTGAGGGTGTCGAACGCGGCGGCGGGTGCGGCGACCTTCTGGATGTCCGCCAGCCCGAGGTAGTGGTGGTCGAGCAGCGCGACCTGCTCGTGCTGGACCCGGTCGAGCAATCCGCCGAGGCTCTCGTACGGATCGAGGATGACCCGGACAGGAAGGGTGTTGATGAACAGGCCGACCATCGACTCGATGCCGGCGATCCCCGGCGGCCTGCCCGAGACGGTGCTGCCGAACACCACGTCGTCGCGGCCGGTCAGCGCGCCGAGCACGATTCCCCATGCGGCCTGGAGCATCGTGTTGAGGGTGAGGCCGCGCTCGCCCGCCAACAGTCGCAGCAGGCTGGTCTCCGCTTCGGACAGCGTCAGCCCGAACTCCTGGCTGCCCGAATGCGGACGACCGTCGTTCGCGGGCGCCAGCACGGTCGGTTCCTCGACGTCCGAGAGTGCCTGCCGCCACGCCTCTGTCGACTGACCGATGTCACGCCGGGACATCCAGACCAGGTAGTCGCGGTAGGGGTGCACGGGCGGAAGTGCCGAGGCGTCCCCGTCGGTCGCGTACAGGGTCAGCAGGTCCCGGATGACGATCGGTGTCGACCAGCCGTCGATCAGGATGTGGTGGTTCGTCAGCGTCAACCGGTACTCGTCCTCGTCGAACTTCACGAGCATCAGGCGCAGGAGCGGCGCGGACGACATGTCGAACCTCGCTGCCCGGTCGGCCGCCACGACCGCGGCATGGGCGTCCTCGCGGTCCTCGGATGCCGTCTCGGCGAGATCGATCTCACGCCACGGCAGCTCGACGTGATCCGCGATGACCTGGACGGCGACACCGCCCTGTTCGGCGACGAACGCCGCCCGCAGGTTCGGGTGCCGATCGAGCAGTGCCTGACCGGCCCTGCGGATGCGGTCCGGGTCGACCGTGCCCCGCAGGGTGATGGTGAGTTGGACGAGATACGGATCGACCGACGCGTCCGACATCTGCGCGTGGAAGAGCAGGCCGGACTGCAACGGGGACAGCGACCAGACGTCGGCGAGGCCGGGGAACCGGCCCTCGAGTCGCTCGATGGTGTCCTGCTCGAGATCCACCAGGGCGAGGTCCGACGGTGTGAGCCCGCCCGCGGTCGGCGCCGCGGCGTGCCGGGCCAGCGCGGTCAGCGCCTCGGCCCACAGGTCCGCCAGCTCGCGGACCTCGAGGGCGCGCAGGACCCGCGTCGGGAACGACCAGGTTGCGCGCAGCCGCGGCCCGTCCGGGGATCCGAGGGTCAGCGCGTTGATGTCCAGGACCGACGCGACCGGCATCTGCTTGCTCGGGGCGTCGTCGAGGCCGGTGTCGGTGACCGGGGTCCAGCCGGTGCCGGGGTCCAGCGTCCCGGCTCCGTCCGTCATCCGGCCGAGGTAGTTGAAGCTGATCTGCGGCGCAGGCAGTTCGCGCAATTCGTTCCGGTGTTCGCTCAGGTATCGGAGCATCCCGAAGCCGATGCCGTGATCGGGTATCGAGAGCAACCGTTCCTTCACGACCTTGACCGCGGTGCCCGCGTCCGGCCCGCCCGCGAAGGCGTCGTCGAGATCGATGTCGGACAGATCGAGCCGGACCGGGAAGATCGTGGTGAACCAGCCCACTGTCCGCGACAGATCGGCGCCCGCGATCACGTGATCCTCGCGGCCGTGGCCCTCCAGATTGACCACCGTCGCCGACACCTCTTCGCCGCGGGCGGAGCGCCACCGGGACACGGCCATCGCAAGCGCCGTGAGCAGGCTGTCGTTGACGCTGCCGTGGAATACCTCCGGAAGCCGCGTCAGCAGCGACTCCGTGACCTCGCTCGGGAGTTCGACGGTGATCTTCTGCACGGTCTCGTTGGTGTCGACCGCCGGATCCAGTGCACGCGAACCGATCACCGGATCCGGACCGGCCAGCATCCGCCGCCACAGGTCCATCTCCCCGGACCTGGTCGCGCTCGCCTCGGCCAGGGCGTGCGTCCAGCGGCGCATCGAGGTCCCCACCGGGGCCAGGACGGGATCCTGACCCGCGCGGATCTGTGCCCACGCCGACGCCAGGTCCGGCACCAGCACGCGCCACGACACCCCGTCGATCACCGCGTGATGCACGACCATCAGCAGTCGGCCCGGGGCATCGGGTTCGCCGCAGTCCGAGGGATCGAACCAGACCACCTGCAGCATCGTGCCTGTCCACGGGTCGAGTCGGTCCGCCGCCGCGTCGAGTTCGGCCGCCGCGATCGCGGAGAACTCGGGGCCCTCCACACCTGCGACCGCGACCCTACGCAGTACCGACGCGGCGGGCACCGACCCCTGTTCGGCGACCGTCATCGCCGGTTCGCGGTCGGGATCGCGCTGGATCAGCCTGGACCGCAACATGTCGTGGTGGTCGAGCACTGCCTGCAGCGTGCGCTCGACGGTGTCCGCGTCCGCCCCTGGCGGCAGCGTGAGCAGTGCCGTCTGGGTGTAGCGGTTGATGTCCCCAGCGGCCCCGGCCCGATCGGTCAGCCAGTGCATGATCGGGGTCAACGGCAGCTCGCCGACGCCCCCGCCCGCGAGCTCGTCGAGCACGATCGCGTCCCCGACCTCGGCCGATTCGGCCACGACGGCGAGCGCGGCGACCGTCTTGTGTTCGAAGACCTCCCGCGGCGAGATCGCGACACCGGCAGCCTTGGCCCGGGACACGAGCTGGATCGACATGATGGAGTCGCCGCCGAGCGCGAAGAACGAATCCTCCACGCCCACCGAATCCAGACCGAGCACCTCGGCGTACAGGGTCGCCAACACGGTCTCGGTCTCGGTGCTCGGCGCGCGGCCGGCATGGACCCGCGTCGCGAAATCCGGTTCCGGCAGTGCCTTTCTGTCCAGTTTGCCGTTCGCGGTCAGCGGGAGTTCGTCGATGACCAGCACCGCCGCGGGCACCATGTGCGAGGCGAGTTGAGTGCCCGCGAACTCGAGCACCTCGTTCTCGTCCGGGCGTAACCCCGGCTCCGGGACCACGTAGGCGATCAACCGGTTGCCCCGCGGGTCCTCGCTCACGAGGGACACGGCCTGCGCGACGCCAGGGAACCGCAGCAGGACCGCCTCGATCTCGCCCAGCTCGATCCGGAACCCGCGGACCTTCACCTGGAAGTCGCTGCGGCCCAGGTACTCCAGTTGACCATCCCGATTCCAGCGGGCCACATCACCGGTTCGGTACATCCGTGCACCGGCGGCACCCATGGGATCCGCGACGAACCGCGCGGAGGTCAGCGCCGCCCGGCCGAGGTAGCCACGCGAGACCTGATCTCCCGCGACGTACATCTCCCCCGTCACCCCTGGCGGGACCGGATGCAGTCGTTGATCGAGCACCGACACCCGCAAACCGGGGATCGCCCGGCCGATGACGGACGCGGACGCCTCGGCGGCGTAGGCGCGGTCGAGTGGGAGGTGACTGACGTGCACGGTGGTCTCGGTGATGCCGTACATGTTGACCAGCGCAGGCGCAGTCTCGCCATGCCTGGCGTACCAGCGGCCGAGCTGACCGAGATCGAGCGCCTCACCACCGAAGATCACGTAACGCAGGGCCAAAGCCGGTGAGTCACCCGTGGCCAGCCGGTCGGCCTCGGCCAGCTGGTAGAACGCGGTCGGCGTCTGATTGAGCACCGTCACCCGCTCGCGCCGCAAGAGTTCGAGGAACATCTCCGGCGAGCGGGCGGTGTAGTAGTCGACGACCACCAGGGTGCCGCCGTACAGGAGTGGGCCCCACAGCTCCCAGACCGAGAAGTCGAATGCGTAGGAGTGGAACATCGTCCACACATCGGACTCGTCGAACCCGAACTTCTCTTCGGTGTTCGCGAAGAGGGTGAGCACGTTGCGGTGCGAGACGACGACGCCCTTCGGCTGCCCGGTCGACCCGGAGGTGTAGATCACGTAGGCGGTGTCCGCCGGGTCGAGCGGGGCCAGCCGATCGGTGTCGGTGACGGGCGCGCCCGATTCCGTGGCGAGTCGGGTGGTCAACTCGTCCGAATCCAGCACCACGACGGGCACGTCGGTGTCAGGCAGGCGTTCGAGGTCGGCACCGGTGGAGATCATGCAGATCGGATCCGCGTCCTCGAGCATGAAGATCAGCCGGTCGGCCGGGTACGTCACGTCGACGGGCAGATAGCCGGCACCGGACTTGACGACGGCCAGCAGCGCCACGATCAGGTCGTTGGTGCGCGGCAGCGCGACCGCGACGAGGGATTCGGGTCCGGCGCCCCTGCCGATCAGGACCCGGGCGAGCCGGTTGGCCCGGTCGTCGAGTTGCGCGTAGGTCAGGGTTTCACCGTCGCAGGACACGGCGACCGCTGCCGGCTGC
Organism: Rhodococcus sp. OK611; assembly: GCF_003050885.1. Classification (NCBI taxonomy): domain Bacteria; kingdom Bacillati; phylum Actinomycetota; class Actinomycetes; order Mycobacteriales; family Nocardiaceae; genus Rhodococcus; species Rhodococcus sp. OK611. The sequence continues at coordinate 97,051 of NZ_QAOZ01000001.1, forward strand.
CGGGCGACCGTGCTCGCGAACCGGTCCACCAGGGTGCCCGTCGGTGCAGGCACGCCCGCGACGTTCCAGAGCGAGGCCATCGCGTCGCGCTCGGCCGGGTCGGTGATCTCGATGTCCCCGACCGCGCGGTCGGGATCCGTGGTGACCGATTCGAGGAGGTCGCACAGTCGCCGGGCGAAGCCGTGCACGGTGCCTGGGTCGAACAGATCGTCGGCGTAGGTGAACATCGCCGAGATCCCGGCCGGGCGCCCGTCCTCCCCGTACCGCTCGGCGAGTGTCAGCTGCAGGTCGAACTTGGCGACGGCCAGGTCGGGATCGATTCCGTCCGCGGTCAGTCCGGGCAGCTCCAGGTGGGGCGGCTCGTTGTTCTGGAACTCGAGCAGTACCTGGAACAACGGCGAGTGTGCGGTGGACCGTTCGGGGGCGAGTGCCTCGACGAGTCGCTCGAACGGCAGGTCCGCATGCGCGAACGCGGCGACGTCCACCTCGCGCACGTTGTCGAGGAGCTCCCCGAACGATGCCCGTGGATCCACCTCGTTGCGCAGCACCAGGGTGTTGACGAACATGCCGACCAGATCGTCGAGCGCCGCCTCGCCGCGTCCCGCGATCGGGGTGCCGACGGCGACGTCGGTGGTTCCGGAGAGCTTCGCGAGCAGCAGCGACAGCGCGGCGTGGCCGGCCATGAACATCGTCGAGTTGTGTTGCCGTGCCAGGTCGACGAGGGCGCGGTGCACCCTTGGCGGCACGGTGAAGTCGAATCGTTCGCCGTGGAAGCTCTGGTAGACCGGCCGCGGTCGGTCGGTGGGCAGCGCGATCACCTCCGGCAACCCCGAGAGGACTTCCGTCCAGTGGTCGAGCTGGCGCGCGAGCAGGGACTCGGGATCGTCCTCGGAGCCGAGGACGCGGTGTTGCCACAGCGCGTAGTCGGCGTATTGGACCGGCAGCGGGGACCACGGTGCCATGGCACCAGACACCCGCGCGGTGTAGGCGGCCATCACGTCCCGGGCCAGCGGGGACATCGAGAAACCGTCGGCGCTGATGTGGTGGACGACGAGCACCAGCACGTGCTCGTCTGAGCCGATGCGCAGCAGGGCCGCGCGCACGGGCACCGCGTCGGTGACATCGAATCCGCCCGAGATCAGGTCGGAGATGCGCTGCGGCAGTTCGGACTCGGTGGTGTCGATCGCGGTGAGGTCCGGTACCGCGGCTGCCGCGGGCACGATCACCTGGGTGGGCTGACCGTCGACCATGGGGAACAGGGTGCGCAGCGATTCGTGCCGGTCGACGACGTCGGCGACGGCGCTGCGCAGCGCGTCGGTGTCGAGGTGCCCGGTCAGGCGTACGGCGAGCGGGATGTTGTACGCGGCGGACTCGGTGTCGAACTGGTTGAGGAACCACATCCGCTGCTGCGCCAACGACAGCGGCAGTCGTTCGGGCCGGTCGGTCGCCTCGAGCGACGGGCGCCGGTGCTCACCGTCGGACAGTGCGACACGCTGTGCGAGGGTGCCTGCGGTGGGCGCCTCGAACAGGGCGCGGACGCTGAGGTCGACCTCGAGTGCGGACGACAGCCGCGCGGTGACGCGGGTCGCGCTCAGCGAGTTGCCGCCGAGGTCGAAGAAGCTGTCGTCGAGGCCGACGCGGTCGAGGCCGAGGACGGCGGCGAAGACATCGGTGATGGTGCGTTCGAGGGCAGTGGTCGGCGCCCGGAACTCGGTGGTGGCGGCGAACTCCGGCGCGGGCAACGCGGCGCGGTCCAGCTTGCCGACGGGGGTCAGCGGGATGTCGTCGAGGATCATCACGCTCGAGGGCACCATGTGCGAGGGCAGCCGGGTCGAGAGGAACTCGCGGACCTCGGCCGGCTCGATCCGGTGTCCGGCTGCCGGCAGCACGTACGAGGCCAGGACGGCGTTGCTCGCCGATCCGTGCCCGATGGTCACGGAGAAGTCGATGCCCTCGTGCTCGCCGAGGGCGCTGTCGATGTCGCCGAGCTCGATGCGGAACCCGCGGACCTTCACCTGGAAGTCGCTGCGTCCGATGTACTCGATCACGAGTCGGCCGGATTCCGGGGAGCGCCGCCACCGAACGACGTCGCCGGTGCGGTACATCCGTTCGCCGGGGCCGCCGAACGGATTCGCCACGAATCGACCGGCGGTGAGGCCGGTGCGACGGTGATAGCCGAGCGCCACGTTGTGCCCTGCGATGTACAGCTCGCCGGGCACCCCGATCGGGACGGGACGCAGGAAGGCGTCCAGCAGGATCTCCTGGATCCCGCGCAGCGGTCCGCCGATGGTGACCGGTTCGTCCACCGACACCGGATCGCTGAAGTTCGTCACGATCGTGCCCTCGGTGGGGCCGTACGCGTTCCACAGTCGGCGCCCTGGAGCCCAGCGCGGCACCAGCTCCGGTGGCGCGGCCTCGCCGCCGAACAGGACATCCTGGAAGTCGTCGAGACCGGCGGGGTCCATCCCCGAGAGCGCCGAGCTGATGATGAAGCCGTGGGTCACCCGTTCCTGCTTGAGCAGCCGGGCCAGTTCGATCCCGCCGTACACCGTGGGCGGCACGATCACCAGCGTCGCTCCCGCGCCCGCGGCGAGCAGGTACTCGAAGACCGACGCGTCGAAGCTGGGACTGGCGAAATGCAGGGTGCGTGATGCCGAGTTCGGGGCGAACAGATCGTGCTGCACGGCGACGAGCTTCTCGAACGACCGGTGCGAGACCACCACGCCCTTCGGGAGCCCCGTCGAGCCGGACGTGTAGATCACGTACGCGATGTCGTCGACCCGCAGGGGGCGCGGGCGGTCGGCGTCGGTGACCGCGGCCGCCGACCTGCCGTCGAACTCGGCCGAGGCCTCCGGATCGTCGATGACCGACCATGCTGCGGTCCCGGGTAGGCGGTCGCGGTACTCGGCGACGGTCAGTCCGAAGGTCGCGCCCGAGTCGGAGAGCATGTGCTCGATCCGATCGGACGGGTAGTTCGGGTCCACCGGGACGAAGGTTGCTCCCGTCTTGGTGATCGCCCAGACCGACATGACCGATTCGATGGAACGCCTGATCGCGAGGGCGACAACCGAACCCGGCCCGAGGCCCCGCGCGAGCAGACTCCTGGCGATCTGATTCGACCGCTCGTCGAGCTCGCGATAGGACATCTCGCGGCGGGCCATCGTCAGCGCCACCGCGGTGGGGTCGATCCCCGCTCCGTCCGTGAACAGCTCGGGCAGCGTCCGCGCGCTCACGATCGCGCCGCCGTCGACCGGGAGCAGTTCGATTTCCTCCTCGGGCGAGAGCAGCCGCAGCCGGGACAGTGGAAGGTCCGGGGTGTCGGCGAAGGCGTCCAGCACCCGCGCGGTGCGCGCGGCGATGGTCTCCGCGTCCGCGCGCTCGAACAGATCCGGGAAGTACTCGACCTTGAGCCGCAACTGCTCCTCCGCGGAGGCGACCAGGGCCAGCGGATAGTGGGCGGCATCGTTGATCTCGGGGATCCCGAGCACGCGCAGCCCGGCGATGTCGACGTCGGCGGTCAGCGCCGCCCGGTCGAACGGGTACGACTCGAAGACGGTCAACGTGTCGAAGGTGGCCGCGGGCCCCGCCGCGTCCTGGATGTCGCTGAGTCCGAGGTAGTGGTGATCGAGCAGGGCGGTCTGCTCGTCCTGGATTCGGTTCAGCAGCTCGCCGAGGTTCTCGAACGGGTCGAGGGTGATCCGGACGGGCAGCGTGTTGATGAACAGGCCGATCATCGACTCGATGCCGGGGATCTGCGGGGGTCGCCCGGAGACGGTGCTGCCGAAGACCACGTCGTCGCGGCCGGTCAGCTCGGCGATGATGATGCCCCACGCGGCACGGATGAGCGTGTTCAGGGTCAGACCGCGCTCGCGGGCCACGGCCCGCAGGCGCTGCGTCCGTTCGACCCCCATCTCGACGAGAACCGAGAGCGCGCTGTCCCACTGCAGCCTGGCGCGGTCCAGCGGTGCGACGAGCGTGGGTTCATCGACTCCGGCGAGGGCCTGCATCCACACGTCCATCGACTTCTCGGAGTCGCGCTGGGACAACCACTTCAGGTAGTCCCGGTAGGCGTTGGCCCGCGGCAGCGCCGTCGCGTCGCCGTCGGTCGCGTACAGGGCCAGCAATTCCCGCAGCATCAGCGGCGCAGACCAGCCGTCGAGCAGGATGTGATGGTTCGTCATCACCAGTCGGTGGGTGTCCGGGCCGGTCCGGATGAGCAGGAATCGCAGCAGCGGCGGCGATTCCATGTCGAATCCGTGGTGCCTGTCCTCGTCCAGGACGCGTGCGACCTCGGCCTCACGATCCCCGTCGTCGAGCGTCGTCAGGTCGAGCTCGGTCCACGGCAGCTGCACGTGCCGGTGCTGCACCTGCACGGTCACACCGTCGATGTCGGCGATGAAGGACGTGCGCAGGTTCGGGTGCCGGTCGATCAGGGCCTGGCCCGCCCGCCAGATTCGCTCGGGGTCCGCGCCCCGAACATCCAGCGCGAGTTGCACGGTGTACTGATCGACCGACTGCTCGGCAAGCAGCGCGTGGAAGAGCAGTCCGGTCTGCAGCGGCGACAGCGACCAGATGTCGGCGAGGTCGGGGTAGCGGTCCTCGAGCCGTTCGATGGTGCCCTGCTCGAGGTCCACCAGGTCGAGGTCCGACGGGGTGAGCCCGCCCGCGGTTGGGGTGGCGGCGTGCCGCGTCAGCGCGGTCAGCGCCTCGGCCCACAGGTCCGCGAGGTCGATCGCCTCCGCGGCGGTGAGGACCTCGCCGGGGAATGCCCAGGTGGACCGCAGGCGAGGGCCGTCGGGGGTCTCGGTGGTGACCGCGTTGATGTCCAGGACCGCTGACGGTGGCATGTCGACGGTGCCGACCAGGTCCAGATCGGTGTCCGCGACCGGGCTCCACCCGATGCTCGGCCCGTCGTCGGTGCCGCCCGCGGTCAGGCGTCCGAGGTAGTTGAAGCTGATCTGTGGCGTCGGCAGCTCTCCCAGTTCGAGCGCATGCTCGCTCAGGTACCGCAGCATGCCGAAGCCGATGCCGTGGTCGGGGACCGCGAGCAGTTGTTCCTTGACAGCCTTCACCGCGGCACCGGCGTCGCGGCCGCCTGCGAAGGCGTCGTCGAGATCGATGTCGGACAGCTCGAGCCGCATGGGGAAGACCGTGGTGAACCAGCCCACGGTGCGTGACAGGTCGGCGCCGGGGACCACCTGATCCTCGCGGCCGTGCCCTTCGAGGTTGACCACCGTCGCGGTCGCATGCACTCCGCGGTCGCGACGCCACCGGGACACGGCCATCGCCAGCGCGGTGAGCAGTCCGTCGTTGACGCTGCCGTGGAATGCCTCGGGAATCCGGGTGAGTACCGCGTCCGTGACCTCGGTCGACAGTTCGACGTTGATCTTCTGCACGGTCTGGTTCGTGTCGACCGCGGGATCCAGTGCGCGCGAACCGATCACCGGGTCGGTCCCGGACAGCATCTCGCGCCAGCGGACCAGCTCGTCGGTCCTGTTCTCGCTTTCCTGTACGAGGGCGTGCGCCCAGCGCCGCATCGAGGTTCCCACTGGGTCCAGCTCCGGATCCTGGCCCGCGCGGATCTGCGCCCATGCCGACGCCAGGTCCGGCACCAACACGCGCCACGACACCCCGTCGATCACGGCGTGGTGGACCACCATCAGGATTCGGCCGACGCCCGCGCCGGAATCGAGCCACACGACCTGCATCATGACGCCCGCGGCCGGGTCCAGTCGCTGCTCGGCCGCCTCGAACTGCGCGACCACCTCGGCGTCGAATTCGGGATCCTCGGGTGTCGCGGCCACCTCGATCCGGCGGATGAGGTCGGCGGCGTCGACCGACCCCGGCTCGGCCACCTCCATCCTCGCGTCCGCACGCGTGTCCGGACCGGCTGCCCGGTTCGTGTGCAACCTGGCCCGCAACATGTCGTGTCGATCGAGCACGGTCTGGAGCACGCGGCCGAGTTCCCCTGTGTCGGTGAGGTCCTCGGGGGCGACGAGCAGAGCGGACTGGGTGAGCCGGCCGAAGTTGCCGCCGCGTTCGAGCAGCCAGGCCACGATCGGGGTCAGGGGCATCTCGCCGACGCCGCCGCCTGCCAGTTCCTCGAGGGTGACGGCCGCCGAGGTCTCGCCGAGCCCTGCGACCAGGGCCAGCTTCGAGACAGTCTTGGCTTCGAACACGTCTCGCGGGGTCAGCACCACACCGGCGGCCTTGGCTCGCGACACGAGCTGGATCGACATGATGCTGTCGCCGCCGAGCGCGAAGAACGAGTCGTCCACGCCCACCGCATCCAGACCGAGCACGTCGGCGAACAACGTCGCCAGGACGGCCTCGAGTTCGGAGTCCGGCGCCCGGCCGGGCGTGGCAAGGGCACCGAAGTCCGGCTTCGGCAACGCCTTCCGATCGAGCTTGCCGACCGGGGTGAGCGGCAGGCCGTCGAGCACGATCAGCGCGACGGGCACCATGTAGGGCGCCAGGATGCCGCTGACGAACGAGAGGATCGAGGCCTCGTCGAGTTCCACCCCCGGCTCGGGGACCACGTAGCCGACCAGCCGGCCGGGGCCGGAGCCGTTCGAGTGCGCGGTCGCGACCGCGCTGGAGACGCCCTCGTAGCTGGCCAGCGCCGCCTCGATCTCGCCGAGCTCGATCCGGAACCCGCGGATCTTGACCTGGAAGTCGGTGCGGCCCAGGTACTCGAGGTCGCCCACCGGCACGGTCCCGTCGACCCCCGTCGTGTCGCCGACGGCGCGAACCCACCGGACCAGGTCCCCGGTCCGGTACATCCGCTCCCCCGGTCCGCCGAACGGGTTGGCCACGAACCGGTCGGAGGTGGTGCCCGCGCGATTGCGGTAGCCGTGCGCGAGCGAGGGCCCGCTGATGTACAGCTCGCCCGGGACCCCGAGCGGCACCGCTCGCAGCCTCGAATCGAGGACCAGCAGGCCGCAGCCCCGGATCGGCCGCCCGATGACCACGGGGTCGCCGGGGCTCATCGGCGGGCTCACGGTCGCCACGACCGTCGCCTCGGTCGGGCCGTAGCCGTTGAACATCCGCCTCCTGGCCGTGACCCACTTACCGACGAGGTCCGGTGGGCAGGTGTCGGCGCCGGTCACCACGCACTCCAGGTCGTCCAGCTGGTGCGGATCCACCGATTCCAGTGCGGCGGGGGTGACGAAGGCGTGTGAGACCCGATCGCTGCGGAGCAGGTCGGCGAGTTCGGTTCCGCCGTAGACGCCCGGTCGGGCGATGACCATCGTCGCGCCCGCGCCGAACGCCATCACCAACTCGAGGACCGATGCGTCGAAACTGGGCGAGGCGAGATGCAGCGTTCGCGACGGCGGGGTGATGGTGAACCGGTCTCGCATCGAGGCCGCGAGATTGGCCAGCCCTCGGTGCGGGACGACGACACCCTTCGGCGTGCCGGTGGACCCCGATGTGTAGATCACGTACGCCGGGTGGTCGAGGGTCAGCGGGGCGATCCGGTCGGCATCGGTCACCGCTGCGGCCGCTGCGGCGGCCAGTCCCGCCTGCATGTCCGGCGCATCGAGTTCGAGGTATCGGGCGAGCGTGGGTAGCCGCCGGCCGTATTCGGTGACCGTGAGGCACACGGTCGCGCCGGAGTCGGCGAGCATGTGCTCGATCCGTTCCGCCGGATAGTCCGGGTCGACGGGGACAAAGGCGGCACCCGTCTTCGCCACGGCCCACACCGACAGCACCGACTCGACCGACCTGGGTATCGCGATCGCCACCACGGAGCCCGGACCGACACCCTCCGCGATCAGGATGCGGGCCAGCCGGTTCGCCCGCTCGTCGATCTCGCGGTAGGTCAGCTCGTGATCCTCGGTGACCAGTGCGAGCGAGTCGGGCGCGAGCGCGAGCGGGGCGGCGAGGATCTCGGGAAGGGTGCGCGCGGGCACGGACTCCGGACCGCGTGCGGGAGCCAGCGCGCTGAGTTCGGCGGCATCGAGCAGATCGATGTCTCCGATCGCGACGGTGGGATCGGCGGTGACCGCGGCGAGGATCGCCACCAGTCGCCGACCGAACCCGGCGACGGTGGCGGGGTCGAAAAGGTCGGTCGCGTAAGTGAACCCGGCGGAGATGCCCGCGGGTGCCCCTGTCTCGTCGAACTCCTCGGTGCAGGTGAGCTGGAGGTCGAAGTTGGAGATCTCGGTGCCCAGATCGATGCCCTCGACCGTCAGACCCGGCAGCTCCAGCCGCGCCCGGTCGTTGTTACGGAACTCGAACACCACCTGGAAAAGCGGGGTGTAGGAGGTCGAACGCTCCAGAGACAGGGCGTCGACCAGACGCTCGAACGGGAGGTCCGCGTGATGGAAGGCACGCAGGTCCGTCTCGCGGGTCCGCGCCAGCAGGTCGGCGAAGCTGGTGTCGCTCCCCACCCTGCTCCGCAGTACCAGGGTGTTGACGAACATGCCGACCATGTCGTCGAGGGCGGCCTCGCCGCGGCCCGCGATGGGGGTACCGATGGGCACGTCGTCGGTGTCGCACGAGCGCGCGAGCAACACCGCGAGTGCCGCATGCACGGCCATGAACACGCTGGAACTGTGTTCGCGGGCCAGCCGCACCAACTGCTGGTGAACCTGCTGGTCGACGGCGAATTCCTGCACGGCGCCGCGCATCGACGGGACCTGTGGCCGCGGGCGATCGGTCGGCAGCGCCAGCAGCTCCGGCATGCCGTCGAGCTCCTGTCGCCAGTGGTCGAGCTGAATCGAGAGCAGGCTGCCCGGATCCGTGAAGTCACCGAGAACCCGGTGCTGCCACAGTGTGAAGTCGGCGTACTGGACGGGAAGCGGCGCCCACTGCGGGCCGTGCCCGTCGGAGCGGGCGGTGTACGCGACCATCAGGTCCCGCGCGAGGGGGGCAAGCGAGAATCCGTCCGCGCAGATGTGGTGCACGACGAGGGAAAGCACGTGCTCATCGGGGCCGGTGCGGAACAACCCTGCGCGCAACGGAACCGCGGCCGTCACATCGAAACCGGAGCCTGCCAGCGCGGCGATCCGGGTGTCGAGCTCCGCCGCGAGCACCTCCTCGGTGGGAAGATCCGGCAAAGCCTCGGAGGTCGACACGATGACCTGGGTCGGTTCGCCGTCCACGGACGGGAAGAGTGTGCGCAGCGATTCGTGCCGCTCGAGTACGTCCGTCACGGCCGCCCGCAACGCGTCCTCGTCGAGCCGTCCGGTCAGCCGCACCGCCATCGCCACGTTGTAGGCAGGCGAATCGGTGTCGAACTGGTTGATGAACCACATTCGCTTCTGGGCCAGCGAAACCGGCACCGGGGCGGGGCGTGCCCCCGCGACCAGTTCGGGCCTGCCGCTCTCGTGGGAGGCCTGGGATTCGATGCGGGCCGCCATGCCCGCCACCGTGAGGGAGTCGAAGACCTCACGCACCCCGAGCTGCGACCCGAGCGCCGAGTTGGCGCGCGCGACGAGCCTGGTGGCGATCAGCGAATTCCCACCCAGATCGAAGAAGTTGTCGAGCACCCCAATCCGCGGCCTGCCGAGGAGGTCCGCGGTGATCGTCGCGAGGATCTCCTCGATCGGGTTGCGCGGTGCCAGGTATTCCGCGCCGGAGACCAGGAAATCGGGTGCGGGCAGGGCCTTTCGATCGAGCTTGCCGGTCGCGCCGAGCGGGAACTCGTCGAGCACCATGATCTGCGCGGGCACCATGTAGCCGGGCAGTATCTTCCCCAGGGACTCCCGCAGTTCGGTCGTGTCCACCTCGGAGCCGGTTTCCGCGATCACGTAGCCGACCAGGCTCTCCCCGGTGATGGGGCTCTCGTGCACGACAACCACGGCCTGCGCCACCGCGGGGTCGACGAACATGGCCGACTCGACCTCGCCGAGTTCGATTCGCAGCCCGCGGAGTTTGACCTGGAAATCGGATCGACCGATGTACTCCAGCGATCCGACGGCCTCCCAGTTGCGCCGCCACCGGACCACATCACCGGTCCGGTACATCCTCTCGCCGGGGGCGCCGAAGGGACTGGGCACGAATCGGTCCGCGGTGAGCCCGCTGCGGCCCACATAGCCGCGGGCCAGCTGGCTACCGACGAGGTAGAGCTCGCCGGGGATCCCGAGCGGAACCGGGTGCAGACGCGAGTCGAGGACGTACACGCCGGTGTTCCACACCGGTGCGCCGATCGGCACGGTGACACGGTCGTATTCGCTGCACTCCCACGAGGTCACGTCGACCGCGGCCTCCGTGGGGCCGTAGAGATTGTGCAGGTCCGCACCGTTGAACCGGCGGAAGGCATCGGCGGTGGCGGGCGGCAGCGCCTCGCCGCTGCAGAACACCCGGCGCAGCGAGCCGCACCGCGCGGGGTCGGCCTCCGAGGTGAATGCGGCCAGCATCGAGGGCACGAAGTGCATGGTGGTGACCTGCTCGGCCTCGACGATGCGAGAGAGATAGCCGGGGTCACGATGTCCGTCGGGTGCCGCGACGACCAGCCTGGCGCCGGTCTGCAACGGCCAGAAGAACTCCCACACGGACACGTCGAACGTCGCCGGGGTCTTCTGCAGGACCGCATCGGTCGGATCCAGACCGTACGTCTCCTGCATCCAGATCAGGCGGTTGACGATGGCCCGGTGGGAGACCGCGACACCCTTCGGCCGGCCGGTGGAGCCGGAGGTGTAGATGACGTAGGCGGTGTTGTCGGGTCGCAGCGGTGCGGTCCGGTCGGCGTCGGTGATCGGAGCAGTCGAGTGCCTGGACAGGTCCATCGAATCGATCTGCAGTATCTCGACGGTGCTGCGCAGTTCGGCCTGGTCGGCCGTGGTGCTGAGCACGCACACGGGTGCGGAGCTGTCGAGCACGTACTCGGTTCGGGCCGCGGGGTGGTCGGGGTCGAGCGGAACGTACGCACCGCCTGCCTTGACGATCGCGTGGATGCCGATCACGAGCTCGGTGGAGCGCCGGATGGCAACGGCCACGCGCGATTCGGGCCCGACACCCCGGGAGATCAGCTCCCTGGCCAGCTGGTTGACCCGCGCGTCGAACTCCGCGTAGGTGAGTTGTTCGGAGTCGACCACGAGGGCGACCGCATCCGGCGTGCGCGCCGCCTGGTCGTCGAGGAGCCCGACGAGCGTGGTGTCGGGGACCAGGGCGGCGGTGTTGTTCCATCCCTCCAGCACCCGCTCCCGCTCGTCGGCACCGAGCAATGCGATGTCGCCGACCGTAGCGTCGGCGTCGGCGGTCACCGCCTCGAGGATGCGGACGAACCGCTCGGCCAGCCCGGACATCGAGGCGGGGTCGAACAGGTCACGGGCATAGGAGAACTGGGCGGTGATCGGCCCTGGTTCGCGCTGACCGTCGCGATCGGGTGAGTCCGCGTCCTCCCAGTTCTCGGTGAGGATCACCTGGAGGTCGAACTTCGCGGTCTGGGTGTCCACATCGCTGACCCGCACGTCGAGGCCGGGCAGTTCGAGTTCGGTGCCCTCGAGCCCCTGCAGGACGAGCATCACCTGGAACAGCGGCGAATGCGCGGCGGAGCGATTGGGGTGCAGCGCCTCCACCAGTAGTTCGTACGGGAGGTCGGTGTGTCCGAAGGCCTCGAGGTCGGTGGTGCGGGTCTGGGTGAGCAGGTCCGAGAAGGTGCCGCCGCCGTCCACCTGCGTGCGAAGCACGAGGGTGTTGACGAACATGCCGACCACGTCGTCGAGCGCCGCCTCGCCGCGACCGCCGACCGGGGTGCCGATCGAGATATCGGTCGAATCGCTCGCCCTCGCCAGTAGCACCGCGAGCGCCGCGTGCAAGACCATGAACAGGCTGGCGTTCCGCGCTCCCGCGATCTCGAGCAGCCCGCGATGCAGGTGCGCCGGAATGGTGAAGTCGACGACGCCACCGCGAACGGTCGGCTGAGCGGGCCGAGGTCGATCTGTGGGCAGTTCGAGCAGCTCCGGTGCGCCGTCGAGTGCGTGTGTCCAGAAGTCGAGCTGCCGAGAGAGCCGGCTCTCCGGATCGCGTTCGGAGCCGAGGATCTCGCGCTGCCACACCGCGAAGTCCGAGTACTGGACCTCGAGTGGCGCCCACTCCGGTGCCCGGCCCGCCGTACGGGCGACGTATGCAGTCATGACGTCGCGCGCGAGCGGCGGCATCGACAGTCCGTCCGCCGCGATGTGGTGGGCCACGATGACAAGGACGTGCTCGGTGGGGCCGGTGCTGAGCAGCCTGATCCGGACCGGGAGGTCCTCGGCGACGTCGAATCCCGCCGTCGCGATCAGCTTCAGGCGCTCGTCGAGCTCGGCCTCGCCGGTGGCGGTCACCTCGAGATCGGGGATTGCCCTCTCGGCGGGGAGCACCACCTGGACCGGGCCGTTCTCGCTGTTCGGGAATACGGTGCGCAGCGATTCGTGACGGGTGAGGACATCGACGAGCCCCATCCGGAGCGCGGCCACGTCCAGCTCGCCCGACAGGGACACGGCGATCGGGATGTTGTAGGCGGCCGAGGAGGTGTCGAGTTGATTGACGATCCACATCCGTTGCTGGGCCAGCGATACCGGCACCGGACCGGTCCGCGGTACCGCCCGCAGGACGGGTCCCGGCGCCGTGCGCACGCCGCCGGCTCCGATTCGCTCCGCGAGGCTCGCGACGGTCGGTGCCTCGAACAGGTCGAGCACCCCGATCTCGGTGCCGAGGGCGGCGTTGATCCGGGTCACCACCTTGGTGGCGACCAGTGAGTTGCCACCGAGATCGAAGAAGCTGTCGTCGACGCCGATTCGCTCGCGCTGCAGCACGCCCGCGAGGACCGCCGCGATCGCCTCCTCGGTCTCGCCCCTCGGCGCACGGTATCCGGCGACGCTCCCGTCGAAACGAGGCGCGGGCAGCGCCTTTCGGTCCACCTTGCCCGCCGGGGTCAAGGGCACCTCGTCGAGGACGGTGATGCTGGCGGGCACCATGTGCGCAGGCAGCGCGGCCGCGGCCTGGGCGAGGACTCCGGGTTCGTCGACCTCTTGTCCCGGTTCGGGCACGAGGTAGCTCACCAGCACGGTGTCGCCCGAGGGGCCCGGGTGGCCGGTGGTCAGCGCGAAACCGACGCTCGGGTGCGAGCGCAGCACCGCGTCGATCTCCCCGAGCTCGATCCGGTAGCCCCTGATCTTGATCTGGAAGTCGGTGCGCCCCAGATACTCGAGGGAGATCCCGCCGCCGGTATCCGTCCACCGCACCAGGTCACCGGTGCGGTACATCGGTGCCCCGGAGCGCGAGTGCGGGTTCGCGACGAATCGCTCGGCGGTGGTCGTCGGTCGCCGGTGGTAGCCCCTGGCCACCCCGGGACCGCAGATGTACAGCTCGCCGGGTACACCGACCGGGACCGGGTTCAGGCGGGAGTCGAGCACCATCAAGCCGAAGCCGACGAAGGGGCGGCCGATGCCGACCCGCTCTCCGGGTGACAGCAGCCCGCTGGCGCTCGCGATGATGGTGGCCTCGGTCGGGCCGTACCCGTTCAACAGCGTCCGGCCCCGGCCCCACTGTTCGACGAGTGCCGGTGGACAGACGTCTCCCCCGGTGAGGATGCACTCGATGTGGTCGAGTCCTGCCGGATCGACCGATGCGAGTACGGCCGGGATGACGAACGCGTGCGTGACCCGCTCGCGGCTGAGCAACTCGGCCAGTTCGGCACCGCCGTACAGAGTGGACGGGGCGATGACCATCGTCGCACCGGCACAGACGGTCATGAACAGCTCCATGATCGACGCGTCGAAACTGGGCGAGCTGAAGTGCAGGGTCCGCGATTCGGGCGTGACGGCGAACCGCTCGCGAGCATCGGCGGCCAGGTTCGCCAGGGCCCGGTGGGTGACGACGACACCCTTGGGCAGGCCGGTCGACCCGGACGTGTAGATCAGGTATGCCGCATGGTCGATCCGCAGTGGGCCGGTGCGGTCCGCATCGGCGATCGGCGCCGTCGACTGCTCGGACCACAGGCGACCCAGTTCGGGGTCGTGCAGATCCAGCCACGGGGTGGTGTCGGACCGTTCGCCGTCGCCTGCGGCGAGTCCGAGGACCGCGCCGGAATCGGTGAGCATGTGCGCGATGCGGTCCTGCGGATAGTTGGGGTCGATCGGCACGAAGGCCGCGCCGGTCTTGGTGACCGCCCACAGCGCGAGCACCGAGTCGATCGATCTGGCGATCGACAGCGCGACAACGGATTCCGGGCCGACCCCGCGATCGATCAGCAGACGTGCCAGCTGGGTGGACCGATCGTCGAGTTCGCGATACGTCAGGCTGGTGCCCTCGAACCTCATGGCGTCGTTGCCGGGTGTGATCGCGGCGGCAGCGGAGAGGAGGTCGGGCAGTGGCCGTGGCGGGACTCCTGGCGCGCCCAGGACGGGTGTGAGCGAATCGAACTCGGCCGGTCCGAGGAGTCTGATATCGCCGACCGGCAGATCGGGGTCGGCGGTGGCGCTCTGCAGGATCCGGTCGATCCGGTCCGCGAACTCGGTGATGGTGGTGCGGTCGTACAGGTCTGTCTGGAAGAGGATGCGGCCCGCGATCCCGGCCGGTTCCCCGGCGTGGGTGGTCAGTTCGGTGAAGACGAGGCGGACGTCGACCTCTCCCGTCCCGATCCGCAGGCTGTCCGGGCCGGATTCGGGGTCGCCCTTGTTCCCGAATTCGAACAGGACCCGGAAGGGCGGTTCAATCGGTCCACCCGCAGCGGCGACCAGTTCCTCGACGACCTTCTCGTACGGAAGATCGGAGTGTCGCAGCGCCATCCGGTCCGAATCGCGGACGGCGGCGAGCTGGTCGGTGAACGTGGAGGCCCCCGAGACCGTATTTCGCAACACCACCGGGTTGTCCGGGTCGGTGGTGTCGGGTGGCTCGGTCGCCTGCCTGCGGTTGACCACGGTGCCGAGGGCGACGTCGTCGGTGTCCGCGAGCCGGCCGAGCAATACGGCGAGCGCGGTGTGCATCACCGCGAAGACGCTCGAGTCCGACCGCCAGGCCAGGTCGGCCATCCGGCGGTGGATGCGTCGGTCGATCTCGAGGTCGACGTGCCCCGTCGGTCCCGACTGCCGTACGGGCCGAGGACGATCGAGGGGAACCGACGCGGCCGTTGGCAGGTGGGCGAGTGCGCGGGTCCAATAGTCGCGGTCCTCGTTGATCCTGCGTTGGCGGACGCCCGCCTCCGCGCTGGTCGCGTGGATGTCGCCGAGCCGGGTGCTCGGTGTGGCGGCCAGGAACTCCTCGAGCAGCTCGACGAACTGGGCGTGGTGCGTCCGCAGCTCGTCGTCGTCGTATCGGTTCGGGTTGCCACGGAAGTCGACGAGGGTGCGCTCGTCGGCACCGCTCTTGTAGATGTTGACCAGCAGGTCTTCAACGGGTCCGGAGGTGACGATGTGATAGCCGCCGACGATGGGACCGAGGGTGACCACCTGGTTGAAGAGCATGACGTTGACCATCGGGCCCGCGAGCCCACGCGAGGAGCCGGTCAGCCCGGCATCGCGGCGGATGTCCTCGACGCTGCACCGCTGATGCCGGAGTGCCCCCATGAGCTCGAGCTGGACCCGCCCGACGAGCTCGGTCACGGTGTCGGTTTCGTCCACCGTGATGTGCAGCGGCGCGACGGTGGCGAGCATGCCCCCGGATCGCTGCAACTGTGCCGTCGTCCGGCCGGACACGGGCAGGTTGATCAGGAGGTCGCGCTCGCCCGTCATCCGCCCGAGGTAGCAGCCGAAGGCCGCGATGATCACCGCGGCCGAGGTCGCTCCGACCCGGTGGTCAGAGTCCTCGAGTGCGGACAGGCCCGCATCCGACAGGCGAGCACTCACCAGCGAGACACGCGCGGTCGCGGCTGCCTCCCGTTGCGCCAGCGTGGAACCCGACTCGATGCCGACGATGTGTTCCGCCCAGTAGTTGCGGTCCGCGGTGAATCGGTCGGAACTGCGGTACTTCTGATCCAGGTCGTAGAGGTCGCGCACGGGCAGGGCGCGATTCGGTGGCGGCTCGGTGCCGTTGACCGCCGCCGTGTAGTGCGCCGCGATCCTGTTGATCAGCGTCGCGCCGCCGTAACCGTCGAGGACCACATGGTGAATTCGCGCGTACCACAAGTAATCTCGGTCGCCGACCTGGAGGACGGAGGTATCGATGAGTCGGTCACGGGCCAGGTCGACCGGCGTCGTGTACTCCCCCTCGATCCACGCGTGGGCGGCGGCGGTCGGATCGGGTTCCCCACGGAAGTCGATATATCCGGTGGAGGTGTCGCAGTTCGGGTCGATCACCTGATAGGGCTCGCCGTCGACGTCCACCATCTTCAGCATCGGGGATTCGAATTCGAGCGCGGTGGCATCGACCGACCGGCGGAGCAGTTCGAGGTCCAGGTCGCCGTGCAGTTCGATGTAGTGCGCGATGAACTCCGGGACGGTGGGGCTGAGTTGCTGTGCGAACCACATACTCCGTTGGACTGCCGACAGCGGAAATGCCGTGTACTGCCCGTAAGGGTCTTGGGCTGGCCCCTGCGAAGGTGTAGTCGTCATCGCACTCCCCAAGCGAGTAGACAAACTCGAAGGTGTATTCGGCGCAGGTTGCGCACTATTTTGTATGTCCAGATTTGTGTCGGCCGCGTTACACAGAGTATCGGCCGTGGGCTGCTATTGTCGTCCGTTTCGGCCTTTGGTTACATGGCCTGCACGTTCGCGCGCGGCGGCCCCTCGCCCGGATCAGCGGAAGCGCTCGGCCTCTCGCGCGAGTTCGACCAGCCGAGCGCACATCGACGCAAGTTCGGACTGCTCCGCGCCCTCCGCCACGGCGGTCTCGACGTCTTCCGCGGCGCAGCGGACCTCGAACATCCGATCCACGAGCGCCGCCGCCTCGTCTGCGGTCAGGACCACGGCGTCGGCGGGAATCGACGTGCCCTTGACCGCGCTGCGCTGTTCGTATGCGCGCTGTCGGCAGGACTGGCGGCAGTAGCGGCGGCGTCTCCCGATGCCGACGTCGGCGACCTCGCGCCCACACCACACGCACGAATCAAGTCTGCGAGAGGGGCCTGCCACGGACAGTCACCTTACTGTGCCTGCCGACGACGCCGTGCCGGGCGACGATGCTGTGCTGTTCGACATTCACAAACCGGTAAGATGGTGCGGTTGCGTCTGTGCGACGCCCGGGAACCATTCCAGCGTCCGTGGCGTTGAAGATGAGTGAATGCCTGCTGATCGGTGAGGTACTGCCGATCCAGTGCGCTCGCGTGCCGACCTAGGGAGAGGACACCACCATGGCAGATCGCGTACTTCGAGGAAGTCGACTCGGAGCGGTGAGCTATGAGACCGATCGCGACCACGACCTGGCGCCCCGCCGCATGGCCCGGTACCGCTGCGACAACGGCGAAGAGTTCGATGTCCCCTTCTCTGACGATGCCGAGATCCCCGGCACCTGGCTGTGCAAGAACGGTCTGGAGGGCAGCCTCCTCGAGGGCACCGCGCCGGAGGCCAAGAAGGTCAAGCCCCCGCGTACCCACTGGGACATGCTGCTCGAGCGTCGTTCCGTCGAGGAGCTCGAGGAGCTGCTCAAGGAGCGTTTGGACCTGCTGAAGACCAAGCGACGCGGAGCGTAGCGGAGCCGGCGCCTGAGATACCGCGACGCGGAGCGTAGCGGAGCCGGCGCCTGAGATACCGCGACGCGGAGCGTAGCGGAGCCGGCGCCTCAGGCGCCGCTTCACCTGAACGAATCAACGCCGCCCCCGGGGAGATCCCCGGGGGCGGCGTTGTCGTATCCGAACGCCTTGCCTACTTACCGAACAGCGCCTTCGCCTTGTGCCACCGGTTGCGCATGCCCCAGACGGTGACCTTGAGCAACGCTTCCTGCACGATGTTTCCGTCCATCTTGGACTCGCCGAACTCGCGCTCGGTGAACGTGATCGGCACTTCCACCATGGTGAAGCCGTGCTGGATCGCGCGCCAGGCCAGGTCGACCTGGAAGCAGTAGCCGTGCGACTCGATGGAGTCGAGGTCGAGTGCCACGAGCACCTCGCGCCGGTAGGCGCGGAAGCCGCCGGTGATGTCCTTGATCTTCACGCCCAGCGCCAGCCGGGAGTAGATGTTGCCGCCACGGGAGAGGAACTCGCGTCGCTTCGGCCAGTTCACCACGGAGCCGCCGGGCACGTAGCGCGAGCCGGCGACCACGTCGGCGCCCGCGTCGATCTTGTCGAGCAGCCGGTGCAGCTGCTCGGGGGCGTGGCTGCCGTCGGCGTCCATCTCGACGATGACGCGGTAGTCGCGCTCGAGGCCCCACTTGAAACCGGCGATGTAGGCCGCGCCGAGGCCGTTCTTCTCGGTCCGGTGCATGACGTGGATCCGGCCTGCGGTGTCCTGCTCTGCCAGCTTGTCCGCAAGGTCGCCGGTGCCGTCCGGGCTGCCGTCGTCGGCCACGAGCACATGTGTGTTCGGGAGAGCGGCGTGCAGGCGGCCGATGATCAGCCCGATGTTCTCCCGCTCGTTGTACGTCGGAATGATCACCAAGGTGTGCGCGCTCGGTGTGTCCCCGCCTGGCGTACCCGCTGCCATCTTGATCCTCCCTGCCAGCCGAGGCTGGTTTCCTTCGTGATGCGTCCGCCGCCGTCAGTTGATCGGTGCGGCCGACCGACGCCGCCGCACGAGTGCGACGGCGAGGGCCAATGTGGCGCCGACACAGAGAACGATCTCCGGAATCGGGCCGAGTCGAGTAGCCAGCGTAGTGGAGGCCCGAAGTGGAACCTCCGCGACAAGCGTCGCGGGCACGAAAAGTGACGAAGATTCCTGTACGGACCCGTCGGGGGCGACGATCGCACTGACGCCCGACGTGGCCGCGACCACAACGACCCGACCGTGTTCGACCGCCCGCACCCGCGACATCGCGAGCTGCTGGTAGGTCATCTCGGTATCCCCGAAGGTCGCGTTGTTGGTTGGCACCGCGATCAACTGGGCGCCGGCCCGGACCGACTGGCTGAGCGCTCGGTCGAATGCCACCTCGTAGCAGGTCGCAACGCCGACCGGGATCCCGGCGGCCGTCACGACCCCGTTGCCGTTGCCGGGGACGAAGTTGCCCGCCTGGTCGGCATACGAGGAGAAGTGGCGGAAGAAGTCGCGGTAGGGCAGGTACTCGCCGAACGGCTGGATGATCTTCTTGTCGTGGCGGTCCTGTGGACCGTTGTCGCCGTCCCAGACGATCACCGAGTTCGTGGTGGTCCTGTCGCCGTTCACCAGGACGGCGCCGACGAGGATCGGAGCGTCGACGGCACGCGAGGCCGCCTCGATCGCGGCGGCCGCGTCGGCGTTGCGGAACGGATCGATGTCCGAGGCGTTCTCCGGCCAGATCACCAGGTCGGGCTGCGGCTGCGTGCCCGCCCGCACGTCCTCCGCCAGCGCGAGGGTCTCCCGGACGTGATTGTCGAGGACCGCGCGGCGCTGGGCGTTGAACTCGAGCCCGAGCCGGGGCACGCTGCCCTGGATTGCGGCCACGACGACCTTCCGATCCCCCGCCGCGCCGTCCACCGACTCCATATCGGGAAGGGCGGGCCACAGCGCGGCGGCGAGGACCGGCATGGCGAGGGCGAACGCCCCGGCGGCGAGAAGGTCCCGGGTCGGGCGACGGCGGGCGATCGCCACCGCGAGCGCGGCGATCCCGGAGCCGGTCAGCGCGACCGCGAACCCGAGCAGCGGGGCGCCGCCGATCGCGGCGAGCGACAGCAGCCAGCCGTCGGACTGTCCGAACGCCAGCCGTCCCCACGGGAAGCCCCCGAACGGGACGCTCGAGCGCAGCCATTCCGTCAACGTCCACGCGCATGCGATCCACAGCGGCGCCAGCGGCAGCCTGGCCAGGATGACGGCGAGGACGCCGAACAGCCCGAAGAACACGGCCTCCGCGGAGGCGAGGGCGAGCCAGGGCGCCGGACCCACGTACTCCCCCACCCAGGGCAGCAGTGGCAGCAGGAATCCGAGTCCGGCGAGGAATCCGTACCCGAATGCGCCTCGTAGGCGCAGTGGCGGCCGATCCTGGGCCGTCCCGGCGCGGCCCCCCGCACCGAAACGCGTCAGCACCAGGACGAGCAGGGCCACGGCGAATGGGGCGAGGAACCACAACGGTCGTGGTGGGAAGCTCGCGAACAGCAGCGCACCGGATCCGAACGCAAGGACGCAGTCGCGGATGGTCGACGATCGGGGCTTGCGAGAGCGGGTCTGGGTCGAGGCGGTCACCTCAACGCTCATAGATGGTCTCCCCGCGGTGAACGGTTCGCAGGCACACCGGGTTCGCGGACTCGGGATCGAGGTGCGGCAGCGCGGGCACGCGGGACCGCGGATCGGTCGACCAGCGCTGGACCGAATCCTTGGCCGCGGTGACCACCAGCTCACCGGCCTCCCAGACGGCGTACGAGGCAGGCGCACCCGGGACCAGCGTGCCCGCGAGCCCGTCGCGGACACCACCGGCCCGCCAGGCTCCCCTGGTGGCGGCGGAGAAGGCCGCGCGGGGTGAGACCCCGCTGCCCTCGGTGCGGTGGTTGACCGCGGCCCTGAGCATCGCCCACGGGTCGACGGGGGTGACCGGTGCGTCGGATCCGAAGGCAAGTGACACCCCAGCCGCCGCCATCGCGGCGAGCGGGTTGAGGGTCGCCGCGCGATCCCGCCCGAGGGCCTGGACATAGAGACCGTGGTCGCCGCCCCAGAGTGCGTCGAAGACCGGCTGGACGCTCGCGACCACGCCGAGGCCGCCGAGGGTCGCCGCCTGCGCGGCCGTGATCATCTCGACGTGCTCGAGACGGTGACCACACGCCGCGACCGCGGGCCCACCGAGCTCGCCTGCCACACGCTCGAACGCCTCGACCACGGCGGCGACGGAGGCATCGCCGATGACGTGGAAGCCGGCCTGGATGCGCGCCTCGGTGCAGGCCCGCAGGTGCGCCGCGATCGTGTCGACGTCGAGGTAGGCATTGCCCGTCTGGGGGCGGTCGGCGTACGGCTCGTGCAACCAGGCCGTGCGGGATCCGATCGCGCCGTCGACGAAGAGGTCACCGCCGAGGCCTGCCGCCCCCGTCTCGGCGAGGAGTGCCTTCGCCTCCGCCGCGGTCTGAACGGGCTGTCCCCAGTAGGCGCGCACCTCGACCCCGTGCGGGTGTGCGAGCAGTTCACGCAGGTCCTCGCGACCGGAGATGTCGGGGCCTGCACATTCGTGGACCGCGACGATCCCGTTGGCGGCGGCGTTGTCGAGCGCCGCGGTCCTGGCCCGCGCGCGCTGTGCCGCGGTGAGCAGCTCCCTGGCGGCCGCGCGGACCCGGTGGTGATCTTCGGCGGTGACCGGGGCCTCGGCCTCGTCGACGCCACCCGCCCGCCGTAGCAGCGACGAGGCGGCAGCGGAATGGACATCGATCCGGGCCAGGTATACCATCCGGCCCGGTGCGGCGGCGTCGAGTTCGGTGGTCGTCGGGGCGCCGGGTTCCTCGGTCCAGGTGGTCTCGTCCCAGCCGTGCCCCCAGATCACCGCGTCGTCCTGTTCCTCGGCATAGCGCCGCACCAGGTCGAGGCACTCGCGTCGGGATCGGGCGCCGGTCAGGTCGAGGCCGGTCAACATCAGTCCGAGGGCCGTCACGTGGACGTGGGTGTCCACGAAGGCCGGTGTCACGAAGGCCCCGTCGAGTTCGATGATCTCGGCGTCGGGATGGAGCGCGCGTCCGGGACGGTCCTCGCCGACCCACACCACGGTGCCATCGGTCACGGCCATCGATGTCGCATCAGGTGCGGCGGGGCTGTAGATGCGACCGCCGACCAACAATTGGGTACCCACGGGGGTTCAGTCTGCCCGCCGTGGACCCGCCGCCGTGTCACCGGGATCCGGAAGGATGATCTCTCCCTCGATCGCGAGCGGTTCGGCGGTGCCCGCGGGCGAGCCGGCGGTCTCGGTCCCGTATGTGACGTCCTCCACGATGGTGTCCTCGACGATGACGCCGTCCACCACCGTGCGGCGACGGGTTCGCGAGTACACCTCGGCGCCGACCCCGCCCGCCGCGGTCATCATGCCGAGTCGACGACCCCCGAGGATCAACACGAGCGGCCGGAGCACCCGCCGGGTCGGGGGGATCAGCAGGAGCAACCCGAGCGCGGTGGTGACGAGGCCCGGGATCACCAGGAGAACGGTGCCCGCGGCGACGACCGCCCCGTCGGCGACGGCTCCGCCTGCGGAACCGGTGCCGCTGCCGGCACGACGGAACCCCTCGATCACCTTGCGGCCCTGCGAGCGGACCAGGACGAGGCCGATCGCCCAGCCGAGCAGGAACAGGGCAATCGTCCACAGCACACCGATGGTGCTGCCCACCCAGATCACCGCAGCCACCTCGATGACGACGTAGAGCACGAACAACGCCGGGATCATCGGCCTGCCTTTCCTCGGTCCCCTGTCGGGTCCTCTGCCCGAACAACGTGCGGAGGCCCCGAAATTCTCCCGGGTTTGCGCTGTAAACCAGAACCCTCCAGTTGACCTGGATGCACACCTCCAGTGGAGGTCAACCCAAACCCTCTAGTTGACATTTAGACATTGGGCGTGATGCAGTTCACATCGGTCGGGTTCATGATCGCCCTGTTCGCGCACCAGCCGAGGAGCAACATGCGTCTCCCCTTGATCCTTCGCACGATGTCCGTCGCCGGGGCCTCCGCCGCGGCCCTTGCCCTCGCGGTCACCGGGCAGGCGGGCGCGTCCCCCGCGGCCGCGGAACCGCCCGGCTCGGCGCCCGCAGCCCTCCTGACGCAGTCGGGCATGCAGTCGCCCGAGGCGATGGCGGTGCTCCAGAACATTCTGGGCGCCGCGGCGCTCGGTCCCCTCGGTCTCCCCGAGTTCGGCGTGACCGCGCCGCAGGACTTCATGTATCCCGCACCGACTCTCGGCTGCGGGGTCGGCGAGAGTCCGGTGACCGTCACCGTCGCGTCCGCGCAGGCCGGTCCCAACTTCCCCCTGCCGCCGTTCATCGAGCGCGGTCAGTTGCGATTCCAGGCGTTGCCCGCCCACGTCGACTTCCCCAAGCAGTCCGGACTCAATGTGGTCTGGTTCAATGCCGACACCTTCAAGGGCGGCATCGAGCCGCTCAACGACGTCCTGCTCGGGGTGCCGACGATGTCGAAGACCGTGGCAACCGGCGCCGGGACCGTGTTCGCTGCGCTCTACGGCGACGTCACCTATCAGTCGGGCAAGACCTGCTTCGCGCTACCGACGGTGGGCAGCTTCACCGCCTAGCCCGGTCGGCCTACGAGCCGGGCGTGACCAGCCCGGTCTCGTAGGCCAACACGACCGCCTGCACGCGGTCGCGGAGGCCGAGCTTGGTCAGGATCTTGCCCACGTGGGTCTTGATGGTGGCCTCGGAGAGATAGAGCTGCCGCGCGATTTCCGCGTTCGACAGCCCGGTCGCCAGATGACGGAGCACCTCGAGTTCGCGTTCGGTCAGGTCGTCGAGGATCTCGGGTGTCCGGGTCGGGGCCGGGTCGTCGCCGATGAACCGCGACAGCAGTCGCCGGGTCACCTTGGGTGAGACCACCGCGTCGCCAGCCGCGACGCTCCTGATGGCCGAGACCAGGTCCTCGGGCGGGGTGTCCTTGAGCAGGAATCCGCTCGCCCCCGCGCGCAGCGCGCCTAGGGCGTGCTCGTCGAGGTCAAAGGTGGTCATCACCAATACCTTGCTGGAGCAGCCGGATTCGACGATCTGCGTGGTGGCCGCCACGCCGTCGACGATCGGCATCCGCACGTCCATGAGCACCACGTCGGGTTCGAGGTCCCGCGTGGCGTTGACCGCGGCGGCCCCGTCCCCCGCCTCCCCCAGCACCACGATGTCCTCGTGTGCCTCGAGCACCATCTTGAGGCCCATGCGCATCAGCTCTTGATCGTCGACGAGCAGCACGGTGATGGGCATGGCGCCACCCTATCCCCCTACGGGATCTCGTCCATTCCGTCGCTTCCCGTCGGCCGCTGCGGTTGCTCACGCCTTGACACTGTGTCGGCATATTTGTGGGCGTTGGCTTTTCGTCTGGCGCGGTCGAGGAGCTCTTTCGGGTGGTGGCGGTGGTTGACGCGGGGTTTCTGTTCGGGGTCGATGTGTGGTGGTGGGCTCCATTCGGTGCGTCCGGCGTATTCGGAGTCTTTGGGTGCGGTGCGGGTTTTCCAGTCGCCGGGTCCGTCGTGGATGAGGGCGTGGCAGCCATCGCATCCGAGGGTCAGCGCGCCGATGTCGGTGGTGCCGCCCTTGGACCAGTCGTGGACGTGGTGGACGGCGGTCATGGTGGCGGGGGCGTCGCAGCCGGGTCTGGTGCAGCCGCGATCGGCGGCGATCAGAGCCAGTCGTTGGTCGGCGGTGGCGAGGCGTTTGCTCCGTCCGAGGTGCAGTGGTCGGCCGTTGTGGTCGAAGAGCACCAGCACCTGATGTGACCGTTCGGCGAGCTTGAGGGCGTCCTTGATGGGGACGATCCCGCCGGAGGCGGTGGTGACCACACCTGTTTGTTGTTCGAGTTGATCGATCGTCATCGTCAGGATCGTCGTCACCGGCAACCCGCGGTGCGAGCCGAGGACTCCGGAACCGAGGAGGGCGCGCAGTGCTTCCTTGACTGCGTCGTGGTTGCGTTGCGCGGCGGTGCGGGTGTCGCGGCCCGCGGCGGCCGCGAGCTTGTCGCGGTCGACGCCGGGGTGTTCGGCGGCGCCGGTGGGTGATTCGGGGTCGTCGGGGTTGTTCATGCCCGGTCGCGCCCATTTCGCGAGGATCGGGTCGAGCAATGCGCGGGTCTCGGGGTCGAGGTGCCCGGAGATCGGTGTCGTCAAATTCTGGTCCTGCCGGCCGAGGCGGATCCCGCGAAGACGCTTGCGGTCCTTGTCGTCGGTGAGGTTGCCGTCGGGGTTCAGGTGCGCCAGCAACTCGTGCCCGGCTTTCTCGACGTCCTCGGGCGGTGCCGTGCGCGCCAGTTCCGCGAGGATCTGCTCCGCGACTGCGACGTCGGAACTGCTGACGGTGTGGGGGATCTTGCGGATGACTTCGCGTATCGCGCGTGCGTGGTCGGCGCCGATGTCTCCGTCGCGTTGCGCGGTAGCGGTTTCGGGCAGGTCCACGGGTAGTGGCTGGCCGGACAGTGCATGCCAGGTGCCGAGCGATTTTCGCTGCGGTGACCCTCGCGGAGGCATCAGCCGCGGAGATCCGAAGCACCCCGATGAGCAGCTTGTTGAAGGTTTTGTGGCCGAGCTTCCCGGGTAGGGAACGTTCGGCCGTTTCGACAATCAGCCGGTGCCCCACCGCGTCGGCCCGGCGAAGGGACTTTTCGACCCGTTGCATGACCGACGTCAGTTCGCCGTCCGGCAACCCCGTCAGATCGCATTCGGTGAGCCCGCCGATGGCGGTGGCCAATGCGGACAGGTAGCCGTGCACCTGTTCCGAGACCTCGATGCCATCGTTCGCACTCATGTTCCCCTGGGCTGCGCCAATCGCGTCCTCCATGTAGCTGTCGAATGCGTTGGGACACTCCAATACTCGAGTCCGCAGTGTTGTCGAGGGTGTCCACAAGGCAGGCCATCTGACCCTCGCAATCCGGCGGTTCATCCCGCAGCGGCCGGCGCTCGTCGACGTTGACCGGGCACTGTCGCTCGCCCGAGGCGCCTATCGTCCCGACCAATGCGACACGAAGAATTGGGGACGCCGAGCGGCGTTGGGGGCTAACCTTCGCGCATGTCCCCTGCTCGCAGGAATCTCTGTGTCTTTTACGGCGTGATCGCATTCGTAGCACTGATCGCAACGTGGTGGAACAACATCGCGTACCTCGCGGACGGCAATGATCTTGGCGGATTCGTCGTCGACAGCTACGCGAACTACGCAAGCAGTTCGTTGACCAACGACCTGTGGCTCGTTGTGCTCGCGGCCGTCGTGTTCATGGTCGTCGAGGCCCGCAGGCTGGGTATTAAGTACGTGTGGGTGTACGTCGTGCTGTCGTTCGTGATCGCGATCAGCGTGATGTTTCCGCTCTTCCTGATCGCTCGCGAACGGCGCATGTCGGAGACCTCGGGCACGGCGATGTGATCACCCGGCGCAGAAGACACCGCACCGGTCCAGTGCTTTGAAGAATCCACGATGTTCACAGCGCTTCGTGGCCTGCTAACTGGACGGCTCGCGAAATCTGAGTGCCCGTCTTGTGGATCCGTTCGATGCGGCCCGACAACGCAGCGCTCTCGCACGGTGAACGAGCGGAAGCCACGTTCGACGAACTGGAATCGCTAGATGAGCGTGCGGATCACCGAACTCGCAACCGGGAACAGGCAGCTGCGCCACCAACTCGCGCTCGCACACGGACAACTCCGCAGTGAACACATCAGCTAGTCGAGGACACCCGTCCACAACGCAAACCCACATGTCAGATCACGAAGACGGGCTTTGAGCCTAGGGAACATATGTTCGAATCTACCGCCAGGGTCCGACAAGTTCGCAGTACGAACCGCTGCCGACTGCCGTGAGGAAGCATGTCGACGTGGCGTCCCCGAATGTAGTGTTGGCCGATGGGGACGCGCACGATCGCTCGATTCCTCGGCGCCGCGATGGCGATGTCTGCGGTGCTGCTCTGCGTATCCTTCGAACCCCCGCCGGCGTCGGCCCAGCCATGCCCTGATGTCGAGGTGGTGTTCGCCCGGGGTACCGGCCAAGAGGACGGCGTCGGCACGACGGGGCTCTCATTCATCGAATCGCTGCGCTTGTTCGCGGGTGCGCGATCGATCGGGGAGTACGCCGTCAATTACCCAGCCAGCAGCAATTTCGACGACCGGCAAGCGTTCTTCCGCACCTTCGTCGAAGGGATGTGGGACATGCATTCTCGGATTCAGGACATGGCGGCAAGCTGCCCCAACACGAGGATTGTGGTCGGGGGCTATTCACAGGGCGCGGCCGTTGCCGGGTTTGTCACCGCAGCAGGAGATCTCGCCGGATCATCTGCTGAGCCGGCCCTGCCAGGGCCGTTGTCGCCGGATGTGGCCGGCCACGTCGCCGCCGTCGCCCTTTTCGGAAAGCCCTCGGATCGATTCATGCGCGACGCGGGCAATCCGCCGATCGTCATCGGGCCGCTGTTCGGTCCCAAGACGATCGATCTGTGCGCTCCCGGCGACAACATCTGCGATGGTTCCCCTCTCGGTCGCCCCAACGTCTTGCATGCGTTGTATCCCGTGAACGGGACGACCGTCGAGGCCGCACAGTTCGCCGCCAGTCACCTCTAGCCGGTCTGCGCGATGATCACCAGGTCAACGAGCGTCAATCGCCTTCATCATCTCGGTGGCGAGCGCCCGTTCGCCGTCGGCGTTCGGGTGCACAGGGACCGGCTGCGTCGCGTTCAGCATCGGCTCGATCCAGCGCTGCCCGACGGGTTGGCAGCCGTCGCGCCCGTCTGACACCTGCGACATGTCCACGAAGGTGGTGTCCGTCTCCTGCGCCGCGCGCCGCACCGCGTCGTTGAGCGAGGCCTGGAGCTCGCGGAGGTACTGCACGTCGCCCGGGGCGAGGGGTAGCTGCGGGAAGCAGCTACCGGTGGCGGGCACCAGCCACGGGTAACCGGCGATGATGACCTGGGCGCGCGGGGACCTTTCGTGGA
Organism: Rhodococcus sp. OK611; assembly: GCF_003050885.1. Lineage (NCBI taxonomy): Bacteria > Bacillati > Actinomycetota > Actinomycetes > Mycobacteriales > Nocardiaceae > Rhodococcus > Rhodococcus sp. OK611. Next base: position 124,608 of record NZ_QAOZ01000001.1, read on the forward strand.
TGTCGCCGAGGGCCTTCACCAATGCGGGATACGTCTTGGCCTCGATCGGGTCGGCGAGGCTCGTCCCGTACTGCGCCCGGCACGGCGCCTGCGCGCCCGGAGTGGAGACCATGGCGCCGATGCAGGATGCCATCGCCCCCGCGAAGGTGCTGTTGTTGTTGCCGCCGATCATCAATGTGACCAGCTCGGTCGTCGGTGTCAGCGCATCGAACTGGGCGCGGGTCCCGGCGTACTGCGGCGCGTAGAAGTCCTCCGTCTTCGCGCCGCCGCAACTGACGTCGGTGAGCGTGTAGCCGAGCTGCTGTGCGATGAGGTGGGAGAAGTTCTGCTCGGACTGCCAGCACTGTGAGATCTGAGTCGGGGCCATCGGGGACACCCCGGAGCCGGCGCTGAAGCTGTCGCCTAGGTTCACGTACTCGAGCGGCTGCGATGGGGCCGCCGCCGCGGGAGATGCGAATCCCACCGCGGCAGCGAGCGCGCCCGCAGCGAGTAGCAAACGTCTAGTCCCCGTTGTCACGGACAATTCGGATCCCCTCGGTCGTCTGGCATGGCCACCCCACTCTTGATGATGGAAGTGATCCAGGTCTCTTGATACCGATGAGTAACGTAGTCGCATGTATTTGATTTGACCACCCCCAGTTCACCGGACCGTCGACACGGAGTGAATGCCTAATCCTCCGGGTGCAGAGGCAATTCCGCCCGAACCCGCCAACTCCCGTCCGGCTCCCGGCCGGTCTCGAGGTTGCCCTGGAGGACGGCCACCCGTTCCCGCATCCCCACCAGCCCGTTCCCCGAGCCCTGTGTGAACTGGCTCGACCCCCGGCCGTTGTCGGTGATCTCCACCAGCACGTCCTCGTCGCGCCTGCGCACCCGGACCCGTGCCCGCGGTGAACTGCCCGCGTGCCGGAGCACATTCGTCAGCGACTCCTGCACGACGCGGTGGATGCCGAGGCTGAGCGCGGGCCTGATGTCATCGAGCTCCCCCGTCATCTCGAGCTCTACGCGCAGGCCCGCGTCACGCATCATGTCGACGACCTTCGCCACTCCCGCCGTCCCGTGCTGCGGCATCTCGGCGGGGGTCTGTTCGGTGCGCAGCAGCGCGACCGTGCGACGCAGCTCGGCGAGCGCCTGCCTGCCGGTGCTCGCGATGTTGCCCAGCGCACGCTCGGCGCCATCCGGGTTGCGCCGCACGGCATACGAGGCGCCGTCCGCCTGCACCACCATGACGCTCACCGCATGTGCGACCACGTCGTGCAGTTCGCGCGCGATGCGAGTGCGCTCCCCCGCGACCGCCTCCTCGGCCCGCCGGTCGCGGTCGTACTCGGCGACGGCCAGTCGCGCCGCGACCTCCTCGTCGTACAACCGTCGCGCACCGAGGAACTCCGCCGTGATCCAGGACAGCGCATAGAACAGCGAGACGAATGCCGCGGTGGTCCAGAAGTCCTGGTGCAGGAGCCGGATCGCCAGTGCCGAGTCGGCGGCGAGCCCGACGAGATAGAGCGCCGCCGGCCTCCTGCCGACGTAGGCGACGAGCGTGTAGAGCATCACGGCCAAACCGAGCTGGCCCACATGCGCGACCGCCTCGTCGCCGATCCAGCTGCTGATGACTGTGGTGAGGATCGAGAGACCGAGGAGGGCTGCCGCGGCAAGCACGGGATGGCGGCGCCGAAAGGCGATCGGTGTGCACAACGCCAGGCCGAGCAGCAGGAACAGCCACGGGGCCTGGCTGTTCGGTGCCGACAACCCTTCGAGCACGAACAGGATCGTCGCGAGCATCGAGTCGGCGACGAACGGCTTGCCCCGCAGCCACAGGCTGAACCTCCGCATGATCACAGCCTAGGAGTTGCGGGCCTCGGCCGGTCCTGTGATTGGGTCTGACCCATGGCATGGTTCGACTGGGGTGTGTTGATGGTGGCGGCCACCGCGGCCGGCTGGGTCGATGCGGTGGTCGGCGGGGGTGGCCTGATCCTGCTCCCGGCGATCCTGATCACGATGCCTCAGCTGAGCCCGCAGATGGCGTTGGCGACGAACAAGCTGACGGCCGTCAACGGCACCGCCGCGGCTGTGTTCACCTTCAGCCGGAAGGTCGCCATGCAGTGGCGGCTGATGATCCCGGCCGCCGTGCTGGCCGCGCTGTTCGCCGGACTCGGGGCGGCCGCCGTGTCGCTGATCGACAAGGCGCTGTTCATCCCGATCGTCATGGTGTTGCTGGTCGCGATCGCGGTGTTCGTCACGATGCGACCGACACTGGGCACGACGCTCGCCCATCACCAGCCCAGTCGGATGCGGGTGTGGACGACGGTGCTGGTCGCGGGCGGCGTGATCGGGTTCTACGACGGGCTCCTCGGCCCCGGCACCGGCACCTTCCTGATTGTCACCTTCGCGGTGATGCTGGGAACGGAGTTCGTGCGCAGCGCCGCGATGGCCAAGGTGATCAACCTCGGCTCCAACCTCGGCGCCCTCATCTTCTTCGCGGCCACCGGGAACGTGTGGTGGACCCTGGGACTCGCCATGGCAGCCTGCAACGTGCTCGGCGCGGTGCTCGGCGCCAGAATGGCACTTGCCAAGGGCGCGGGCTTCATTCGGATCGTGCTGTTGGTGGTGGTCGTGGTGATGGTCATCCGGCTGGGCTGGCAGCAGTTCGCCCAGTAGGTAGCGTGTGACCCGTGACCGCCACCCGCGACGTCGACCCCGACTTCCTCGCCCTGCCGCTGCGCGCCCTCGCGGACGCCGCGTTGTCCGCCGCCCGGACCGCGGGCGCCACCCACGCCGATCTACGGGTGCACCGGCTGCTGACCCAGTCGATACGACTACGGGACGGTGCCGTGCAGTCCGCGGTCGACGGCGCGGAACTCGGCGTGGCGGTGCGAGTGGTGGTCGACGGGACCTGGGGATTCGCCTCGCACGCGGAACTGACCCCCGACGCCGCGGCCCGCACGGCGGCGCAGGCGGTCGAGGTGGCCAGGGCGCTGCGGGCGCTGAACCGGGAACGGGTGGAGTTGGCCCCGGAGCCCGTATACCCGGATGCGGTCTGGGTTTCCGGCTACGAGGTCGACCCGTTCGAGGTCCCGACGGCCGAGAAGATCGAGCTGCTCGGCGACTACTCGGCGCGGCTGTCCTCCGCCGACGGCGTGGACCACGTCACGGCGAGCGTGATGCAGGTCAAGGAACAGACCTTCTACGCGGACCTGGCCGGGTCGACCATCACCCAGCAGCGGGTCCGTCTGCATCCGCAGTTGGAGGCGACCGCCGTCGATCAGTCGGCGGGCAGCTTCGAGACCATGCGGACCCTTGCGCCCCCGGCCGGGCGTGGCTGGGAGTACCTGGGTGCCGGAGTCGGCCCGGGTTCCTGGGACTGGGCAACGGAACTCGCGCGGATCCCGGAATGGCTTGCCGAGAAGGCCAAGGCGCCATCGGTGACGTCTGGCCCGACGGACCTGGTCATCGACCCGACCAACCTGTGGCTGACCATTCACGAATCCATCGGCCACGCAACCGAGTACGACCGCGCCATCGGCTATGAGGCGGCATACGCGGGTACCTCGTTCGCGACCCCGGACCAGCTCGGCACCCTGCGATACGGGACCGAGATCATGCACGTGACCGCCGACCGCACCGAGGAGCACGGGCTCGCCAGTGTCGGGTACGACGACGACGGCGTCGGTTCGCAGCGCTGGGATCTGGTACGCGGTGGCACCCTCGTCGGCTATCAGCTCGACCGGGTGTTCGCTCCGCGGCTCGGCCTGGAACGTTCCAACGGATGCTCCTATGCGGACTCGCCCCACCACGTACCCATCCAGCGGATGGCGAACGTGTCGTTGCAGCCGGATCCCGAGCGCGACACCTCCACCGAGGATCTCATCAGCCGCGTCGAGGACGGGATCTACGTGGTCGGCGACAAGAGCTGGTCGATAGACATGCAGCGGTACAACTTCCAGTTCACCGGTCAGCGGTTCTTCCGGATCCGGAACGGCGTTCTCGATGGGCAGCTCCGGGATGTGGCGTACCAGGCCACCACGACCGACTTCTGGGGTTCGATGGAGGCCGTCGGCGGTGCCTCCACCTGGCAGCTGGGTGGCGCGTTCAACTGTGGGAAGGCCCAGCCTGGTCAGGTGGCGGCGGTCAGCCACGGTTGTCCCTCCGCGCTGTTCCGCGGTGTGAACGTGCTCAACACGCAGGCGGAGGGTGGCCGATGATGATCCAGGCGCAGGACGTGATCGAGCGGGCCCTCGCGCTGCGCACGGTGGACGAATCGATGGTGTTGGTCACCGATGCCAGCGAGGCATCGCTGCGCTGGGCCGGCAATTCGATGACCACGAACGGCGTGTCGACCTCGCGAAACTGGACCGTCATCTCGATCGTCCGCGACGCCGAGGGCGCGCACGTGGGGACGGTGAGCTCCAGCACCGTTGACCCGAAGCAGATCCCGGAGGTCGTGCGGGCGAGCGAGGAGGCGGCGCGGACCGCCCCACCCGCCGAGGACGCGATGGACCTGATGTCGGGTGCAGGCGTTCCCGACCCGGACTGGTCCGCGGCCGCGGCGTCGACAGGGATCGACGTGTTCGGCCGACTGGCGGGTGATCTCGCCGACGGGTTCGACGGCGCCGACCGGCTGTACGGCTTTGCGCACCATCAACTCCACACCACCTGGCTGGGCACCTCCAGCGGGGTACGCAGGCGTTTCACCCAGCCGACCGGCTCGGTGGAGATCAACGGCAAGCGCGGTGACGCCAGCGCGTGGGTCGGCGCGGGCACTGCCGACTTCGAGGACGTGTCGGTGCCGAGCCTGCTGGCTGAGCTGACCACCAGGCTGAACTGGTCCAAGCGCACGGTCGACCTGCCCGCGGGTCGCTACGAGACCCTGCTGCCTCCCTCCGCCGTGTCCGACCTGATGATCTACCTGATGTGGACGATGGAGGGCCGCGGCGCGGAGGAAGGGCACACCGCGCTGTCGAAGGCGGGCGGCACCCGGGTCGGTGAGCGGCTCAGCGATTTCCCGCTCACCCTGCGCTCGGACCCCATGGCGCCCGGACTCGAGTACGCACCCTTCGTCGCGACGACGACATCGAGCGACTCCCTCTCCCTCTTCGACAACGGCATGGATGTCGATCGGGTCGACTGGGTCCGTGACGGTGCCGTCAACGCGCTCGCCTACCCCCGCCACGCGGCGCAGGAGTTCGGGGCCACGGTGGCCGTGCCCGGCGACAACCTGCTGCTCACCGGCGGCGGTGCGGCGACCATCGACGAGATGGTCGCCCGGACCGAGCGCGGGCTGCTGCTGACCACGCTCTGGTACATCCGCGAGGTGGACCCGGCCACGCTGCTGCTCACGGGCCTGACCAGGGATGGGGTGTATCTGGTCGAGGACGGGGCGGTCACCGGCGCCGTCAACAACTTCCGTTTCAACGAGAGCCCGCTCGACCTGCTGCGGCGGGTCTCGGAGGTCGGGGCCACCGAGAGCACCCTCCCGCGCGAGTGGAAGGACTGGTTCACCCGAACCGCGATGCCGCCGCTGCGGATCCCCGACTTCCACATGTCGTCCGTGAGCCGGGCACAGTGATGACCCGCTGTCCCTGCCTCAGTGGTGAGACCTACGAGCGATGCTGCGGGCGGTTTCATTCCGGTGCCGCGGAGGCGCCGACCGCCGAGCAGCTGATGAGGTCCCGGTACAGCGCATTCGCGGTCGGCGACGCCGACTATCTGCTGCGGACCTGGCACCCGAGTACGCGCCCGGGGCGGCTGACCCTCGACCCCGATCAGCGCTGGACCCGGCTCGACATCCTCGGCCACACGGGCGGCGGGCTGCTGGAAAACGAGGGCACGGTCGAGTTCGAGGCACACTACGTGCACTCCGGGCAGCGGGACTCGCTCCGCGAGCACAGTCGGTTCGTGCGCGAGGACGGGCGCTGGTCGTACCTGGACGCCCTCGACTGACTTCTCGCCGCGGGATTCGCACCCACGCCATCGGGGGTATCGAGGAGTAACGTCCGGCAGAGGCGGGAATCCCCCGCGATCGCCCCAGGCGGCGACGGTGGACTGGTTCAACGCGGATGGCTATTGGCTCGGGCGGCTGCTCTTCACGGAAGGCCTCGCCGCCATCTACCTGACCGCGTTTCTCGTGGCAGTCAACCAGTTCCGGGCCCTGATCGGCAGCAACGGGATGCTCCCCGTCCCCGACCATCTGGCGACGGCATCGTTCCGGCGGTCACCGAGCCTGTTCCACCTGTACTACTCCGATCGGTTCTTCGCTGCCGTTGCGTGGACCGGGGCCGGGCTGGCGGCACTCGGCGTGCTGGGTGTCACCGCCCGGCTCCCGCTGCCCGCGCACATGCTGGTGTGGTTCGCGATGTGGCTGCTGTACCTGTCGATCGTCAACGTCGGCCAGGTCTGGTACGGGTTCGGCTGGGAGTCGCTGCTGCTCGAGGTCGGTTTCCTGGCCGTCTTCCTTGGCAACGCCGACACCGCGCCACCGTTGGCCATCCTGCTGTTACTGCGGTGGTTGCTGTTCCGGCTCGAATTCGGCGCCGGGATGATCAAGATCCGCGGGGACTCCTGCTGGCGCGACCTGACCTGCCTGTACTACCACCACGAGACGCAGCCGATGCCGGGACCGCTGAGCTGGTATTTCCACCGACTCCCCCGGCCGCTGCACCGGGTCGAGGTCGCGGGCAATCACCTGGCGCAGCTGGTGATGCCCTTCGGACTGTTCGCCCCGCAACCGGTCGCCGCGATCGCGGCGGGCTTGATGATCGTGACGCAGCTGTGGCTGGTGGCCAGCGGCAACTTCGCGTGGCTGAACTGGCTCGCCCTGGTGCTGGCGGTGTCGGTGCTGCCGGACAGCGTGCTCGGCGTGGTCCTGCCGATCGGCACACCCGCCGAGACCGGGACCACCCCGCCTGCCTTCGTGGTCGTGGTGATCGCGGTGACCGCCCTGGTCCTCGTGCTCAGCTACTGGCCGGCGCGCAACCTGGCCTCGCACAGCCAACTGATGAATGCCTCGTTCAATGCCTGGCACCTGGTCAACACCTACGGCGCGTTCGGCCACGTCACCCGGATCCGGTACGAGGTGATCGTGGAGGGCACCGAGGCCGCGCACCTCACCCCCGACGCGGTCTGGCGGGAGTACGAGTTCAAGGGCAAGCCGGGAGACCTCCGGCGGCGGCCCCGCCAGTTCGCTCCGTACCACCTGCGCCTCGACTGGCTGATGTGGTTCGCCGCGATCTCTCCCGGCTACGCCAGGGGGTGGTTCGTCGCGTTCGCCGAGAAACTGCTCCAGAACGACGCCGCGACGCTGGCGCTGATCCGGCACAACCCGTTTGCGGAGTCGCCGCCCACCTTCGTGCGGGCGCGCCTGTTCCGCTACCGGTTCAGCACCCGGCGGGAGCGCCGAGACAGCGGCGTGTGGTGGCACCGGACCCCGGTCTCGGACTACCTGCCGCCCGTCCGGCTGGCGGTCGGGCCTGCGGGCGACGGAGCGAATCGGGGCTGAACGGTCCGCTCGGTACCCTGGACGGCATGTCGAGCGGGGAAGCCACCAGCGTGCGGGTGGACAGCTGGGCGTGGTCCGTGCGCCTGTTCAAGACGCGCTCCGCCGCGGCCGCCGCGTGCCGGGCAGGCCACGTGCGGGTGAACGGGGTGTCGGCCAAACCCGCGCAGCCGGTGCAGATGGACGACGAGGTGCGGGTCCGCGTCGCGGGCACCGAACGGATAGTCGTGGTGGCCAGGCTCATCCGCAAGCGGGTCGGGGCGCCCGAGGCCGCGCTGTGCGTGATCGACAGGACACCTCCTCCGCCGCCGCGTGAGGAACTGATCGCCCTGCCGCGCCGGGATCGTGGATCCGGTCGACCCACCAAACATGAACGGCGCGAGCTCAATAGGCTGCGCGGCTTCAACGACGACTGACTTTCAGGCGCCCGCGGAATCATCTCACCCATTCTCGATATGCGGCGCGAAATCTCGTGCCATGCTTCCCCCCGCCGGTGGCGACCGCCACCGAATCGGCGTGATCTCGGAGGAGCAATCGATGATGGGTCGGGTTCGACAGGGTTCGGTGTGGGGGCACCGTGCGGTGAAGGTTGCCGCGGCAATGGGGCTTACCGCGGCGTGCGCGTCGGCGGGCCTGATCAGCGCGGGCGGGGCATCCGCGACCGTCTTCTGTGCCACCGAGATCGGGCACACCACGTGCTCCTATGACAGCTACGGCCCCCACGAGTACTTCGTCGATGTGCCGGCAGGCATCACCTCGGTGAAGGTGACCGCGAACGGTGCCAACGGTGGCGGATTTCGGGGTGGACGCGGCGGCGTGGTCACCGCCGACCTCCCCGTGACGCCAGGGCAGCGGCTCTACATCATGGTGGGCAACGGCGGCGGGTCGGGATTGAACCCGGGCGGCGGGTTCGCCGCGGTCGCAACGGAATCTGCCGAGGGCAGCTGGACCGCCGGCATGAACTCACGCCTGCTGGTTGCGCCCGGTGGCGGTGGCGGCGGCGCGGGTGTGGGCGGTGACGCGGGCGCCGCGGCGCCCGGCGCCGGAGGCGGACAAGCCGGTACCGATACCGCGGGGGGCACGGCCGGCATCGGCGGCACCGACGGTGCGTTCGGCACCGGTGGCGCGGGCGGTCTGGTCGGCTCGGGCGGTGGCGGCGGCTACTTCGGTGGTGGTGGCGGGTTGAACGGCGGCGGCGGATCCTTCCTGGTCCCGGCCGGTGGCAGCACCGCGCTCGCCCCGGCAGGCGCTTCCGTCGCGCGGGTCGTCGTCGAGTTCGACTCGTCCTATGTGGGCGCCAGTGGCAGCTCCGACAGCGGCAGCGGCTCCGGCAGCGCGGGAAGCTCCGACTCCGGCAGCGCGGGCAGCTCCGGCGGCTCGGGAAGCGTGGGTAGCTCCGCGTCCTGACGCGGGGTGTAAACCCAGCGTCCAGTTCGCTGCGTCAATGTGCCCACCTCGCGTCCGGGAACATGGCATGCTTCCAGCGCCGGTGGCGATCGCCCCGGATCGATTAGGACTCTGCGAGGTTTGTTGATGCAAGGGCGTGTGTGGGCGGCGGGCTCGATGGGGATGCGGCGAACCGTGGGACTGGCCGCGACGGTGGGTATGACGGCAGCCGTCGCGGCCGCGGTCACCGGCGGTACCGGCGTTGCCGCCGCCGGCGACAAGATCGTGGGATGCGCGCAGTCGGGGATTCTCGTCAACTGCATGGTCAACGTCGAAGGCGAGCATGTCCTCGACATCCCCGCCGGCGTGACCTCGGTGACGGTGACCGCGATCGGTGAGGCAGGCAAGGGCGGGGTCGGCGCAGGCGGGCTCGGCGGTCGTGTCACCGCGGACCTCCCCGTTACCCCGGGATCGAAGCTGTACATCCTCGTCGGTGAGGGTGGCGGTTCCGGTGGCGGCTTCTCCGGAACCGCCACCGAGTCGATCAAGCAGGACCGGGAGAAGGGCCTGCGCTCCCGCACGCTCGTCGCTCCCGGCGGGGGTGCGGGAAGCCTCGGGGCAGGCGGCAATGCAGGCGTCTCCGCGGCGGGTGCCGCGGGCGGCAAGGCAGGCACCGCGACCGCGGGCGGTGCGGGCGGCACCGGATCTCCGTCCGGCGCGGCAGGCGTGCTCGGTGACGGTGGCGCGGGTGCCGACTCCGGCGGTGCCGGCGGCGCCGGCTACTTCGGTGGTGGCGGCGGCGCCGCGGGCGCCGGTGGCGGCGGCGGGTCCTTCCTGGTCCCCTCCGGTGGCAGCGAAAAGCTCGCCGCCGCAGGCGAGGAGGCGAAGGTGACGCTCCGGTTCAACTCGCTCAACCCGATCATCCCGATCCCCGGACTCCCCGATCTCAGCCAGTTCGGCAGCGCAGATCTGGGTGGCTCATCCTTCGGTAGCTGACCGATCACCTCAGAAGTCCGAGGCCCGCACCGGCGAATCGCCGGTGCGGGCCTCGTCCTTCTTGTGTCGACCGGCGATCAGGGTGTGGTGACGGCCAGGCCGATTGTGCCGGTCTTACCGCGGCGCAGCAGGCTGCCCTTGACCGTGAGCCAGCCGAGGATCCCGTACTTGCGGGTGATGACCTCGCGGGCGTGCTCCGTCCCGGCGTCGTCCAGCACCACCGCGGTCGCCTCGATCGCGTCACCCTTTTGATTGCCGCGCACGTCGCAGGGCGCGACCGTCACCTGCGGGTTCCGACGGATCCGCTTGACCTTCCAGGAGTCGGTGACCGTCCACAGCAGCAGGCGGTCGCCGTCGAGCGCCGCCCACAGCGGGGTCGGGACCGCCGAGCCGTCCTTGCGGAAGGTGGTCAGCAGGACGTACTTGGCGGCACCGATCTCGCTCAGCGTGGGGCTCATGGGCATCAGCCTAGGGGCAACCGGCCCGACTACTCCCCCTCGAGCTCACCTTCGGTCTCCAGGTAGACCTGTCGCAGCCCGTCCAGCGTCTGCTGTTCCGGCTGCTCCCACATGTCGCGCTCGGCGGCCTCGAGCAGCCGCTCCGCGATCCCGTGCAGGGCCCAGGGATTGGACTCGGTCATGAACTTGCGATTCTGCTCGTCCAGCACGTAGGTCTCGGCAAGCTTCTCGTACATCCAGTCCGCGACGACGTTGGTCGTGGCGTCGTACCCGAACAAATAGTCGACGGTCGCGGCCATCTCGAAGGCGCCCTTGTAGCCGTGCCTGCGCATCGCCTCGAGCCAGCGCGGGTTGACCACCCGCGCGCGGAACACCCGGGCGGTCTCCTCCGACAGCGTGCGGGTGCGGACGGCCTCGGGGCGGGTGCTGTCGCCGATGTAGGCCTCCGGCGACTTCCCGGTCAGCGCGCGGACGGTGGCGACCATGCCGCCGTGGTACTGGAAGTAGTCGTCGGAGTCGGCGATGTCGTGCTCTCGGGTGTCGGTGTTCTTGGCTGCCACCGCGATTCGCCGGTAGGCGGTGCGCATGTCGTCGGAGGCGGGCGCGCCGTCGAGGCCTCGGCCGTAGGCGTAGCCGCCCCAGGTCGTGTACACCTCGGCGAGGTCGGAGTCGTTGCGCCAGCTCTTCGAGTCGATCAGCTGCAGCAGGCCCGCGCCGTAGGTGCCAGGCTTGGACCCGAAGATGCGGGTGGTGGCCCGGCGGTCGTCACCGTGCTCGGCCAGGTCCGCCTGCGCATGGGCGCGGATGTAGTTGCTCTCGGCGGGCTCGTCCACGGCAGCGACCATCCGGACCGCGTCGTCGAGCAGCGCCAGCACGTGCGGGAAGGCATCCCGGAAAAAGCCGCTGATCCGGACGGTCACATCCACGCGGGGCCTGCCCAGCTCCTCCAGCGAGATGACCTCCAGGCTGGTGACGCGGCGCGACGCCTCGTCCCAGACCGGCCGGACACCCAGCAGGGCAAAAACTTCCGCGATGTCGTCGCCGGAGGTGCGCATCGCGGAGGTGCCCCAGACGGACAGCCCGACGGAGCGCGGGTACTCGCCGTGGTCGGCCAGGTAGCGGGCAAGCAGCGACTCGGCCATCGCCTGACCGGTCTCCCATGCCAGCCGCGACGGCACCGCCTTCGGATCCACCGAGTAGAAGTTGCGGCCGGTGGGCAGCACGTTGACCAGACCGCGCAGCGGCGACCCGCTGGGCCCGGCGGCGATGAACCGGCCGTCGAGCGCGCGCAGCACCTGGGCGATCTCGCCTGCGGTCTGCCGCAGCCGAGGCACCACCTCCGCCGCCGCGAACTCCAGTACGGCCACCACCTGTTCGCCGTGGTCGGCGCCGATCCGTGCCGCGGCGGCCGGGGCCCAGTCAGCGGCCTGCAGGTCCGCTACCAGCCGGTGCGCGATCTCCTCGATGGCGTCGACCTTGGTGCGGGCCTCGTCGCCGTCCTCGCTCAGCCCCAGCGCCTCGCGCAGGCCGGGGACGGTGCGTTCGCCGCCCCACATCTGCCGGGCCCGCAGGATCGCGAGCACCAGCTCGACCTCCGCGTCGCCCTCGGGTGCCTTGCCGAGGATGTGCAGCCCGTCGCGGATCTGTACGTCCTTGATCTCGCACAGCCAGCCGTCGACGTGCAGCAGCATGTCGTCGAAGACGTCCTCGTCCGGGCGCTCCGCGAGGCCCAGGTCGTGGTCCATCTTCGCCGCACGCATCAGCGTCCAGATCTGCTGGCGGATCGCGGGCAGCTTCGCCGGGTCGAGCGCCGAGATGTTGGAGTGCTCGTCGAGCAGCTGCTCGAGGCGCGAGATGTCGCCGTAGCTCTCGGCGCGGGCCATCGGTGGGATCAGGTGGTCGACCAGGGTCGCGTGGGCGCGGCGCTTGGCCTGGGTGCCCTCGCCCGGATCGTTCACCAGGAACGGGTAGATCAGCGGCAGCTCGCCGAGCGCGGCGTCGGTGCCGCAGGACGCGGACATGCCGAGCGTCTTGCCGGGCAGCCACTCCAGGTTCCCGTGCTTGCCCAGGTGTACCACCGCGTCCGCGCCGAAGCCGCCCTCGTCCTGACGGGCGGCCAGCCAACGGTAGGCGGCGAGGTAGTGATGGCTCGGCGGCAGATCCGGATCGTGATAGATGGCAACGGGATTCTCGCCGAAGCCGCGGGGCGGCTGCACCATCAGGACCACGTTGCCGACCGGCATCGCGGCGATGACGATCTCGCCGTCGGGGTCGGACGACCGGTCCACGTACAGCTCGCCCGGCGCAGCGCCCCAGTGCTTCTCGACGCCTTCGCGCAGGTCCTGCGGCAGCGTGGCGAACCACTGCCGGTACCGCGCCGCGGAGATGCGGATCGGGTTGCCCTCGAGCTGCTCCGCCGTCAGCCAGTCCGGGTCCTGCCCGCCCGCCGCGATGAGCGCATGGATCAGGGCGTCGCCGTCGCCTGCCGCCAGACCGGGCAGCGCGTCGTCTCCGTCGAGCGGCCCGAGGTCGTATCCGGCAGCGCGCATCTCGGTGAGCAGCGCGATCGCGCTGGCCGGGGTGTCCAGGCCGACGGCGTTGCCGATACGGGCGTGCTTGGTGGGATAGGCGGAGAGCATCAGCGCGATCCGCTTCTCCGCGAGGGGGATGTGCCGCAGCCGGGCGTGCCGCACCGCGATGCCGGCGACCCGGGCCGCCCGCTCGGGGTCGGGCACATACGCGGTGAGGCCGTCGGCGTCGATCTCCTTGAACGAGAAGGGAACCGTGATCAGCCGGCCGTCGAACTCGGGCACCGCGACCTGCGTCGCCACGTCCATCGGCGAGAGGCCGTCGTCATTGGACTCCCAGGCCTCGCGGCTGCTGGTCAGGCACAGGCCCTGCAGGATGGGCACGTCGAGCGCGGCCAGTTCGGTGACATCCCAGGCCTCGTCGTCCTCCCCCGCCGATGCGCCCGCGGGCTTGGTGCCGCCCGCCGCGAGGACGGTCACGACCATCGCGTCGACGGTGCCGAGCGTCGTCAGCAGCTCCGGCTCGGCCGTGCGCAGCGAGGCGCAGAAGAGGGGCAGCGCGTTGGCGCCTGCGGCCTCGATTGCGCGGCACAGCGCCTCGACGTACTCGGTGTTGCCTGCCAGATGCTGGGCGCGGTAGTAGAGCACCGCGATGGTGGGGCCGTCGATCTCCGCGACCGCGCCCCGCTCCAGGTGACCCCAGGTGGGGGTGTGCACCGGCGGCTCGAATCCGTACCCGGTGAGCAGCACGGTGTCGGTGAGGAAATGGTGCAACTGGAGCAGGTTCTGCGGGCCGCCCTCGGCCAGGTACGAATGCGCCTCGGCGGACACGCCGCCCGGCACCGTCGAGTGCTCCATCAGCTCGGCATCCGGGGCGAGCTCGCCGCCGAGCACCACCGTCGGCAGGCCTGCGGCGAGGACGGCGTCGAGCCCGTCCTCCCAGGCGCGGCGGCCACCGAGGATGCGCACGACCACCAGCTCGACCCCCTCGAGCAGACCGGGCAGGTCGTCCACCAGGAGCCGGGACGGGTTCGCCCAGCGGTACTCCGCGCCGCTGGCACGGGCGCTGAGCAGGTCGGTGTCGGACGTCGACAGCAGCAGGATCACGGTGAGGCCTCCTCGGGGTTTTCGCGCCCCATCGGTTCGGAACGGCAGCGGCGGAGGGTCTGGCTCCCCGGTGCCCGCGGGCAGGCGGTCGGGTGACAGTGGCGCGACCGCACCGGATTCCCACCGGTTTCCTCTCGAGCTGCCGCAAGCGCCGCTGATGCTACCGGTGCAGGGACGTAACCTTGGAGACGATGTCCGCTGAACCGAACACCCCCGACCGTTCCCGCCCCGACGCCTGCCCCGGAGCCCTCCAGGTACACCAGGCGGCGGACGGCGCGCTGGCCCGGGTGCGGCTGCCCGGCGGTTTCCTCGAACCCGGTCAGCTGCAGGCGCTGGCCGAGGCGTCCCGCGAACTCGCGGCAGGTGAGCTGGAGCTGACCTCGCGCGGCAATGTGCAGCTGCGCGCGGTCACCGACCCCGACCGGTTCGCCGAGCGGCTGGCCGAGATCGGCCTGCTGCCCTCGGCCACCCACGAACGGGTGCGAAACATCCTCGCCAGTCCCCTGTCCGGGCGGATCGGTGGGCTGGTCGACGTGCGCGACTGGGTGCGCGAACTCGACCGCGGCCTCTGCGCCGACCCGGTGCTGGCGCAGCTGCCGGGACGGGTGATGTTCTCCCTCGACGACGGCCGTGGCGACGTCTCGGGGCTGTCCGCGGACCTCGGGCTACATGCCGTCGGCGCCGACGAGGTCACCCTGGTCCTGGCCGGCCGCGACTCCGGCGCCCGGATCCCCGCGGCCGACGGGGTGTCGGTGCTGCTCGAGGCCGCCCGACACCTGCTGGAGATCCGGGGGGAGCAGTGGCGGCTGCACGAGATCGACGGCGGTCCCGAGCGGATCCTCGCCGGTCTCGGCCTGCGGGCCACGGTGGAGCCCGTCGACGTGACAGGTGACGGGGCCGGACCGATCGGCTGGCTCGATCACGGCGACGGTGGCGTCACCCTGGCCGCCGGCCTCGCACTGGGAGCGATCCCCGCGCGCACCGCAGAGTTCCTGGCCGCGGTCGGCAAGCCCCTTGTCGTGACGCCCTGGCGATCGGTGCTGCTGTGCGACCTCGACGAATGGACCGCGGAGCAGGTCGTGCGGGTGCTCGCGCCGATGGGCCTGATCTTCGACGCCGCCTCGCCCTGGCTGCAGGTCAGTGCCTGCACGGGAAGCCCCGGCTGCGCCAAGTCCCTTGCCGATGTCCGCGGCGACCTCGGTGCGGCGGTGGCGGCCGGGGAGCTGCCGGTGGAGGGCAGGCAGCACTGGGTGGGCTGCGACCGCAAATGCGGCAGGCCCCGCGGGGAGGTAGCCGACGTGGTGGCCACCGGCGACGGCTACCGGGTGGACCGACGGCCGCGCTGACCCCATATCGTGTGGCGCATGACCGACTACATCCGCGACGGCGCCGAGATCTACCGTCAGTCCTTCGCCACCATCAGGGCCGAAGCTGACCTGGGCCGGTTCCCGGCGGACGTATCGCAGGTGGTGGTGCGGATGATCCACGCGTCGGGACAGGTCGACCTGGTCGACGACATCGCGTTCACCCCCGGCGTCGTCGAGTCCGCCCGTGCCGCGCTGCGGGCCGGCGCACCGATCCTGTGTGACGCGACCATGGTCGCCGCGGGGGTCACCCGCAAGCGGCTGCCCGCGAACAACGAGGTGCTGTGCGCCCTGGCAGATCCCCGGGTCCCCGTGATCGCCGAGCAGCTGGGCAACACCCGATCCGCCGCCGCGCTCGAGCTGTGGGGCGACAAGCTGGACGGCGCGGTTGTCGCGATCGGCAACGCCCCGACCGCGCTGTTCCACCTGCTCGACATGATCGATCAGGGCGCACCGCGCCCGGCCGCGATCGTGGGTGGACCGGTGGGGTTCATCGGCGCCGCCGAGTCCAAGGACGAGCTGATCGCCCGCGGCGGCTCCGAGTACCTGGTCGTCCGTGGCCGCCGCGGCGGCAGCGCGATCACCGCGGCCGCGCTCAACGCCATCGCCAGCGAGGTGGAGTGATGGTGGATCACGTCACCCCCGGCAAGCTCTGGGGCATCGGGCTCGGCCCGGGCGATCCGGAGCTGGTGACGGTGAAGGCGGCCCGGATCATCGCCGAGGCCGACGTCATCGCGTTCCACAGCGCCAGGCACGGCCGCAGCATCTCGCGCGCCGTCGCGCAGCCCTACATGCGGGACGGCCAGATCGAGGAACACCTGGTCTACCCGGTCACCACCGAGACGGTCGATCACCCCGGCGGCTACCAGGGCGCGATCGACGAGTTCTACGCGGTGGCCGCGGAGCGGTTGGCGAAGCATCTCGAGTCGGGTCGGACGGTGGCGCTGCTGGCGGCCGGCGACCCACTCTTCTACAGCTCGTACATGCACATGCACAAGCGGTTGCAGGACCGGTTCGAGGCGGAGGTGATCCCGGGCGTCACCTCGATCAGCGCGGCCTCCGCCGCGCTCGGCACTCCCCTCGTCGAGCGCGACGAGATCCTCACCGTGCTGCCGGGAACCCTTCCCGTCGAGGAGCTGACCAGGAGGTTGCGGGAGACCGATTCGGCCGCGATCCTCAAGCTCGGCCGCACCTTTCCCGCCGTGCGGCAGGCGCTCACCGATTCCGGCCGGCTCGCCGAGGCGAGCTACGTCGAACGGGCCAGCACCCCCAAACAGCGGGTGATCGCGGCCGCCGACGTGGACGAGTCGCAGGTGCCCTACTTCTCGATCGCACTGGTGCCGAGTCCGTCGAACAACGGGGCCGCGGCGGATCGGGCCGCGGCGACAGGTCCGTCGACGGGTTACGTCACCGTGGTCGGGCTCGGGCCAGGCGACGAGGCATGGACCACCCCCGAGGTGCGCGCGGAGCTGGCTCGCGCGACCGACGTCGTCGGGTACACCACCTATGTCAACCGGGTGCCCGTGATCGACGGCCAGAACCGGCACGCGAGCGACAACAAGGTCGAATCCGAGCGTGCGGCAATGGCGTTGGACCTGGCCAAGCGCGGAGCGCGGGTGGTCGTGGTGTCCTCCGGTGACCCCGGCGTGTTCGCGATGGCCGCCGCGGTGATCGAGATGGCCGCCGAGGACCAGTGGTCCGGCGTCCCGGTCCGGGTGCTGCCCGGCATGACCGCGGCCAACGCCGTCGCGAGCCGCGTCGGTGCCCCGCTCGGTCACGACTACGCGGTGATCTCGCTCTCCGATCGGCTCAAGCCGTGGGACATCGTCGCCAAGCGGATCTCCGCGGTGGCCGCGGCGGACATGGCGATAGCCGTGTACAACCCGGCCTCGCGCTCGCGCACCTGGCAGGTGGGCGCGATGCGGGACCTGCTGCTCGAGCATCGCGATCCCGCGACTCCGGTCATCATCGGCCGTGACGTCGCGGGTCCGCAGGAGAGCGTTCGGATCGTCACCCTCGGTGAGCTCGACCCGTCCGAGATCGACATGCGCTGCCTGCTGATCATCGGCTCCTCGCTGACCACCGTGGTCAAGGGCGCCGAGGGCACGATGGTGTTCACGCCTCGCCGCTACCCGGCCTGAGATCCGATAAGTAGCGAATGAGTTCTTCGAACGCACACGTGCAGCCTGCCCACGAGTCGATGCCGCCGACCGAGCGGTTCGGCCGACTGATCGAGCGTCGCGACGACGCCGATTTCCCGTTCTACAACGGTGTCCCCACGGCGCTGTCGATCCGGCAGTGGCTCTTGGTGTGGGCCTCCGTGGTGGTGGGCTTCGCCGCACTGGTACTCATCCCGCAGCCCAACAACGTGGTGGCTCTGATTCCGCGGATTTTGTTCGTCGGCATCCCGCTGGTCGTGCTGGCGACCGTGACGCGAGAGCACTGGCGGGCGCTGTTCCGCAGAGTGCGCGGCCGCGACGTCCTGACGATGATCGGGTTCGCCCTTCTCAATCTGGTCGTCACATTCGCGTTGGCGTTCATCGTCTCGTCCCTCTTCGGTGTGTCCTCCAACGAGGCGATCGACGAGGCGGGCAAGGGCAGCACGCTCGACACCGTCGCGTTCTACGTGGGCACCGGGTTCCAGTTGGTCGGTGAGGAGGTCTTCACCATCCTGCCGTTCCTCGCGGTGCTGTACTTCCTGTTCGCCAAGGCAAAGGTCTCCCGCAAGACCGCGATCGTCCTGGCCTGGCTGCTCAGTTCGGCCTGGTTCGCGGCCGCCCACCTGCCGACCTACGACTGGAACTTCGCCCAGGCGTTCATCATCATCGGCGGGGCCCGGGTGGTGCTGACCCTGGCCTACATCCGCACGAAGAATCTGTGGGTTTCGGCCGGCGCGCACATCATCAACGACTGGACGCTGTTCACCCAGGCCGTCGTGGTCAACGCGGCGCTGATGGCCATCTGAGGCGACGCGATTGCGGCGCCGAACCCGGTTGACGCGGTTGGGATCCCAGACAAACGGACGACACGCGGCGCTCTGTTGGACAATTGTCCAACAGAGTGCCTGTCAAGCGCTAGGATCGCTGAATGGGAAGTAGGCTCACTGGGGATGAGCGGCGCGCCACCTTGGTGATGAGCGCGCTGGAACTGGCCAAACGTGGCGGCATGGACGCCGTCACCATCAGGGCGGTCGCCGCGCACACGGGCGTGTCGATCGGCATGGTCCAGTACTGCTTCGAGAACAAGGAAGAGCTCGTGGTCGCGATGGCCGAGCAACTCGTCCTCGAGCTCAGTGGCTCCGCCCGAATCACGTTCGACACCCTCGCCGACTGGGAGCTACGTGGCCGAGAAGGCCTGTACGCGCTGATCCGAACCGGGCTCGAGTGGGGCTGGCCGGTGATCGAGGCCAACCCGGAGCGTCGACTGCTGACGTACGAGATCATGACCCAGTCACTCCGCCATCGCGCGGCCGGTTTCCCCCGGGCGGGCGCGATCGCCGTTGCCCAACGGGAGCACATGACGGCCGAGGTCGCGGCCTTCATGGACGAATGTGCGCGGGCAACCGGAACCGCGTGGTCCGAACCTGTTTCCGCGATCGCTCGTTTCGGTCTCGCGACCCTGGACGGACTGGTGCTGCGGTGGCTGGTCGATCGCGACACCGAGGGGACCAAAAAGCATCTGGACGCGTTGGCGCGGGCGGTGGCGGACAAGGCGGTCGAGGTTCCCGCCGAGGACGAGTCAGCCGGCGACCGCGAGTAGCCAGAGCTCCGCCTCGTCGACGCCGTCGAACACTGTGACGCCGAGCGGATTCGGCGGCCGACGCACCATCAGGACCGGGATGCCGAGCTCGCGCGCCGCCGTGAGTTTCGCGACTGTCAGGTCGCCCCCGCTGTTCTTGGAGACCAGCACGTCGATGCGGTGCTCTCGCATCAGCGCGGACTCACGGCCGACGTCGAAGGGACCCCGGTCGAGCAGGAGCGTCATCCGGGCCGGTGTCGGGCCTTCCGGCGGATCGATCGCTCGGACCAGGAAGTCGGCGGCCACCGTGGCGAATCGGTCCACGCCCTGCCTGCCGATGGTGAGGAATACCCGGCGGCCCAGCTCCGGCAGCGCGGCCGCGGCAGCCTCGAGCGAGTCCACCTCCAGCCAGCTGTCCCCCGGGCGGGCCGACCACGGTGGCCGTTGCACCACGGCGAACGGGAGTCCCGCCTCGGTCGTGGCTGCGGCGGCGTTGCTCGAGATGCGGGCCGCGAACGGGTGGGTGGCGTCGAGCACGGCACGGATGCCGTTGTCGCGAAGCCAGTCCCGCAGGCCCGTCGCTCCCCCGAAACCGCCGATCCGCACCTCGCCCTCGGGGAGCCTCGGATCGCGGACCCGCCCGGCGAGCGACGAGACGACCTCGACGTCCGCCGCCTCCGACAGCCGGGCCGCCAGGGATCGGGCCTCGGAGGTCCCGCCGAGGATCAGCACGCGCACCGTCGGCGCCATCAGTGGTCGGTTCGACGCCGCGAGGCCGAGTACAGGTAGCTGTCCGGGAATCCCTCGGCGCTCAGCACCCGGCCGACGATGATCACGGCGGTCTTGGTCACCCCGGCCGCGTGTACCTGGGCGGCGATCGAGTCGACCGTCCCCCGCAGGATGATCTCGTCCGGTCGGCTGGCGAATGCGACGACCGCGACCGGGCAGTCTTCGCCATAGGGGGCGCGCAACTCCTCGGCGACCTGATCGATGCGGTGCGCGGCCAGGTGGATGACCAGCGTGGCCCCGCTCGCCCCGAGGGTCGCCAGGTCCTCGCCCGGCGGCATGGCGGTGGACAGCGTCGAGACCCGGGTGAGGACGATCGACTGGGACACCCCAGGGACGGTCAGTTCGCGCCCCAGCGCCGCCGCGGCGGCGGTGAATGCCGGTACCCCGGGCACGATCTCGTAGCCGACGCCCGCCGCGTCGAGGCGGCGCGCCTGTTCGGCGACCGCGCTGTAGATGGACGGGTCGCCTGAGTGCAACCGCGCCACGTCCAGCCCGGCCCGGTCGGCGGCGATGAGGCGGTCGGTGATCTCGTCGAGGCTCAGGCGCGCGGTGTCGACGATCTCCGCGCCCTCGGGGCACATCGCGAGGAGTTCGGCGGGGACCAGGCTGCCCGCGTACAGGCACACGGGGCTCCGGCCGATGATCCGCTGGCCTCGCACCGTGATGAGGTCGGCGGCGCCGGGGCCCGCTCCGATGAAATGGACGGTCACTGGGTTGATTCCTCCTTTGTCGCGATCCACTGGGCAACGGGCAGCTGCGGCCGCCATGCGGTGAACCCGCCGAGCGGCCCGGCCCGATAGACCTGGAACTTGCGCAGCGTGCCGCCGTGCAGCCCGTGCCAACGCAGTACGAGGGTCTCGGATTCCGCGGTCACCGCGTTTACCACCATCCGGCCGCCGGGCGGCAGTCGGTCCCAACAGGTCTCGAACACCCCGGGCGCGGTGACGCCGCCACCGAGGAAGATCGCGTCCGGGGTCGGCGCACCTGCGAGTGCGTCGGGTGCGGAGCCGCGGATCTCGAGCCCGGGCACGCCGAGCCGTCGGGCGTTGGTCGCGATCCGGGCCGCGCGATCGGGATCGCGCTCGAAACCGATTGCACGGCAGCCGGCGTCGGCACGCATCCACTCGATTCCGATGCTGCCCGCTCCGCCGCCGACGTCCCACAGCAGCTCGCCGGGGGCCGGGGCGAGTGCGGACAGGGTCAGGGCCCGGATCTCCTGCTTGGTGAGCTGGCCGTCGGACTCGTAGGCCTCGTCGGGGAGGCCGGGCACGCGGGTCAGTCGCGGTGTCGCGACGCCCCGCACGCAGCGGACCGCGACGACGTTGAGGGGGTCGCCGGTCGGATGATCCCAGCCATCCGCCCGGCCCCGCACGATCTGCTCGCGATCGCCGCCGAGCTGCTCGAGCACGGCGAGTTCACTACCGCCGTAGCCGTTCTCGCGGAGCAGCGCGGCCAGCGCCGTCGGGGTGCCCGCGTCGCGACTGAGAACCAGGAACCGCCGATGGTCGGCCAGTTCCGGGGTGATGACCTCGACGGGCCGGTTCACCAGGCTCACGACAGGGGTCTCGTGCAGCGCCCAGCCGAGCCGGGCGCAGGCCAACGAGGCGGAGGAGGGGTGCGCGATCACCCGCATCCGTTCGGGACCGACGAGGTTCGTGAGGGTCACCCCGATGCCGTGGAACATCGGGTCGCCGCTGGCGAGCACGCACACCCGCCTGCCCTCGTGTTCGGCGAGCAGGCCGGCCAGCGCGGGCACGAGAGGCGACGGCCAGGACACCCGCACTGCGTCCGATCCGTCGTCGCCGTCCGGAACCAGGTCCAACTGGCGCGGCGACCCCATCAGCACCTCTGCGTCGGTGATCGCGCGCTGCGCGTTCGGGGACAGCCCGGACCATCCGTCCGCACCGATGCCGACGACGGTCAGCAGCTCGGTCATCGCGGCATCCGTCGCCAGATACGTTGTGGCACCAGCCGCATCACGAAGATGGCCAGGCGCAGCATGCCGGGGATCCACACGCGCTCGCGGCCCCGGCTCAGCGCCTTGACCACCGCATCCGCGACCTGCCCCGGGGTGCTCGACATCGGTGCCGGGCTCATCCCCTCGGTCATCTTGCCGATGACGAAGCCGGGACGGACCAGCAGCAGACTCACGCCGCTGCCCGCGAGGGCGTCACCGAGCCCGCTCGCGAAGCCGTCGAGCCCGGCCTTGGCCGAGCCGTACACGTAGTTCGCGCGCCGCACCCGGGCGCCCGCGATCGAGGAGAACACGACGATCCGCCCCGATCCCTGCGCACGCAGCAGCTGCGCGAGGTGCGTGAGCACGCCGACCTGCGCGACGAAGTCGGTGTGGATGACGTTCACCGCGTGCTGGGCGTCCGTCTCGGCGCGGGCCTGGTCGCCGAGAATGCCGAAGGCGAGCACCACCACGTCGATCGGGCCGAGCTCGACGATCTCCGACAGCACCCGGGCGTGGTCGGCGAGGCGGTCGGCGTCGAACTCGACGGTCTCGACCGAGGTGGCTCCGGCGGCCAGCACCGCCCGGCGTTCGTCTTCGAGGTCCCCGCTTCGCCTCGCGGCCAGGACGACGGTCCGCCCGGGGGCGAGTCTGGTGGCCAGTTCGAGACCGATCTCGCTGCGGCCCCCGAGGATGACGACTGATCCGACACTCATACCGTCAAGTGTGCTGGACTACGGTCGGCACATGGCCCGCACCCCCTTCAACCCAGCAGATCTGTCCGCCGAGGCGCTCGCCTTCCTCACCGATCGGCACCTGGCCACCCTCTCGACGCTGCGCCTGGACGGCACCCCGCATGTGGTGGCGGTCGGGTTCACCTGGGATCCGGAGAGCGGGCTCGCCAGGGTGATCACGAACGGCGGCTCGCAGAAGGCGATCAACGCCGAACGCCGCGGGTACGCCGCCGTCACCCAGATCGAGGGCCCGCGGTGGCTGACCCTGGAGGGGCCCGCGACCGTGCGGTCCGACCCCGAGGCGGTCGCGGACGCGGTCTCCCGTTACGCCGCCCGGTACCGCCAGCCGAGGGAGAACCCGACCCGGGTCGTCGTGGAGATCGCGGTGCAGCGGGTCATGGGCCTGGGCACACTGCTCGGCCGCTGAGCATCGCTGCTCGACGCGTCCCGCCGGGGGCGGCTAATGTGATCCAGGTCATACATTGCTCGTCGGGGACCGGCCGTGTGCCCCGCCGCGACCGGTCCGGCAATGACATTCGGACCCAGGGAGCAGCAATGCGCGCTCTACGCACGACTCGAATGATCCTCACGCTGGCTGCCCCCGCGGCCGCCGCAGCCCTCATCGGCGGACTGGTGGCCGGGCCGGCCACCGCCCTGCCACCCCACCCGTTCGGTCTGCCCGTGCTGACCATCGGCTGTCCCAATCAGGGCAGCCTGATGTCGCTCACCGCGGCGACCGGGCAGTCGGGGCCAGAACCGGGGATCGCGCCCGGCGAGATCAGGTTCCAGTCCTTCCCTGCCGCCCCGCCGATCCCCGCGGCCGGACAGGTCACCGTCGCGTGGGTGAACACGACCACCGGCCAGAGCGGAATCGTGAACCTCGAGGGCGCGTACCCGTACCTGTCCAAGACGGTCTACACCGGGCACGGCGAGGTGATCGCGACCGCGTTCGGATCGATCAACCTGGGCAGCGCCCCGATCTGTTCGAACAGTCCGTCGACCGGGACCTTCATCGTCTAGCCGAGCTCATTCGCTGGCCTCGACGAACACGGCCGCGTCCTCCCTGCCGAACTGGTCCTCGAGAGCCTCCGGCGAGTAGTCGACATCGATCTCCTCGAGCGGGCGGCCGCGGGCAGACTCGATGGCGACCAGCCTGCGCTGCGCCCGGTCGGCCGCATAGTCGATGAACTCCTGCTCGTCGAGCCCGAACGGCTGGACCTCGAACTGCTTGTTGACCCAGTCGATCATGCCGAGGGCGAGCGGCATCAGCTCGGTCATCCGCTGCTGAACCACGTCCCAGTTCGAGTCGTCGGCGGCGACGTGACGCCGACAGGTGAAGGTGCCCCACGCCATGTGCCTGCGCTCGTCGACGCCGATCCGGCGGATCAGCTCCTGCATCCCGGGCAGGATCCCCTCCTTGGTGCACACCTTCTGCCAGGCGAAATAGCCCGTCAAGGCGAGGCTGCCTTCGATCACGTGGTTGTAGGTGACGCTGGCGCGCACCTGGTTGGCCGGACTCGGGTCGGTCTCGAGCACGCCGAGAGCGCCGGGGAGTTCCTCGTAGAAGAGGGTGCGGTAGTAGGGGTTCTCCGCGACGAAGGGATGCAGATCGCCGGTGAGGCCGACCGCGTCCATCCACAGCCGAAAGACGGCGGTGTGCTTGGCCTCCTCGAAGCAGAACTGCGTCAGGTACATCTCGTCGCCGAGCCGCCCCTCCGCGGACATCGCCTTCATGAACGGCTGGATGTCCTCGGTGACGGCCTCCTCACCCGCGATGAACTGGGTGCACAGGTAGGTCGCGCTGCGCTGCTGTTCGCTGTTGAGCTCACGCCAGTCCTGGGCGTCGCGCCGGAAGTCGATGTTCGCCGGATCCCAGAACAGTGAGTTCCCCTTGGCGAACAGTCTCAGCGGGAAGGAATCCCAGTTCAGTCCGCCCGCGCGGATCGATCCGAAACCCTGTCTTGTCGGTGAGGAAACAGTCATGACGGCGCTCCTGTGGTCGCGGTGCGTGTCGCGAATACCCATTCACCATGGTTCCATGCGGCCGGGGCCTGTCAAGGAATCGCCGGGGTCGGGCAGTCCTCGATAACGTCACGTGGTCGCGGTCTCTGCCGGCTCACCTTCGAGAGTGCGGGGCCGTAGCTCCTCCAACTTCTCCCGCAGTGCGGCCTCGGCGGTACGCGCCTCGCCGGTGTCGAGGCGGGCCCGCTCGAGGTCGTCCCTGAGAGTGTCGGCGCGTTCACGGGCGGACGAGGCCGCCGACCGTTCGTGGTCGACGGACTTCTCGAGCCGCGCGATCGTTGCCGCGGCAGTGTTCGCAGCGAGCTCGCCCGCGGCGCGCATGTCGGCGATCCGTTGCTCCGCCGAGGCGACGACCTGCTCGAGGCGTTGTTCGGCCGCCACGCCTGCCTGCTCGGCACGTTGCTCCGATACGGCCGCGGACTGTTCGGCGGCCGCGGCCCTTCGTTCGGCCGCCTCCGCCTGGGACTGCGCCTCGCGGAACCTACCGCGCAGATCGTCGAGGTCGGACTCCGCGGCAGACAGGCGGGTGTCGCGATCCGCCTCGACGGCCGCCACCCGCTCGGTCGCGGCTCGCAGCGCCCCGGCATGCGTCTGCTCCAGATTCCGGAGCTCGGCCTGGTGGTCCGTGGACAGTCGTTCGAGTTCGAGCCGGTGATTCTCTACCGCGGAGGAGAGCTCGGCATCGACCGCGTCGACGGTGGCCTCTGCGTTCACCCGATCCTCCACCGCGGCCTCGTGCCGTGTCCGCAGCTCGGCCAGGTCCGTCTCGTACTTCGCCTTCGTCTGGGCGAGTTCGACAGTGGCGCGGTGCAGTGCAACGTCGAGCGCGTCGGGGTCGCTGAGCTTGTCCACGGCGGCGGTGATCTGCCGGGCGAACACATTGAACTGCTCGATCGAATTGGCGGTGACGGTTCGGAGGTCCTCGAGTGTCCGTTCGAGGACCCCGACCACCTCGCTCGGCGTCGCGTTCGCGAGCGCGTCGAGTTCGCCCTGCTGCTCGCGGGCCTTCCGGCGCGAGCGGAAGGCCCTGACGCGGTCTGCGTCGCTGGCGTACTGCCGGGGCCGGCCTGGGCGCACCTTCGGTTCCTCGGCGGTTTCCGCGTCCTTCTCGTCCTCGGTGTTCACGTGCACTCCCCTGTTCGTTGCCGATCCGTCTTATAGTTACGTAACGTATCAGGTTACGTAACAAGGCATGTAATGAAATGATGAATCTTGATCGTCATAATCCCCACTTATCGTGAGTTACTAGCTGAGAGGATTTCGGGTCGGAATTGTGCGCCGAACCGTCGGCGAAACGGATTCGGAAAAGTGGGCTGCCGACGATGGGACGGGACGAGCGAGGACTTGCGGCGGAGTGCCGCAGTGGCAACGAAGATGCCCCGCGAGTGTCGGCGTCCGGAGCGCATTCCGGGCGCCGACACCCCGGTTTCGTTACGTCATGTGACGGTTGGCCGAGATGCACGCCCTGGATGGTCCTGCCGGCCGCGAACTGTCGGTTCGGCCACGTATCGTCCTGAGTCGTGTCGGCCGAACTCGAATCCCTCACCGCTGGCGACTCGTCGGCCGGAGCACTCGCGGTCCCGGTCGACGCCGCCGCGGCCATGCATCGCCTGCGCGTCGAATCCGTCTCCCCAAACACACGCGCCGCGCAACTGAGTGACTGGACCAGCTTCATCCGCTGGTGCAAGCGCGTCGGCCGGGATCCGCTGCCCGCCTCTCCCGACCTGGTGGGCTGGTTCCTGACCGAGAAGTCCTCGGAGGTACGGCCGGACGGCCGACCCGCCTACGCGTCGTCGACAATGACGCGCTGGGTCGCCTCGATCAACAAGGTCCATTCGCTCGCCGGCCATCCCAAGCCGGGGCAGTCCCCCACCGTGCGCGAGATCCTGCGAGGTATCGCCCGTACCCGGGCCACGCCGCCGGTTCGGCGCGAGCCGCTGCTCACCGCCGACATCCGCAGCATCGTCGAGTCCATGCGTGCCCAGTCCGCACACGGCTCGTGGGCCGACCGGGCTGCCGAGCGGCGGGACACTGCGCTGCTGCTACTCGGATTGACCGGCGCGATGCGGCGATCGGAGCTGTCGGGGCTCGCGGTCGGCGACGTCGTCCCGCACAGGGCGGACGGACTGTACGTGACGATCCGCCGGTCGAAGACCGATCAAGCCGCGGCGGGACGTACGGTCACACTGCCCTACGGCTCTGCCGAGATCACCTGCCCTGTATGCGCCTACTGGCGGTGGCGAGAAGTGCTGGACGCGTGGGACCGGGACGGCAAACCCGCGGTCAGTGCGTTGCTCGCCGAGCCAGACCCCGAACCCCTCACGCATCGTTGCCGCGGCGCACTCGGGCGCCGTGAGTCCGAGGTCCGGCCGTTGTTCCGGCCCGTGCACCGTACCGGTGGCGTGGGCACCAAAGCCCTGTCCGGGCAGGCGATCGCGTCGATGATCAAGCGCCGCGCCGTCGGGGCCGGGTACGCCGAGGAGTTCGTTGCCCTGCTCGGCGGGCACAGCCTCCGGGCCGGATTCGTGACCCAGGCGGTCCGCAACGACGCGAGCGCCGAACAGATCATGACCCAGAGCGGACACACCGACCAGCGGATGATCGCGATCTACTCCCGCCAGCACGCGGGCCTGCACGGCAACGCCGTCACCGCGCTCGGCCTCTGACGTGCGCCGTCAGCCCCCGAGCACCGTCAGTCCGTGCGGACGGGAGTTCATCGGCTCGCAGCCGTCCGCCGTGACCACCACGATGTCCTCGATCCGCGCGCCCCAGGCGCCGCGGAAGTAGATGCCCGGTTCGATGCTGAAGGCCATGCCCTCGGCGAGCTCGATGCGATTGCCCGCCACGATGTACGGCTCCTCGTGGACCGACAGGCCGATGCCATGGCCGGTGCGGTGCACGAACGCGTCCGCGAGGCCCTCCGCGGCCAGCACGTCGCGGGCAGCGGCGTCCACGGACTCTGCCGTGACGCCGGGGCGAACCGCGTCCACGGCGGCCCGCTGCGCCCGCTCCAGCACCGCGAACTGGGCGGCCACCTCGGCACTGGGCTCACCGAGGCAGTAGGTGCGGGTCGAATCGGAGTTGTAGCCGGGCGCGACCGGGCCGCCGATGTCGACGACGACCACGTCCCCCGCCTGGATCGTCCGATCCGAGACCTCGTGGTGGGGGTCCGCCCCGTGTGGACCGGACCCGACGATGATGAACTCCGCCGCGGTGTGGCCCTCCTCGATGATCGCGGCGTCGATGTCCGCGGCCACCTCTGCCTCGGTGCGACCGGGACGCAGCCACTCCGCCATCCGGGCATGCACCCGGTCGATGGCCGCACCCGCGCGCCGCAGCGCATCGATCTCGGCCGGGTCCTTGATCATCCGGAGCTCGCGGAGCACGTCCGTGGCCAGAACCGGCGGTGCGCCGAAGGCCGAGGTCAGCGGGATGACGTGCAGCGCGGGCATCGCGTCGGCGACCGCCGTCCGTGCCGGCGAGGGCAACCCCGACGCGACCAAGGCGTACGGGTCGACACCGTCCACCCAGTCCCGCACCGTCAGACCCAGTTCCGCGGTCGCCGAATCGCCGAGCGCCGCCAACTCCAGCCGCGGAACCACCACGGAGGCAGTGGATCCGTCGGCGGGGATGACGAGGCAGGTGAGCCGCTCGAAGGAATCCGCCCGCGAACCGAGCAGGTACCGCAGATCAGGGCCAGGGGTGATGAGCAGGGCGTCGAGCCCCGCCGCCGCGGTGAGTTCGGCGGCCCGGCGCAGGCGTTCCGCGTAGATCGCGGTCGGGAAGCGCGCGGGCGCCTGCGTTTCTGGACTGTCGGATGAGGTGCTCGCGGAACCGCCGTGGGAACTCATGCCACTCAGGTTAGTTCGGTTTGGCAGGATGAGGGCCATGACTGGCCCCCTGCTCCTGCTCGATGGCGCGAGCCTGTGGTTCCGCGCGTACTACGCACTCCCCGAATCGTTCACCTCCCGCGACGGGCGACCGGTCAACGCGGTCCGCGGATTCACCGACATGGTCGCCTCACTGATCACCAGGCATCAGCCCGAGCGGCTGGCGGTGTGCCTGGATCTGGACTGGCGCCCGCAGTTCCGGGTCGACGCGGTGCCCTCGTACAAGACCCATCGCGTCGCGGTCGAGACCGAGGTGGGTCCCGACGTCGAGGAGGTGCCGGACACGCTGACGCCGCAGGTCGACATGATCCTCGACGTGCTGGCCGCGGCCGGTATCGCCACCGCCGGTGCCGAGGGCTTCGAGGCGGACGACGTGCTGGGCACCCTTGCCGCCCGCGAACGCGCCGACACGGTCGTCGTGGTGAGCGGCGATCGGGACCTGCTGCAGGTCGTCGCCGACGAGCCGGTGCCGGTGCGGGTGCTGTACGTCGGGCGCGGACTGTCGAAGGCCGAACTCTTCGGTCCGCTCGAGGTGGCCGAGAAGTACGGTGTGCCCGCGGATCGACCGGGCATCGGCTACGCGGAGTTGGCCCTCCTGCGCGGCGACCCCTCCGACGGGTTGCCGGGCGTCAAGGGAGTGGGCGAGAAGACCGCCTCCTCGCTGCTGCTCGAATACGGGTCGGTCGAGGCGCTTCGCGCGGCGGTCGACGATCCGAAGTCCGGTCTGGCCAAGGGGATCCGGGCCAAGCTCACCGCGGCCTCGGACTATCTCGATGCCGCGCTGCCGGTGGTGCGGGTGGCCACCGATGCGGCGGTCGAGATGTCGCGGCCGGACCCGTTGCCTGCCGCTCCCGTGGATGCGGAGCGGCTCGCGGCGCTCGCTGACGAACTGGCGATCGGGGCGTCGATCGGCCGCCTGACGAAGGCGATGGCCGCCCCACGGAACGGGTATGGCGGCTAGGGCGCGTCTGACAAAGGTTGAGCGTTCTGGTTGGAACTCTGGTCCCGTGTCGCGTTTTCAGTTGCTCTCGGATGCCCAGTGGTCGTTGATCGACGGGATGCTCATGCTCCCGAAACCGACGGGACGCCCGGGCAGGAAGGGAATGGCCGGCGACGTACAGTCGCGGTGAGGGCGAAGCGCCAGGCCGAGATTCCGGCACCGCTGTGAGGGAGGGGTCAGGATGTTCGGCAGGATGCTCGGCAGGATGTTCGGTTCGAAGATGTTCGGTTCGGAGAAGAAGCTCAACGATCTGATGGAACAGCTCAGGCCCGACCTGAGTCGGGAATCGCTCGGCGTCGGGCCCGACTTCCCGGGCGTCGCCCCGAACCCGCTCATGAGCAGTGATGCAATGAAGCGCAATGCGGAACTGCGTACGGGGGCGCTTGCGCTCGGCGTTCTCGTCGACTGGCGGGAGGTCAACAGCAATCCACGCGTGGTCCTGATGTTCGATGTGGAGACCGCCGACGGCATCTCGTTCCGCGGTATCGCAGACGAGAGCCTCACGATCACCGAGCTCACCCGACTCGCCCCACGACAGACGTTGCCCGTGCGCTACCGGCCGGCCGTCATGGACCACTACGTCGCCCTTGCCCGGAACGCGGACCCCGCCCATGTGCAGCAGCTCTCTGACGAGATCGCGAGCCGCAAGCGGACCTGACCCGAAGCCATCGGCCGGGTGCGGCTAGGGCGGGTCTGGCACAGGTTGAGCGTTCTGGCTGGAACTCTGGTCCCGTGTCGCGTTTTCAGTTGCTCTCGGATGCCCAGGGTCGTTGATCGAGGGGATGCTCCCGAAACCGACGGGACGCCCGGGCCGGAAGTTCTCGGATGCGCGGTCGATGGTCGAGGGCGCGCGATCCGACAGCACCTGCGCGAGCGCGGCATCAAGGCCGTCATCCCCGAGCCCAAAGACCAGCAGGGGCATCGCAAACGCCGCGGCTCACGCGGCGGCACACCGGTCGGGCTCGACGTCCACGATTACAAGAACCGCAATGTGATCGAACGCCGGTTCTGCCAAACGAAGCAATGGCGCGGCCTCGCCACCCGATACGACAAACACGCGATCGTCTACCGAGCTGCCGTCCTCATCCACGCCGCAATCGCATGGATCCACGCTTTGTCAGACACGCCCTAGGTCGGTGGTGGCTCAGATCAGGAAGGCCACGAGCGCTTCGGCAAGCGTCCGACGGGCGACATCGAGGTCCGAGGTGAAGCCGAGTTGGCGCTCGTTGCTCAGGCCCCGCACGGCCGCGGGTAGCAGGCACCGCACCTGGTCCAGCTTGACCGGGTCCAGGTCGAGACCGTCCATCAGGTAGTCGAAGCCCTGGATCCAGTCGTGCTCGCGGGCGGCGAATGCCGCTGCCGTCCTCGGGTATTCGGCGACGATGTCCGAGCGTCGCGGCGGCAGCCACGTCCGCAACGCGGTGAGCGCCCGTCCCTCGGGCGTGTCGAGGTAGATCCATACGGAGTCGATGGCGCCCTCGACCCGCTCGCGCAGCGAACCGCTCAGGGCGGGCCATGGACCCGGGATCTCGGCCCAACTGCGGGCATGGATCTCGGTGATCACCGCGACCCACAGCCCGTCGAGGTCGCCGAACTGGTGCTGCACCGTGCCCCAGGTCACGCCCGCTTCCTTGGCGACGCGGTTCGCCGAGACCGGCTCACTGCCCTCCTCGGCCAGGCAGCGGATGGCCACCTCGAGCAGCCGTGCCCTGGTCTCGAGGCCTCGCTTGTTCAGCCGCGTACCGGCGGCCGATGTCGTGACCGGGGTCGGGACGGCCACCAGCCACTGTTCCAGGGCCCGGGCTGCCTGCGGGGACTCACTCGTCATGACCCACAGGTCCGGGGCACCCGAGCCGCGCCAACAGGAGTCGACGTTGTTGACATCTCCGTCCGTCCTACGTGTCGGGTGTGCGCAAGACCGGGGCGACGCCCCCCGGTCTTGCGCACAGTTTACCGGCGGTCGATCAGGCGAATCTTCCCGGATTCGCGGCGACGGCGCGGCGCAGCGTCGGTCGATCGGCGCGGTAGGCCGCCACGACCGGCGCGAGCTCCTGCGGGGTCGCGCCGTGCATGATGACCGAGTGCACGCCCAGGTCGTACTGCCGGGCGATGGTCTTCGCGCAGGCCTCGGGCGAACCCGAGGCTGCCGAATCCAGCCATTCGTCGGGCATCATCGCGGCGAGCTGCTCCAGTGTCTCGACCGATGCGCTGGCGTCGATGGGCCCTACGGCGGCCGCGTTCATGTAGAGCCCGGTCTGGCGAATCCGCTCCCACACGGCAGGGTCCCAGCCGTTGGCGCGGATCAGCACATCCGGATAGGCCTGCAGGTAGGTCACGAGCCGCCCGGCCCTTCGGCGCAGGCGGTCCTCCTCCGGCAGGTTGTCGCCGACTGTCGCCAGGCAGGCCCAGATGCGGACGCTGTCGGGGTCCTTGCCCGCGCGCTCGGCGCCGCGACGCACGGCCTCGACGGACGCGACCGTCGCCTCGTCGGAGAAGAACGTGTGGAGCACCACGAAGTCACCGATCTCACCGGCGAGCTCCATCGTCTTGGGGCCGACCGCCACGAAGCCGATGGGTGGCGCGTCCGCCAGCCCGTTCGCATGGCGCAACATCGGCCACTTCCCGGCCGGGCCATCGTGGTTCAGGATCGTCTCCCCGTCCCACAGGCGCCGCAGGATGTCGGTGTAATCACGCAGCCGGGCCTCGGTCAGCACGGGAAGACCGACGGCCTTCCAATAGGCGCCCATGCCTCGGCCGAACGCCAGGGAGAAGCGCCCCTCGGTCAGCGCGTGCATGGTCGACCCCACGGTGGCCGTGACGGTTGGGTGCCTGGTGTGAGGGTTGGTCGACGGGCCGATGCCCAGGGTGCTCGTGCAGCCCGCCAACGCACCGGACAGGACCCCTGCGTCCTTCACGGTGAACCGCTCTCCGACGTGACAGGAGCCCAGCCCGAGCTCCTCCGCCGCGCGGGCCTCCGAGAAGACCACCCGGGCGTCCGCCGGGTGCCGGGTGACCGCGTAGTAGCCGAGTTCGTTCAGTTGCTCGCTCACGGGGCCACCTCGTCCAGACCGTCCAGGAGGCTCTCGAACAGTGATCGGTGATGCATCAGCGACTCGACGTCCTCGGGGCGCTCGATCTCCCCGAAGTGGATGGATCGCGCGCCGGTACGCATGAACAGGACGCCCCAGTTGACCGCGCTGTGGACGTGATACCAGAGCAGGTCGCCGATCGGGGCGCCGGTCAGTTCGGCGTACTCGGCCACGACGTCCTCCTCGCGCATGAAGTCCGGCATGCCAGGGAGGCCGAAGGTAGTAGTCATCGACTCGAAGACCCGGTGGGCGAAGATCAGCCAGGACAGGTCCAGCTCGCGCGGGCCGATGCTCGCCATCTCCCAGTCGAGGACTCCGACCGGCTCGAAGTCGACATACATCACGTTGCCGAGGCGGGCGTCGCCCCAGACAAGCACGGACTCGGTGGTCTCCGGCAGGGTGGACTCGAGCCACGCCAGGGCGCGCTCGATCAGCGGTGAGCGCTCGAGGTCACGGACCGCGAACTCGTACCAGGCGCGGGTGCGGGCGAGATTGCGCTGCAACGCGGTGGCGCCTGCCTGCTTCGGGTCGAGGAAGGCAAACGCCTCGTCCGCCGCCGGGATCGCGTGCAATCCCGCGAGCGCCTTGACGGTGCTGTCCTGCAGGCGCCGCTGGTCCGCAGGCGATGCGTCGAAAAGCCAGTTGCCGCCGAAGTTGTACGGCATCACGTCGGGTGGGACGACTCCGGTGAGACGGTCCATGAGGAAGAACGGCATCCCCAGCACCTCACCCGACGGCTCCATGAAACCCACGCGGGGTACCGGGACGTCACTCAGCTCGCCGACGATCCGCATCGTGTCGAACTGGTGCTGCAATGCGTAGGTCTCGAGGACCGGGAAGTCCTCGGCGGACGGCACGACGCGGGCCACATACTCGGCGGTGCGGTGCTCGCCGTCCTCCCACCATGCCGCGTCGAAAACGAGGGTCTCGGAGGACATCCCGTTGGCGTCGATCCCGGAATGAAGGGTGACGGTGGGCTCCGCTCCCTCGGGGAGCTTGGTGGCGAGCCACCTGGCCAGGGCGCCAGGAACCACGGCCATGTCGCGGCTTGTGCGCTGCAACTTCATGTCGGGTGGTTGAGCATTCGTCACATTTCCTCCAGGTGTCACGCGCGACCACGACGGCGCCGGCCGCAGGCCTTGGAAAGCCATTGTCAATGAACCTTCTCAAAGAATTGGCGACGCTGCACCCGAATCCGTCAACACGCGAGACACCGTGGCGGAAAACGAATCCGACCGTCCACCCGACGCCCTGGTCGGGCGGACGGGTGGACGGTCGGATCGGACGGCCCGGGAAGACCTACTTGCTGGTCGGCCTGCTGACCTCGTAGGTGCCGGAGTCGTCGGTGAAGGTCACGGTCACCTGCTGCGGCTCGCCGTCGACGGTCAGCTCGCAGGTGAAACTCTCATCCTTCTCGACCTTCTGGTCGGCGGGGCAGGTCACGTTGTCGACGTCCTTGATGCCGTAGGAGCCCGTGAGCACCTGCTCGACGCCCCGCTCGGCCGCCGCCCGGTCCAACGTGTCACCGCCGACGAACGCCATCCCGGCGATCACGGCGATGGCGCCGAGCACCACCACGGCGCCGACGCCGAGGGCGATCCACAGCGGAGCCTTCGACGAACCGCCTCCCGGCTGCCCGGCGACCGGTGCGCCCCACTGCGGCTGGCCGGGCTGGTATCCACCCTGCTGATACTGACCGGGCTGGCCGGGGTACTGCTGCTGCTGCGCGTTGTACGCCTGGAACTGCGGCTGGGCGCCGGTCTGTGGCTGTCCGGGCTGCTGTGCGCCCCAGGCCTGCTGGCTCCACTGCTGCTGGTCGGTCGCGGGCTGCGCCGGGTATTGCTGCTGACCCGGGTATGGCTGCGGCTGGTATTGCGGCTGACCGGGATACGGCTGCTGCGGCGCGGAGTAAGCGGGGTACTGCGGCTGGGCGCCGGTCTGTGGCTGTCCGGGCTGCTGTGCGCCCCAGGCCTGCTGGCTCCACTGCTGCGGGTCGGTCGCGGGCTGCGCCGGGTATTGCGGCTGACCCGGGTACTGCCGCGGCTGGTACTGCTGTCCCGGATACGGCTGCTGCGCAGACGGATACGCCTGCGTGGGTTCCGCACCGGACTGTTGCGGCCACTGGAACTGCTGCGTCTGGTCGCTGCCGTGCTGTGGCGTGTGCTCGCCCCCCGGCTGTGACGGCTCGCCTACTGCCTCCAGCGGGTTGGCTTCGGGCGCCTCGGTTTCGGCGGGTGACTGCTCACCGGCACCGGGCTGGTCCTCGCTTGACGCCCCGCGCTCGTCTGGCTGGCTGGGTCCGACCGGGCCACTCATCGTTGCCTCCCCTGAAGGTTGTGTTGAGGTACACCGTAGTCCCCCTCGGCTCGACACCCCGAGGTCAAACGGCGTGGCGGTCGCAGAAGCCGTCGAACGCGATCACGTTCGACTCGCTCAGGCAGCGTCGATCGCAACCACGCCCCGCCGGATGGCGTGCACCGCCTTGGTCGCGGCGGCGCGCACCTCCCGGTCCGGCGAGGTCGACTGCACCTGGTCGAGGAGATCGATCACCTGCCTGCACCACCGGACGAAATCGCCTGCGGAGAGGGCCTGCCCGCGATCGCCCGCGGCGAGCAGCGCGTCCACCAACGGCTCCCCTCTTGCCCACTTGTAGATCGCCGAGACGAATCCGAAGTCCGGTTCCCTGGTGAGCGGCAGCTTGTGCCGAACCTCGTCCGCGCGAATCTCGCTCCACACCTGCAACGTCCGGGTGAGCGCGTGCCGTGACGGTCCGGTCGGTCCGCGGTCACCGGTGTCGCCGTCCTGCCGCGACTCGTAGACCATCGTCGACACCACCCCCGCCAGCTCGGCCGGTCCGAGTCCCTTCCACAGGCCGCCCCGCAGGCATTCCGCGACGAGCAGGTCGCTCTCGGAGTAGATCCGGCTCAGCCGCTGCCCGTTCTCGGTGATCCCGTGTCCCTCCTGCTCGATGTACTCGCGTTCGGCCAGCAGTGCGACGATGCGGTCGAAGGTCCGGGCCAACGAGTTCGTCGTCGCCGCGACCTTCTGCCGCAGCGTCTCCGTCTCGCGGGCCAGCGAGTTGTACCGCTCGCCGATCCGGCTCAGCTGCTCTCGATCCGGCGCGCTGTGACACGGGTGCGAACGCAGCGCCCGCCGGAGCGTCGCCAGCTCGCGGTCGCTGGCCGCCGGCGACTTCCGCTTGCTGTACCGGCCCGGCGGCACGATCCCGGTGCTGCGCAATGCCGAGGCGAGATCCCGTCTGCTGCGCGCGGTTCGGTGGTCGACGTGGCGGGGCAACCGCATGCTGCCCAGCGACTTTGCGGGTGCCGGGAAGTCGGCCGCGGAGATCCGCCCAGCCCACTTGTCCTCGGTGAGCACCAGCGGACGAGGGTCGTTCGGATCGGTATCGGTCTCGAGCACCACGGCCAGCCCGGACCGCCGTCCCACCGGGATCGCGATGACGTCGCCGCGCCGGAGGGCCGTCAGGGAGCTCACCGCGTCCTGCCTGCGATCCGTGCGGCCCTGCTTCTCCAGCTGCCGTTCGCGTGCGCGCACTCGCTCCCGCAGCTGGGCGTACTCGAAGAACTCGCCGTCGGCGCCGCCGAGCTGATCGCTGAGCTCCGCGAGGGTGACCCTGTTGCGTTCGATCGTGCGGACGATCCCGACCACCGACCGATCCGCCTGGAACTGTGCGAAGGACCGCTCCAGCAGCGAGCGTGACTCGGCCGCCCCCATCCGGTCGATGAGGTTGATCGACATGTTGTACGCAGGCCGGAACGAACTCCGCAGCGGGAACGTGCGGGTGGAGGCCAGTCCCGCCACCTCGGTGGTCTCGATCCCGGGCTGCCAGAGCACGACGGCATGGCCCTCGATGTCGATGCCGCGCCTGCCCGCCCTGCCGGTGAGTTGGGTGTACTCGCCGGGGGTGAGCTCGGCATGGGTCTCGCCGTTGTACTTGACCAGACGTTCGAGTACGACCGTCCTGGCGGGCATGTTGATGCCAAGCGCAAGCGTCTCCGTCGCGAACACGGCCCGGACCAACCCGTTGACGAACAGCTCCTCGACGGTGTGGCGGAACGCTGGCAGCATCCCGGCATGGTGTGCCGCGATGCCCCGTTCGAGGGCCTCCCGCCATTCCCAGTAGCCGAGCACCTCGAGGTCGGCGCGCGGCAACTCCCCGGTGTGCTTGTCGATGATCGTGGTGATCGCCTCGACCTGCTCCTCGGTGGTCAGCCTCAGCCGCGACCGCAGGCACTGGGCGACCGCCGCGTCGCAGCCCGCCCTGCTGAAGATGAAGGTGATCGCGGGCAGCAGGCCCTCCTCGTCGAGACGGGCGATCACCTCGGGACGGGCCAGCGGCCGGAAGTTGCCGTTCGAGCCGCTCCGGTCCCCGCGCCCGCGTCCGCGCGGCTGCCACGAGTCGGCCCGGTCCAGCGCCTGGCGTTGCTTGAGGTGCCGCACCAGCTCGCGGTCGACGATCAGCTTGGCGCCGCTGTCCGCCTTCTGCGCGTCGGTGTCGAACAGGTCGAAGAGCCGCCGTCCCACCATGATGTGCTGCCACAGCGGCACCGGCCGGACCTCGTCGACGATGATCTCGGTGTCCCCGCGCACGGTCTCCATCCAGGCGCCGAACTCCTCGGCGTTGCTGACGGTCGCGGAGAGGCTCACGAGACGGACCTCCTCGGGCAGGTGCAGGATGACCTCCTCCCACACGGCGCCGCGGAACCGGTCGGCCAGGTAGTGCACCTCGTCCATCACCACGTGCGAGAGCCCGCGCAGCACCGGTGAGTTCGCGTACAGCATGTTGCGCAGCACCTCGGTGGTCATCACGACCACCGGCGCCTCGGGGTTGATGCTCAGGTCGCCGGTGAGCAGGCCGACAGAGGACTTGCCGTACCGGTCGACCAGGTCGGCGTACTTCTGGTTGCTGAGCGCCTTGATGGGGGTGGTGTAGAAGCACTTTCGGCCCGAGGTGAGGGCGAGGTGCACGGCGAACTCGCCGATCACCGTCTTGCCCGCGCCCGTCGGAGCGCACACCAGCACCCCGTGCCCCGCCTCCAGCGCCCGGCAGGCTTCCTTCTGGAAGGGATCGAGCGGAAAGCTCAGCTGCGCCGCGAAGGTCTCGAGTTCCACACAGCCAGGTTAGCCAACGACACGGCCGGTACCGCCAACGACGAACGGGCTGCCATCGAACCGGCCGGCGAACGGAGGTCGTGAGGGCAGCCCGTGCATCGGGTCCGGTGTATCAGAGGGTATCGGAGAGGTCCTTGAGCGGTGTCGCACCGGAGATCGTCGACGCGTCGTCGAGCGGCGTCGCCCCGGAGATGCTCGAGGCCTCGTCGTCGTCGAGAGCGCCCCAGCCCTCCTCCTGCTTGCGGGCCTTGCGCTTGTCGTTCACTCGCGCGATCTGGATGGAGAACTCGACGAGGACGGTCAACGCGGCCGCCAGCGCGAGCATCGAGAACGGGTCCTGGCCGGGGGTCGCGATGGCGGCGAACAAGAACAGGCCCATGATGATGCCGCGGCGCCAGGCCTTGAGCCTGTCGTAGCTGAGCACTCCGACGGCGTTGAGCGCCACGATCAGCAGCGGGATCTCGAAGCTGACACCGAAGATGATGATCAGATTGATCACGAAGCCGAAGTACTCGGAACCGCTGAGCGCGGTCACCTGGACGTCGCCACCGATGGTGAGCAGGAAGTGCAGCGCCTTCGAGACCACCACGTAGGCGAGGACCGCGCCCGAGACGAACAGCGCCGCGCCGCCCGCGACGAACCCGATCGCGTACCGGCGTTCCTTCGCGTACAGCCCTGGGGTGATGAATGCCCAGAGCTGGTACAGCCAGACCGGGCAGGCGAGCACGATGCCCGCCGTGAACGCCACCTTGAACCGGAGCATGAACTGTTCGAACGGTCCGGTCGCCAGCAGTCGGCAGGCGCCGTCGCTGGTGAGTTCGGCGCGGTTCGCCTGCGGCAACGAGCAGTAGGGCCCAAGCATCAGGTCACCGAGGCTCTGGATGCCGAAGATCTCGTGCGAGTACCAGTAGAAGCCGAACGCGGTGGTGATCAGCACCGCGAGAATCGACAGGAGCAACCTGGTCCGCAGCTCGTACAGGTGATCGGTCAGCGACATGCTGCCGTCTGGATTGACCCTGCGTTTGCTCCGCCGCGGGTCGAATGGGATGCGCACAGTTGGCCCTGGTTCTGGTCAGCAGTCGGCCCGGGGCGCGAGACGCAGCCCCGGGACCGTCGGAATCGGGACTAGGAAGTCCGGGGCTCGGTGTGAGTGACCGCGGACTGCGTCGGATCGGCGACCGGTGCCGCGGGGGGCAGCTCGGCGGGCGGGGCGGCGGGTGCAGGCGCGGCGGCGGTGGTGGCACCGTCGTTCTGCATCTCCTTGACCTCGCTCTTGAAGATCCGCAGCGAACGACCCAGGCCGCGCGCGGCGTCGGGAAGCTTCTTCGAACCGAACAGGATGACGACGACAAGCGCCACAATGGCCCAGTGCCAGGGGCTCATGGCTCCCATTTTTACCTCCAGGTATCAGATGATTCGATGCTACCGGACCAGAGCGGCCAGGCCCCCGCGGAGAGTGCGGGTCAGTCAGCGGTCGAGGCCTCACCATAGGCGGCAAGGGCGGCCTCTGCACGGTTTCGCACGGACGCTGCCAGATCGTCGGGGCCGAGCACACGCACCCCGGGACCGAACCCCACCATCAGCCGGGTCATCCAGTCCTGCGAGCCGTATCGCATCGACGCCTCGATCGAGCCGTCCGGGGCCACGATGACGTCTGTCATCGGGTAGTAGTCCATGACCCAGGCGTGCTCCGGCGCGATCAGCAGCCGGGCCTGCGGCAGCGTCGGGTCGTCGTGGAACAGGTCCATCGAATGGCCGTCCTCGAGTGCCGCCTCGGGCGCGGCGGCGGGCTCGTCGAGCTCGGTTGCCGCGTCGATCCGGTCGAACCGGAACAGCCGGACGCCGCCGGCCTGCCGGCACCACGCCTGTAGATAGCTCTGGTTGTCGACGAGGACGATGCGCACCGGGTCCACGACCCGTTGCGACACCGCGTCCCGCGACGCGGAGAAGTAGGTCAGCTCCAAGGCCATGCCCCGGCGCACCGCGGAGCGCACGGTTGCGGCGACCGGGTCCTCCGCCCGCTCGCGCTGGTCCGCCACGCCGGTGACGGATCCGCCGGCGGCGACCCCCGCCGCCGATTCGATCTTGGCGATCGCACCCTGCACGGCCGAGGGGTCCGCGGTGCCCGGCATCTCCACGAGCGAGCGCAGGGCCACCAGGAGTGCGGTCGCCTCCGTCGAGGTCAGCCGCAGCGGCCGGTCGATGCCTGCCGAGAAGGTCACCTCGATGCTCTCCTCGGAGAACGAGAGGTCGATGAGGTCGCCGGGTCCGTACCCGGGCAGCCCACACATCCACAGCTGGTTCAGGTCGTCCATCAGCTGGGCTGTGCTGACTCCCAGTTCCGCGGCGGCCTCCGCGGCGCTCATCCCCGGATTGGCGATGAAGTACGGGACCATGTTCAGCAGCCGGGCGAGCCGGGACGAGAGCTTCTGGCTCATCGGCCTGCCCGCCCGTCGCCACCGGACGTCGACAGCGCCGATCGGAGCTTGTCCAGGACGTCCTCCTTCAGTTCCGCGGGCTCGAACACCAGCGCGTCCTCCCCATAGCCTGCGATCAGCCTTGCCACCCAGTCCCAGGACCGCACCGGGACCTCGAGCATCGTGCCCGGTCGTCCCCGGACGGTCCGCTCCGAGCCCGCGCGGCCGAGCCGCCGCAGTTCCTGAGCGCGACCGTCCGCGACCCACACGGTGGCGATGCCGGTGACCCCGCCCGATCCGACGATCCGGTCTACGATCTGGCGCAGGTCGACGCCATCGGGTTTGTGCACCGAGTTCACCGGCCCGAACGCGGTGACGTCGTCGCCGATCCGGGACAGCCGGAACGTGCGGGTGGCGTCCCGGTCGGTGTCGTGCCCGACGAGGTACCAGCGGCCGGCGTGGGTCACCACACCCCACGGCTGCACGGTCCGGGTGCGCAGCGGCTCGTTGCGGGCCGATCGGTGCTCGAAGCGCACGCTCTGTCCGGCGTCGACCGCGGCCAGCAGCTTCTCGAGCGCGGGCTCGGACCCCCTCGACCGGGCGGGCAGGGCGGTGATGATCGCCGACGCCGAATCCTGGTCGACCACCACACCGGCCGCGCGCAGCTTCAGCAGCGCGCCCTGGGCGGCGGAGCTCAGTTCCGGCGACTCCCACAGCTGCACGGCGATCGCGACGGCGGCGGCCTCCTCGCTGCTCAGATCGATGTCCGGCAACTCGTACGCGTCCCGGTTGATCCGGTAGCCCTCAACGGTGCCGAAGCGGGAGGCCTGGCCGGTCTCGAGCGGAACCCCGAGATCGCGCAGTTCGTTCTTGTCCCGCTCGAACATCCGACTGAAGGCCTCGTAGCTGGCCGATTCGTCGTAGCCCGCCACGCTGTGCCGGATCTTCTCGGCGGTCAGGAACTGCCGGGTTGAGAGCAGACAGATGACCAGGTTCATCAACCGCTCGACTTTGGTGATCGCCACGGCTCAGCAGCCTAGTGCCAGAACGGTGACCGCCCGGCACTCACATCGAAGCGATGAGGCGTTCGACGCGCTCATCGACCGACCGGAACGGGTCCTTGCACAGCACCGTCCGCTGCGCCTGGTCGTTGAGCTTGAGGTGCACCCAGTCCACGGTGAAGTCCCGGCCGGCATCCTGGGCGGCTGAGATGAACTCGCCGCGCAGCTTGGCCCTGGTCGTCTGCGGCGGTGTGTTGACCGCCTCGTCGATCTGCTCGTCCTCGGTGACACGCTTGGCCAGCCCCTTGCGCTGGAGCAGGTCGAAGACGCCGCGGCCGCGCTTGATGTCGTGGTACGCCAGGTCGAGCTGGGCGATCTTCGGATCGGACAGTTCGAGGTTGTGCTTGTCCTGGTAGCGCTGGAACAGCTTGCGCTTGATCACCCAGTCGATCTCGGTGTCGACCTTCGCGAAGTCCTGGGAATCGACGGCGTCGAGGGTGCGGCCCCACAGCTCGACCACCTGGTCGACCTGCGGATCGTGTGCCCTGGTCTTGAGATGCTCCACCGCGCGGGCGTGGTACTCGCGCTGGATGTCGAGCGCGCTGGCCTGGCGGCCCCCGGCCAGCCGGACGGGGCGCTTACCGGTCATGTCGTGGCTGACCTCGCGGATCGCCCGGATCGGATTGTCGAGCGCGAAGTCGCGGAACGAGACCCCGGCCTCGATCATCTCCAGCACCAGCGCCGCCGTGCCCACCTTGAGCATGGTGGTGGTCTCCGACATGTTCGAGTCGCCGACGATCACGTGCAGGCGCCGGTACTTCTCCGCGTCCGCGTGCGGTTCGTCGCGGGTGTTGATGATCGGCCGGGAGCGGGTGGTGGCCGACGAGACACCCTCCCAGATGTGTTCCGCCCGCTGCGAGAGGCAGAACGTCGCCGCCTTGGGCGTCTGCAGAACCTTGCCCGCGCCGCAGATCAGCTGACGGGTGACCAGGAACGGCAGCAGCACGTCGGAGATCCGCGAGAACTCGCCGGCCCGCACCACGAGGAAGTTCTCGTGGCAGCCGTACGAGTTGCCCGCCGAATCGGTGTTGTTCTTGAACAGATAGATGTCCCCGCCGATGCCCTCCTCGGCGAGCCGCTCCTCCGCGTCGATCAGCAGATCCTCGAGCACCCGCTCGCCCGCCCGGTCGTGGGTGACCAGCTGGGCCAGGCTGTCGCACTCTGCGGTGGCGTACTCGGGGTGCGATCCCACGTCGAGATAGAGGCGGGCGCCGTTGCGAAGGAAGACGTTGGAGCTGCGGCCCCAGGACACCACGCGACGGAACAGGTAGCGGGCCACCTCGTCGGGGCTCAGCCTCCTGTGGCCGTGAAAGGTGCACGTAACACCGAACTCGGTCTCAATGCCCATGATTCGTCGCTCCACACTCTGACAGTACAGCGCCGGGAGCCCCCTGGACCGGCTCACCGCATACATACCTCCGCGGCGTTTCGCGCCGTCTACTCTGAACGGATGACCACGTCGGAGCGGGTCCTGCCCATGGCGCCGCTCGCGTCTGACCGCGGCCTCAGGGCGCTCAGCCGAGCTGCCGATCACGGCGTGCTGTGGTTCGGGATCAGCGCCGCATTGTTCGCGATCGGCGGCAGGCCCAGGCGTGCGGCGGTGCGCGGTCTGCTCTCGCTCGGCGGTGCGAGCGCGCTCACGAACGCCGTGCTCAAACCGATACTCCCCCGCAGACGCCCGCCCGTGGGGTGGGTGGCCGAGCACCGGCAGGCGCGGCGGGTCCCGACCTCCTCGTCGTTCCCGTCCGGCCACTCGGCGTCCGCCGCCGCCTACGTGACCGGCGTTGCCCTCGAATCGCCCGCCACTGCCGCGCTGCTCGCCCCGGTGGCCGCCGCGGTCGCCTACTCACGGGTCCACATCGGCGTGCACTGGCCGTCCGATGTGGTCGTGGGTGCCGCCGTCGGCGGGGGCATCGCCCTCTCGACCCGTCGCTGGTGGGCCGTGCGGACCGAGGAACCGGCCACGCTTGGGCCGACGGTGGCGGCGCCCGAGATGCCGAACGGTGCCGGCTTGCTCGTCCTCGTCAACCCCGGATCGGGGACGGCCGACGACGATCCGGCCGCCGAGCTGTCCGAGCTACTGCCGGAGGCGACGCTCGTCGAGGCGGATCCGGACACCGATCTCGAAACCCAGCTCGACGACGCGATCGCGAGGGTGCGGCCGCGGGCGCTCGGCGTGTGCGGCGGCGACGGCACCGTTGTGGCCGCGGCGGCTGCCGCGATCCGGAACGATCTCGTGTTTGCGGTGTTCCCCGGTGGCACCCTCAACCACTTCGCAAGGGACACCGGGGTCGAGGACATCGAGGCCACCAGGGAGGCCGTTGCGGAGGGTCGGGCGACACGGCTGGACGTCGCGGAGGTCAGTGCGGACGGGCAGGACCCGATGATGTTCGTCAACACCGCGAGCCTCGGTGGCTACCCGGACGCGGTCCGGCTGCGTGAACGCTGGGAGCACCGGGTGGGCAAGTGGCCCGCGGCCGCCGCCGCGATGGTCCGGGTCCTCGCGCAGGCGCAGCCCCTCGAGGTGTCCATGGACGGCCGACGGATCGCGGTGTGGATGCTCTTCGTCGGTAACGGTCGCTACTCGCCGTCCGATCAGGTCCCGATGTCGCGGCCGGAGCTGCACAACGGCCTACTCGACGTCCGTTCCCTGCGGGCCGACCGGCCCTGGTCGCGGACCCGCCTGTTGTGGGCCGCCGCGACCGGCACCCTCGGCGGCTCGGCCGAGTACGAGCGCACCATGGTCGCCGACCTGGACGTGCGGGTACACGGTGAGGCCATCTCGCTCGCCACCGACGGCGAGGTGGTCGGGAAGGGAAACCGCTTCCGGTTCACCAGTAGGCCGCTGGCGTTACGGCTCTACCGGTGACGTACCGGTAGAGCCGGTCAGGCCTTGTCGGTCCCGTTCTCGCCGGACCCGGTGCCCTCGCCGCTCTCGGGGGTGGCCTCGGGTTCCTTCGCCGAGTCCGATCCACCGACCATGTTGGCGGGCAGGAATCC
This sequence comes from Rhodococcus sp. OK611, assembly GCF_003050885.1. Classification (NCBI taxonomy): domain Bacteria; kingdom Bacillati; phylum Actinomycetota; class Actinomycetes; order Mycobacteriales; family Nocardiaceae; genus Rhodococcus; species Rhodococcus sp. OK611. The sequence goes on from NZ_QAOZ01000001.1 coordinate 168,760, forward strand.
GGCCAGCGCCGCGCCGGTGATCCGCTTGAAAGCCCGCCGCGGTCGGGTCTGATCGAGGACCGCGACCTCCAGAGCCTCGACCCCGATGGCGCGGGGTTCGGCCTCGCCGTTCCCCGGCAGCGCCGTTCCGACTCGCAGCGCGTTCACCGCGACCTCGACCGCGGGCCCCAGCTCGAGGTCCGGCTGGTAGGACGCCTTGAGGGCGGTGCTGATCGGTTCGGTCGCGCCGCCCATCACCACGAACTGCTGCTCGTCGACGATCGATCCGTCATAGGTGATGCGGTAGAGCTGCGCGTGCTTCGGCTGCTCGACGCGGCCCACCTCGGCGACGCAGATCTCCACCTCGTACGGCTTCGGCTGCTCGGTGAAGATGGTGCCGAGTGTCTGTGCGTAGGCATTCGCCAGCGAGCGGCCGGTGACGTCGCGGCGGTCGTACGAGTAGCCGCGCATGTCGGCGTGCACGATGCCCGCCCGTCGCAGGTTCTCGAACTCGTTGTACTTGCCAACGGCGGCGAACCCGAGCCGGTCGTACAGCTCGCTCACCTTGTGCAGCGCGGTCGACGGGTTCTCCGCGACGAACAGCACGCCCTGCGCGTAGGTCAGCACGATGACGCTGCGGCCCCTGGCGATTCCCTTGCGAGCCAGCTCCGAGCGATCCCGCATGATCTGCTCGGCGGAGGCGTAATACGGCAATGTCATGCGTTCTCCCCCGCTTCCTCGGTGCGCTCGGTGATGACCGCCTTGGCGAGCGCGGACGTCCGCTCCTGGGGAACCGTGACGGCGCCCGCCGAGGTGATCACCACGGCGGTCGGGTAGATGCCCCTGCTGACGTCGGGGCCGCCGGTGGCCGAGTCGTCGTCCGCGGCGTCGTAGAGGGATTCGATGGCGGCCCGCAGCGCGTGCTCCTCGTCCGCCCTCGGATCGAACAGCTTCTTGAGGGCGGACTTCGCGAACAGCGATCCGGAACCGACCGCGTGGTACCCGGCCCGCTCCTCGTAGCGTCCGCCGACCACGTCGTAGGACACGATCCGGCCGGCCTTCTCGGGCGTGGCCGAGTCCAGGTCGAAGCCGATGAGCAGCGGCACCACCGCGAGTCCCTGCATCGCCGCGGGGAGATTGCCGCGCACCATCGACGAGAGCCGGTTGGCCTTACCGTCGAATGTCAGCGGAACGCCCTCGATCTTCTCGTAGTGCTCGAGTTCGACGGCGAACAACCGCACCAACTCGATCGCCACGCCCGCGGTGCCCGCGATCCCGGCAGCCGAGTAGTCGTCGGTGACATACACCTTCTCCACGTCCCGGCTGGCGATCAGGTTGCCCATGGTCGCCCGGCGATCACCGGCGATCAGTACGCCACCGGCAAAGGTCAACGCGACGATCGTGGTGCCGTGCGGAGCGATGTCCGCAGCATCCATCGAGCCACCCCTTCCGGCGCGCTGACGACCGAGGTCGATCCGGTTCTCCGGCAACAGTTCCGGCGCATGCTTGCGGAGGTGATCGGAGAACGAGGACAGCTGTGAACCGAAGTGCAGTCGCTCGCCCCCCGCCACGGACCGCTGATGATCCGCCGTCACTGGCCGCCCTTTTGCACGTACGCGCGCACGAAGTCCTCGGCGTTCTCCTCGAGAACGTCGTCGATCTCGTCGAGGAGGTCGTCGGTGTCCTCGGCGAGCTTCTCCCGACGTTCCTGTCCCGCGGCACCGTCGCCGATCGGGGCATCGTCGTCGTCGCCACCGCCACTGCGCTTGGTCTGCTCCTGCGCCATAGCCGCCGACCTCCTCTTAGCTCTTGCACAATTACCGGCACAACCAGTGTGCGCTCGTGCACGGACCCCTACCCTACCGAGTGCGAGGCACCCTGAGGTGGTGGACGAGCGTGTCGCGTGCGCGCGTCTCAGCTGGTGAGCTGATCGACCAGGTCAGCGGCGGAATCCACCGACTCCAGCAGTTTGCCGACGTGCGCCTTGCTGCCGCGCAACGGCTCGAGGGTGGGAATGCGGACGAGGGAGTCGCCGCCCAGGTCGAAGATGACGGAGTCCCAACTGGCCGCGGCGATGTCGGCCCCGAACCTGCGCAGGCACTCGCCGCGGAAGTACGCCCTGGTGTCCGTTGGCGGGTTGCTGATCGCGTCCAGCACCTGCTGCTCGGTGACGAGCCGTTCCATCGAGCCACGCGCGACCAGGCGGTTGTACAGCCCCTTGTCGAGGCGCACGTCCGAGTACTGCAGGTCCAGCATGTGCAGCTTGGGTGCGGACCAGGACAGGCCCTCCCGCTGACGGAAGCCCTCGAACAGCCGGAGCTTCGCGACCCAGTCCAACAGGTGTGCGCATTCCATCGGGTCCCGCTCGAGCATGTCGAGGACGGTGGCCCACTTGTCGAGCAGGTCCGCCACCCGCGGATCGTCGTTGCCCTGGCGTTCGGCGAACGCCGCGCACCGCTCGTGGTAGATCCGCTGCAGCGCAAGACCTGTCAGCTCACGCCCGTCCGCGAGCGCGACGGTCTGTCGCAGCGTCGGATCGTGACTGATCAGGTGCACGGCGGTGACGGGGCGCGCGAGCTGCAGATCGGACAGGTCAACGCCCGCCTCGATCAGGTCCAGGACCAGCGCGGTGGTGCCGACCTTGAGGTAGGTGGACCACTCCGCGAGGTTCGCATCGCCGATGATCACGTGCAGGCGCCGGTACTTGTCGGCATCGGCGTGCGGCTCGTCGCGGGTGTTGATGATGCCGCGCTTGAGCGTGGTCTCGAGCCCGACCTCGACCTCGATGTAGTCCGCGCGCTGCGACAGCTGGAACCCGGACTCGTCGCCGGACTGGCCGACGCCGACCCGCCCGGATCCGCAGATCACCTGCCGGGAGGCGAAGAACGGCGTCAGTCCGGCGATGATCGCCGAGAACGGGGTCTCCCTGGAGCAGAGGTAGTTCTCGTGGGTTCCGTAGGACGCGCCCTTGCCGTCGACGTTGTTCTTGTACAGCTGGAGCCGCGGGGCACCGGGAACACTGGACGCGTGCCGGGCGGCAGCCTCCATGACCCGCTCCCCCGCCTTGTCCCAGATGACGGCGTCCAGTGGATCGGTGCACTCGGGTGCGGAGTACTCGGGGTGCGCGTGATCGACGTACAGCCGGGCGCCATTGGTGAGGATCATGTTCGCCGCGCCGACCTCGTCGGCATCGATCACCGGCGCCGGCCCGCTGAAGCGGCCCAGATCGAATCCGCGGGCGTCGCGCAGCGGCGATTCCACCTCGTAGTCCCAGCGGGTGCGCTTGGCGCGCGGCACACCGGCGGCCGCCGCGTAGGCCAGTACCGCCTGGGTCGAGGTCAGGATGGGGTTCGCGGTCGGTTCCGTCGGGGAGGAAATCCCGTACTCGACCTCGATACCGATGATGCGCTGCATGCCCACGAGCCTAGATCGTCGACCCGCTCGCCCCTTCGACCGTTCCCCATTGGCGGTGCCGTGGCGCCGCCAGGCGGTCCCCGCGCTGCCATTCGTGGTCCGCAGGCAGTGACACGAAGAATCGGTCGGGGCTACAGCTCCACCGATGCGACCGTTCCCGGTTCGGGTCCTAGCTGCACCACCACGGTTCCTGTCGAATCCCAGACTCCCGAGCCGCCGCAGGTCTGGGCGTAACCACCACCCGTCGGCCCGGCGAATCCTGCAAACGCGACAGGTAGGTCGTATGCGGTCGCGATCCGCTGCGCCCGTGTATCGAGTTCAGCGAGCTCGTCGGGTGCATGGACAAGACCCGCGACGTACAGATCGATGCCGAGGGCCGCGGTGCGATCGAGGTGATGCTCGATTCTCGTGTCCTTGCACACCCCGATGCCCACCCGCCTGCCCCTCACCTCGATACAGGCCGGCGCGTGACCGGCGTCGAAATGTCTTGCCTCCTCCTGGCCGAGAGACATCTTGAGGTAGGCCAAGGCGACTCCGTCTCCCGACACGGCGAGCACTCGGATGCCCCCGGCAGCACGCTTCACCGCCGCCGCGTGTGCGGCAACGTTGCCAGAGAGGTCGCCGAGCACGGTCGTCGGCTGCGCAACCGCAACCCGGATCTTGCGCGCGGTCATTCACACGCGGCTGGTTCGACCCAGCCCAGAGTTCGTTCGCTCTGCAGTCCTGCCGACGTCGCCCGGTCTTCGCCAACCATCCTCGAATCGAGTCCCAGCCGACCCACCCCACCCTCGATGCTTGCTCTAGATGGTTCGCCGACCGACTTCGCCGTGTTCGGCTTAAACGCCGATAAGCTGCGTTATGACATTATCCTAGGAAAGAGCGCTGCAAAATCTGGCGTGAAAGCTCGAAATCATCCTTCGGATCATCCCTTTGGCGGATCCCCTCGCCGGAGAATCCCGGCACCTTTGCCCCATGGCCGAGCCCCTTCCCCGCTACCCCAGCCTCGACGTACTGCGCGGCATCGCGATCCTCGGAACGCTGGCGACCAACATCTGGATCTTCACCAATCCGGAGGGACTGGTCGGCTACCTGAACGGCACCGCGGCCGCCGCGGGCGGCTGGGGGTGGGTCGAGAAGGTGCTCCAGCAGCTCGCGCAGGGCAAGTTCCTCGGCCTGCTCACGCTGATGTTCGGGATCGGGCTCGCCATCCAGCAGCGCTCCGCCCTCCGTGCGGGCAGGCCCTGGCCCGGGAAGTACCCGTGGCGGGCGGCGCTGCTGTTCGTAGACGGCGTCGTGCACTACCTGCTCGTCGTCGAGTTCGACGTGCTGATGGGGTACGCCGTCACCGGCCTGGTGGTCGCGTTCGTGCTGGCGAGTAGCGAACGCGCGCAGCGCCGTTGGATGATCTGGGCCGCGGTGATCCATCTGGTGCTGCTCACGCTCGGCGCCCTCGCATTCGCTGCCCAGCCTCCGCGCCCCGATCCCCCGCCGCTCGACCCGAACCCGTACGCGGACGGCTCGTGGTGGGACCTCGTGCTCTTCCGGATCGACAACATGGTGGTGTTCCGGATCGAGCCGGTGTTCATCTTCGCGCTGTCGATCGCGTTGTTCCTGCTCGGCGCCAGGCTGTTTCGGGCGGGGGTCCTGGCACCCGCCGGGTCCGGGCTCCGTCGCCGCCTGATGATCCTCGGGCTCGGGATCGCGTTGCCCATCGACCTCGCGACGGGGATGCTCGGCGGTGATGCCGGCCTGCTGGTTGCCCGGTACGGGACCGCGCCGCTCGTCTCGCTGGGTTTGCTCGCGCTGGTCGCCGAGTTCTATTGCCGCCGCCCCCGCGTCGGCACAGTCGGGGTCAGGCTCGCCGATGTCGGGCGGATGGCGCTGAGCTCCTACGTCCTCCAGAACCTGCTCGCGTCGGCGCTCTGCTACGGCTGGGGCCTTGGCCTCGCGGCACGCCTCTCCCCCGACGCCCGGGTACCCGCGACCGTCGCGATCTATCTCGGCGTCGCCGCGGCGGTGATCGCCGCCGCACACCTGTGGCTCCGCCGGTTCCAGCGTGGCCCGGTCGAATGGCTGTGGCACCGAAGCTATCTCCTGCTGGCCGGGGATGGCCGCGTCGGGCGATCCGGCGCAGGAACACCGACGACGTCAGTGGTCGATCCGGCATTGGAGGTAGGTGTCGGCACCGACTCGGCGGAGCACCAGGCGGACTCCGCGGGGCGCCCAGTTCGCTGACGGATCGGTGACCAGGCGGGGATCGGTCAGCGAGACCAGCCGGCCGCGGGTCGTGATGTCGACATGCCCGGCCGCCACCACGTTCCGCACCCAGTCGCTGTCCGGACCGTAGGTCAGTGCGAAGCGGTAGCCGTCGCCGCGCCGGAACACATTGACCGGTGTCCGGTACAGGCGGCCGGACCGCCGTCCGCGGTGCAGCACGATGGCGCAGCCGGGCAACCAGCCGGCAACGAGCCTGCTGACGCGATTGGTGACCACCTTGTTGAACTCGGCGAGCCTGCGCGGAAGGGGCACGTGGTCAGCCTATCGCCACGTGGAACGATGGACGCATGGATCAGCGCCCATCGTCGCCGTCGGGCGACCCCGCCGCGCCGGATGAGGTGGTGGCGGTCTACGACGCCGCAGGCGCGGTCATCGGCACGGCCCCACGATCGCGGGTGTACGCGGAGGGCCTGTGGCACGCCAGCGCGGGGGTACTGCTGCGGTCGATGGACGGCAGCAGGGTCTACGTGCACCGCCGCTCCCTCGACAAGGCGGTCTTCGCAGGCATGCACGATTGCGTCGCGGGCGGGGTGGTAGATCCCGGTGAGAGTCCTGGCGAGACCGCGGTCCGCGAGCTCGCCGAGGAACTCGGCGTCACCGGTGTCGAGCTGTCGCCCATCGCCCAGGTCAGGTGGGACGGCCGGTGGGACGGTAAACCGTTGCGATGCCACCTGTTTGCCTTCGAGGGGCGCTATGACGGCCCCATCAGTCACCAGGCGAGCGAGATCGTCGACGGTTGGTGGTGGACCGACGCGGAACTGCGCGCCCACCTCGCCGACCCGGCGTGGGCATTCGTCCCCGATACCAGGGCGCTGCTCGCCGGCTACTTCGCCTGAGCCAACCGCGCGAGGCGCTGCAACAACGAGAGAGGGCCGGGCACCCGAGGAACGAGTGCCCGACCCTGTTGTCGTCGCGCTACAGGTACTGGCCGGTGTTGGACTCTGTGTCGATGGCGCGGCTGGCACTGGCGTTCTTGCCGGTGACCAGCGTGCGGATGTACACGATCCGCTCGCCCTTCTTGCCCGAGATGCGTGCCCAGTCATCGGGATTGGTGGTGTTGGGCAGGTCCTCGTTCTCGGAGAACTCGTCGACGATCGAGTCGAAGAGGTGCTGCACCCGAAGTCCGGGCGCCCCCGTATCGAGCACCGACTTGATAGCGTACTTCTTCGACCGGTCGACGATGTTCTGGATCATCGCGCCCGAGTTGAAGTCCTTGAAGTACAGGACCTCCTTGTCGCCGTTCGCGTATGTCACCTCGAGGAATCGGTTGTCGTCACTCTCGGCGTACATCCGGTCCACGACCCGCTCGATCATGGTCTTGATGCAGGCCGCCCGGTCCCCGCCGAACTCGGCCAGATCGTCGGCGTTGACCGGCAGGTGCTCGGTCAGGTACTTCGAGAAGATGTCCTGCGCCGATTCCGCGTCCGGACGCTCGATCTTGATCTTCACATCGAGTCGGCCGGGCCGAAGGATCGCGGGGTCGATCATGTCCTCGCGGTTCGACGCACCGATGACGATGACGTTCTCGAGTCCCTCGACGCCGTCGATCTCGCTGAGCAGCTGCGGGACGACAGTGGTCTCGACGTCGGAGGACACACCCGACCCGCGGGTGCGGAAGATCGAGTCCATCTCGTCGAAGAACACGATCACCGGGGTGCCCTCGGAGGCCTTCTCGCGGGCCCGCTGGAAGATCATCCGGATGTGCCGCTCGGTCTCGCCGACGAACTTGTTCAGGAGCTCAGGGCCCTTGATGTTCAGGAAGTAGGACTTGGCGTCCTTGGCATCCTGGCCCCTGGCCTCGGCGATCTTCTTCGCCAGCGAGTTGGCGACGGCCTTGGCGATGAGCGTCTTGCCGCAGCCGGGAGGGCCGTACAGCAGCACGCCCTTCGGCGGCCGCAGCGCGTACTCGTGAAACAGGTCCTTGTGCAGGAACGGCAACTCGACGGCGTCGCGGATCTGCTCGATCTGCCGCCCAAGGCCACCGATGTCGCCGTAGTCGACGTCGGGCACCTCCTCGAGCACGAGGTCCTCGACCTCCGCCTTGGGGATGCGCTCGAAGGCATAGCCCGCCTTCGAATCGACCAGCAGGGAATCCCCCGGCCGCAGCTTGCGCGACGGCGAATCGATGTCCTCGTCGTCGGGATGGATCGTCGCGTCGGACGCGGCCAACGCGAGCGGATGCGCGAGCCAGACCACGCGCTCCTCGTCGGCGTGACCGACCACAAGGGCCCGTTCGCCGTCATCGAGGATCTCGCGCAGGCTGCAGATCTCCCCGACCCGTTCGAAGGCCCCGGCCTCGACGATGGTCAGCGCCTCGTTGAGCCGAACCGTCTGACCGGGTCGGAGCGTCTCGGTGTCGATGTTCGGCGAGCACGTCAGTCGCATCTTGCGACCGGAGGTGAACACGTCGACCGTCTGATCCTCGTGAGTGGAGATGAGCACGCCGTAACCGCTCGGCGGCTGACCGAGACGGTCGACCTCCTCGCGAAGCGCGATCAACTGCTGACGGGCTTCCTTGAGCGTGTCCATCAGTTTGGAGTTTCGGATCGACAGTGAGTCGACACGGGACTCGAGCTCTCGTACCTGCTCGGGCGACTGGGCGAGCTGGCGGCGAAGACCAGCGGCTTCCAGGCGTAGCGCCTCGAGCTCGGCCCGGGCGGCGAACGAGTCCGGATTCTCTGTTGCGCTCATGTGCGACTCCTCCCAGTGACGATCTATCAACGCTACAGCCGCCGTACCAAAACTGCGGACCGACAGGCGGACACGGACCGTAGGCGTCGCACAGTGTGGGACGGCGAGCCGCCTCACCCGCACCATCTCTGATGTTAGCCTTACCTGACTAATTGGCACCGTAGCCAACGAGAAAGGCCCAACTCGTGATCATTCGCAAGTCCCTCATCGCCGTCGGAACCATCGCACTGGCCGTAGGAGTCGCCTCCTGCAGCTCGGACGACTCGTCCAGCGCGTCGGACACCAGCACCTCCGCCGCGTCGACCAGCACCGGCACCAGCGCCAGCGCCAGCGCCGCGGCCGCGGCCGCCGCGGCCCCGAGCGCCGCCGAGCTGCAGGCCACCCTCGTGACCTTCTTCGACCCGGCCGTCGGCACCACCGAGAAGGCCGCGCTCGTCGAGGACGGCACCAGCCAGGCGGCGGTGCTCGAGCAGTTCAACGGGGTGCTCCAGGGCTACCCGCTCACCGCCGAGGTGACCAAGGTGACCGCGGTCGACGACGACACGGTCTCGGCCACCACGACCATCGCGGGCCCGCACGGCGGCGCCGCATCCGAGGTCGTCTTCGATCAGGTCGACGGCAAGTGGGTCATCTCCGAGGACGCCGCGTGCACCATCTTCTCGATGGGCAAGCTCACCTGCGTGAAGTAGCGGCTCCGCCGCCCGTGAGTGGTTCCGGTCCCCATGGGGTCCAGAAGTGCTCACGGGCGCGAAGCGCCTGCTCTAGACCTTCTTGTCCTTGCCCGCGCGGCGCTGCGGCTTCGGGGTGACGGTTCCCTCGGCCAGCTTGCGCGCGCTGACCAGGAACGCGGTGTGGCCCTGCATCCGGTGTTCCGGACGCACGGCGAGGCCGACGACGTGCCACCCGCGCACGATCGACTCCCAGGACCGCGGCTCGGTCCAGCACTCCTGCTCACGCAGCGCCTCGACCACCCGCGACAGCTGGGTCACCGTCGCGACGTAGACGATGAGCACGCCGCCGGGCACCAGCGCCTTCGACACCGCGGGCAACGTCTCCCATGGCGCGAGCATGTCCAGGATCACCCGGTCCACCGGGCCGCCGTTCGCCTCGGCGTCGAAGTCCGCCAGGTCCGCGACCGTGAGCTCCCAGTTGTCGGGGCGGCCGCCGAAGAAGGTCTCGACATTGCGGACCGCGTGCTCGGCGTGATCGTCGCGCACCTCGTACGAGATGACCTTGCCCTCGGGCCCGACCGCGCGCAGCAGCGAACAGGTCAGCGCGCCCGAGCCGGCTCCGGCCTCGAGCACCCGCGCCCCCGGGAAAACATCGCCCTCGTGCACGATCTGCGCGGCGTCCTTCGGGTAGATCACCTGCGCGCCGCGGGGCATGGACAGCACGTAGTCGACGAGCAGCGGCCGCAGCGCCAGGTACGGGGTCCCGTTGGTGGAGGTGACGACGCTGCCCTCGGGGGCGCCGATCAGGTCGTTGTGCACGATCCCGCCGCGATGGGTGTGGAACTCCTTGCCCGCCTCGAGGACCACCGTGTACTTGCGCGCCTTCGCGTCGGTGAGCTGAACGCGGTCGCCCTCCCGAAACGGTCCGGTCGGTCGCTTCTCGCGTGCGCTCACGTCTTGCCCAGCCACGACTCAGATCTCCTCGTATTCAGCATTCCCGGCGACCCACGCGCCGGCCCCGACAGCGGTGTCGGACCCGCCGCATACCCTGCCAGGTGTGAGCTCTCCCGTGTCGACGCCCCCTGCCGAGTCCTCCGCCGCCGCCGCCGACACAGGGACCGAGCGCCCTCGCTCACGGCCCGCCCTGTCCCCCTCCCGCGCGGGCGACTTCAAGCAGTGCCCGCTGCTGTACCGCTTCCGCGCGGTCGACCGGATCCCGGAGGCGCCGTCCAAGGCGCAGCTGAAGGGCACGCTGGTGCACGCGGCACTGGAGTCGCTGTACGGCCTGCCCGCCCAGGAGCGGGTCCCCGACCGCGCGGTGTCCCTGGTCGACCCGGCGTGGGAACACCTGCTCGCCGAATCCCCCGACGTCGCCGAGACCGTCCCCGCCGAGGAGCGGGCCGCGTTCCTCGACGAGGCCCGCACGCTGATCGAGGGCTACTACAAGCTCGAGGACCCCACCCGCTTCGAGCCGGAGTCCTGCGAGCTGCGAGTCGAGACCGAACTCGACAACGGGGTGCTGCTGCGCGGCTTCGTGGACCGGATCGACGTCGCGCCCACCGGTGAGGTCCGCGTCGTCGACTACAAGACCGGCCGCGCGCCGCGCGAGATGACCGAATCCAAGGCGCTGTTCCAGATGAAGTTCTACGCGCTGGTGCTGCTGCGCACCCGCGGGATCGTGCCCGCACAGCTACGGCTGATCTACCTCACCGACGGCGAAATCCTCACCTACGCACCGGACGAGGCCGAGTTGCTGCGATTCGAGCGGACCCTGTCCGCGATCTGGAAGGCGATCCTCGCCGCGGGCCAGACGGGTGACTTCCGACCGAAGCCGGGGCGCCTGTGCAGCTGGTGCGATCATAAGGTGCGCTGCCCCGAGTTCGGTGGCACGCCGCCGCCCTATCCGGGGTGGCCAGAGAGCCCGGCAGATGAAGTGCAGAAGTTCGAGGAGATCGTCGAGTGAGTGACCAGGCCTACTACATCCCGCTGGGACGAGACGCCAACGGCACCGAACGCTTTGCCAGCACCGCGCTGACGGAGAGCACCTGGGGAAACACCATGCAGCACGGCGCTCCCCCGTCGGCTCTGCTGGTGCGCGCGCTGGAACGATGCGCACCACGCGAGGACGCCCGACTCACCCGGGTGGTCATCGAGATCCTCGGCCCGGTACCGATTTCCGAGATCGAGGTCCGGTCCTGGGTCGAGCGTCCCGGCAAGCGGGTGGAGCTGGTGGTCGCCGAGCTCTGGGCCACCAGCCCGGACGGCACCTCCCGCGCCGCGGCCCGCGGCACCGGCTGGCGCATGCAGACCGCCGACTCTTCTGCCGTCGCGCACGCCTGCGACCCCGCACTGGCCCCGCGGTCGCAGGCCCACGAGACGGCGCTGGAGGGCCCGTTCTGGGACACCGGGTTCGTCACCAGCCTCGAGTGGATGTGGCTGTCCGACATCGGCTGCGAGGGTCCGGGGCAGATGTGGGCGCGCCCGAATGCCGTTCTCGTGGAGGGCGAACCGCTCTCCCCCGTCCAGCGGTTGTTCGTGGTGGCCGATGTCGCGAACGGGGTCGGCACCAAGCTGGACCCGGCCGAGTGGACCTTCCTCAACACCGACCTGACGGTGCACCTGTTCCGGGTGCCAGAGGACGAGTGGGTCGGCATCGCCGCGGAGACTTCCTACGGCCCGGACGGGGTCGGGATGTGCGCGGGCGTACTGCACGACGAGTCGGGGCCGGTCGGCCGGATCAATCAGACAGTGCAGGTTCGGGCGAGATAACGGTGAGACGGGCGGCCGCGCACCCCGGTGCGCGGCCGCCCGTGCGCTATCGCGGGACTGAGTCCCCCTGCCGAAAGGCACTCGCGAGGATCGCTCGTGAACCCTTCTGCCCGTCGAGGATTCGGCTGGTCCGCGTCGTGACCCGCCACCCGTCCTTGGTGCGGATCAGCTCCCACCTGTTAGCCGTGACCCGGCTCACCTGATAGCCGCTCCCATCGGGCTGTCGGAGAATCAGCTGCGTGTGACACACCGCCACGGCCGTGTCGCCGTCGACGGTGATGTGTGCCGGACTCATGATGTGTCCGCATCCTTGCTGGATGAAGCCCTGGTGCGGGTGGGTCCGGACCATGTCCTCGATCGCCCGTCGGCCGGCCATCCGCCCGGTGTCGACGTCGTAGACGCCGTCCTCGATCCAGAGGCCGCCGACCACATCGTCGAGGCCGCTGTCCACGCTCGGGCCGTAGGAGTACATGAGTCGCATGATCGCGTTGTGGTCCTCGAGTATCCCAAGGCGTTGCTCGAGGACGAGCAACCGACGCTCGAAACCCGGATCTGTCTCGGTCATCGGCGCCCCATCATCGCGCGGGCCTCGGCGGACGCTGCCCTGACGATCTCGGCGCGGGGGAAGCCGGCACGGCCGGCGGCCAGCTCGTAGTTGCCGCCCGCGACCCAGATCGGTCCATCGGCGAGGTGGTCGAGACCCTCGCGCGCGACCGCATAGGGATCTGAGGCGTTGAGACCGGGTAGATCGAAATCGAGGCCGGCTCGTTCCATGGCGGGCGTCCGGGTGACGCCGAGGACGAGTTCGAGCACATCGACGCCGTGCTCGGCCATCTCGAGCCAGAGTCCCTCGGCGAAGACGCGGCTGAATGCCTTTGCCGCCGCGTAGATGCTCATGTGTTCCGCGCCGACGAAACCGGCCAGCGAGCCGAGCAGGATGATGCCACCGCGGCCGCGTTCGCGCATCGGTGCGCCGAAGACCTGGGAGAGCTCCAGTTGGCGGTCGATGTTGAGCGTGAGGACCTTTCGGCAGGCGTCGAGGTCGCCGGTGACGAACTCGTGGCCGTAGGTGTTGGCACCGGCATTGAAGATCAGCAGTCCCACGTCGAGATCCGCGGTGGTCTCCCGGATCCGTTCGACGGCATCCGCCGCCAGGAGGTCGACGGCGAGGGTGCGCACCTCGACTCCGTGAGCTCGCGCCTTGGCCGCGGTCTCCTCGAGGGGGCCGGGTTTGCGGGCGAGCAGCACGAGGTTCAGTCCGGCCTCTGCCAGTTCCTCGGCGAACCCGGCACCGACGCCCTCCGAGCCGCCTGCGATGACAGCCCATGGGCCGTACTTGTCTTTGTCGATCATCGTTGTCTCGATTCCTTTGGGTCGGTTGTCAGTCGGGGACGGCGATGCGTCCGTCCACGGCGGCCGCGACGATGGATTCACGCAGTGCGGGGCAGCGCCCCACTCGGGCCCCGCGCAGCGTCAGTGTCGGGTCGTCCCGGTACTCCTCGCAGATGACCTCGGGGTGGTCGGTGCTCCACTGGACAGTGGTGTGCTCCCAGCTGTTCTTCTCGACGAGCACCCGGTTGCCGCAACGTTCGCAATCGACCGGCTCCATCAGGCCGAGGCCTCCGCGTCGGCCTTGCGGGCGATGTTGTCGGCCACTTCCTGCTTCCACGCCTCGACCGGCCTTGTGGTGTCGAGCTCGAACTCGAAGCGGTCAACCATCTCCGGCTTGACGTCGGCGACGTCGACGTAGAACTGCTCGTACCAGCGGCGCAGCTGGTAGACCGGGCCGTCCTCGGTGGTGAGCAGCGGGTTCTCGATCCGGGTCTTGTTCTTCCAGATCTCGATGTCCTGCTCGAAGCCGACACCGATGTAGCCGATCATCGCGTCGACCAGTTGGTCGGCGATCTCCGCCGGGATCTGCTCGGTCTTCTTCACGGAGATGCCGTACATCAGCACGAATTGGTTCGGTGAGATCGGGTAGTGGCAGTTGATCAGGACGGACTCGACGTCGTACTTGTCGTAGTGGTAGACGAGGTCGTCGATCATGAACGACGGCCCGTGGTAGGCCGCGATCGAGCCGTGGCCGACCAGCTGCGGGACATCGGGGTCGGTCCACTCGGTGATGTCCTCGCGGCCGACGCCTGCCTGTTCCAGGATCGCGACGTGTCCCTCGAAGATGTTCTTGAAGTACGTCGGGAACGAGTAGTGCACGTAGAAGAAGTGCGCCATGTCGACGACGTTGTCGATGATCTCGCGGCAGTTGGTGTCGATGACGATCGACTTCCACTGCCAGTCGGTCCACTCGGCATCGTCGGCCCGCATGGCTGGGATCGCGACCTCCGGTGGGGGCGGATTGCCCTCCGGGTCGTTCCAGACGAACAGCAGCTCGTCCTGCTCCATGATCTCCCAGGCGCGGGCGCGGGCCAGCGGCGGGACGCGGCGGGCGTAGGGGATGCCGGTGCACTTGCCGTTGCCGCCCCAGCGCCAGTCGTGGAACGGGCAGGCGATCGAATCGCCCTTGACCGTGCCCTGGCTCAGGTCGCCGCCCATGTGCCTGCAGAAGGCGTCGAGGATCTTGATCTCGCCGTTGCTGTCGGCGAACACGACGAGCTTGGTCCCGAAGGCCTCGATGGAGTGCGGCTTCCCGTCGCGGAACTCCTCCGCCAGCCCCAGGCAGTGCCAGCCACGTGCGAAGCGAGCGGGCGGGGTGCCCTCGTCGATGATGCGAACCTCATCGGATTCCTCGATGTCCACAGCGGGTCCTCTCGTTTGTCTCGGCATTCACAGGGTCGGCCGCGGCGGGGTCAATGTGATCACGGTCACCGCGTGAGGTGACCTTCTCAGCCCGGCGAACCTGCCTCAATTCGCGCACCCGCTGACCGGAATAGACGCAGGTCAGTCGTGTCGGGCAGCTCCAGTGCCGCCGGCACCGCACTGCTGGCCGTCCGCCTCCCCCTGGTCATCCCACTGAACGGACGACCCCATGGCGTCGCACCGCTCCCCACGGTGGGATGTCAGTGCCTGCGCACGCCCGGAGGTCCGTCGGCGATGCCGCGAAGGTCGCACGGGAGGAGATGACAATGTCGGCCGGAGACAGCTCGAAAGCGAGCCTGCCCACCTCCACGCTCGATCGACTCTCCCTGGTCCTGGACACCTTCCGGAGCGCGCCGCGGCTCAGCCTGACGGAGGTGTCCCGCGGAACCGGCATACCCCGGACGAGCACGCTCCGGATGCTCGAGCAGTTGGTGCGGATGGGGTGGCTCCGCCGCAGGGGTGCCGAGTACGAACTCGGGGACACGCTCGCCGAACTCGGGGCGCTGTCGCTGTACCGGGACAGTGTCGACCGGGTGGTGACACCGCTGCTACGCGAACTGCACCTGGTGACGGGCCACGTCGTCCATCTGGGTGTTCTCGATGGCAAGGACGTGCTCTACCTCGAGAAGGTCGGTGGTTCCGCGGCGCCCCACCTGCGGACACGGGTCGGGACACGCATACCCGCGCGATCGTCGACAATCGGCAAGGCGCTGCTCGCGTCGGCACCACGGCCCGGCGTCTCGTTCGGTACCTGCGTCACCGGGTTCGGTTGCATCGGAGCGCGTGTCGGATCACTGGGCGGTGCCGAGGTCGGCCTGTCGGTCAGCGGACCGATGGACCGGTTGAAGTTCGACCAACGGCATGCGGCGCCCGTGCGGATGGCGGCGGCGGCGATCGCGCACTACTTCGACCTCACCGGAGCGGGTTGGCCGCGAGCCTGACCCGGCCTCCCCGCCCTGACCTGGCCTGAGTCCGCTGATCGGAAACGAGAATTGCCCGCGCGCCGGCTCCCTGACAGCGTGTTGCCATGAACTCCGAGCTCACACTGACCGCCCCCGAACAACTCCTGGCGATCGAGCAGATCAAGCGCACCTTCGCGGCCCGGCTGCGGTGCATGGACAACAAGCAGTGGGACGTCTACCCGACGCTGCACACCGACGACGTGGTCTCCGAGACGTGGGGCGGCCTGCCCGGAGACAAGCAGCCACAGACCGAGGGCACCTCGAACCGCGTCGTGGGCAAGGACAAACTGACCCGCGCGATCAGCACCCTCCTCGGCGGATCGACCGCGGTGACCACCGTGCACCACGGCCACACCCCGGAGATCGAGTTGACCTCCGACGACACCGCCCGCGGGATCTGGGCGATGGAGGACAAGCTGTGGTGGACCAACGGCGACCACGAGGAGCACCTCCACGGCTACGGGCACTACCACGAAGAGTACCGAAAGGTGAACGGCCACTGGCTGATCAGCTATCGAAAGCTCACCCGGCTGCGTGAGGACGTCACCGAGGGTTTCTTCGACTACCTGCAGGCGCTGTGAATCCGCTCTTCGCCCCGATGCAGATCCGGTCGCTGGCGCTGCCGAACCGGATCGTCATGTCCCCCATGACACGAGAGCACTCCCCTGCCGGGGTCCCCGGCCCGGAGGTGGCCGCCTACTATCGGCGGCGTGCCGAGGGCGGTACCGGCCTGCTGATCACCGAGGGCGTGGCGATCGACCACCCGACGGCCGTCGACAGCACCAGAGTCCCCCGCCTGCACGGAGAATCGGCACTGGCGGGATGGCGCACCGTGGTCGACGAGGTGCACGCGGCAGGCGGCAGGATCATTCCCCAGCTGTGGCACGTCGGCCCGCTGTGGGGCGCGATGCGCGCGGTGGATCCGGCACTGACGCCGATGCGCCCCTCCGGGCTGTGGGGGCGGGTCGGCAAGACCGTCTACCCGGAGGACTACCTCGCGCGGGCGAGCGTTCCCACCCAGGCGATGACCGAGCGCGACATCGCGGACGTCATCGACGGTTACGTGCGGTCGGCGCGCAATGCGGTCGACGTCGGGTTCGACGGGATCGCGATCCACGCCGGGCACGGTTACCTGCTGGACGCCTTCCTGTGGGAGTCGACGAACCAGCGAAACGATCACTGGGGCGGTGACCTGCAACGACGTACGGAGTTCCCGGCGGAGGTGGTGCGGGCGATCCGGCGCGAGATCGGTCCCGACCTGCCGATCTTCTACCGGTTCTCGCAACACAAGCAGCAGGACTACGCGGCGCGGATCGCGGACACCCCCGACGAACTCGCCGTCGTCCTGAACGCGCTGGTCGAGGCAGGCGTGGACGTGCTCGACGCGAGCATCCGCCGGTTCGACGCCCCCGCGTTCGAGGGCAGCGAGCTGACCCTGGCCGGCTGGGCGAAGAAGCTGACCGGCGCGGTCAGCATGGCGGTGGGCAGCGTGGGGCTCGACAAGTCGCTTCGCGATGCAGGCACGCCGAGGCCCGCGGATCTCGACGGGCTCCTCCGCAGGCTCGAGGACGAGGAGTTCGACCTCGTCGCCATCGGACGACTACACCTGGCCGATCCGGCCCTCGCGACGATCCTCCGCGACGGCGGGCCCGTCCCGGCGTTCGACCGCAACTTGCACGAGCGCCGGCTGTACTGACCACGGAACGTCGACGGCCCCGGTCACACCTGAGGTGTGACCGGGGCCGTTCGAGGTTGTCGGCGCAGATACCGCCGCGTCAGAAGGCCCGGCAGGACCTGATGTCGGACGCCAGGATCGCCTTGGCGCCGATCTCGGCGAGCTGATCCATCACGTCGTTGCTGACCTTGCGCGGCACCAGCGCGCGGATCGCGACCCACGCCTCGTCGGCAAGCGGCGAGATCGTCGGCGACTCCAGGCCGGGGGTGATCCGCAGCGCTTCGTCGAGCAGGCCGCGCGGGCAGTCGTAGTCGAGCATCAGGTACTGCTGCGCGAAGACGACGCCCTGCACGCGGGCGATCAGCTGATTGCGCGCCTTGTCGGTTCCGTCCGAGCCCTCGCGCTGGATCAGCACCCCCTCGGAGTCGCAGAGGGATTCACCGAAGGCCACCAGGTTGTGCTGGCGCAGTGTGCGGCCGGAACCGACGACATCGGCGATGGCGTCCGCGACGCCGAGCTGGATCGAGATCTCCACGGCGCCGTCCAGACGGATGACGGTCGCCTCGATGCCGCGGGCGGCGAGGTCCCTGCGGACCAGGTTCGGGTACGAGGTCGCGATCCGCAGGCCTGCCAGGTCGGCGGGCGACCACTCCTTGCCCGCGGGGGCCGCATAGCGGAAGCTCGAACGACCGAACCCGAGCGACAGCCGCTCGGAGACCGGGGCGCCGGAGTCGAGGGCGAGGTCACGACCGGTGATGCCGAGGTCGAGTTCGCCGGACCCGACGTAGATCGCGATGTCCTTGGGACGGAGGAAGAAGAACTCGACCTGGTTCGCCGGATCGAGGACGGTCAGGTCGCGGGAGTCGGTACGGCGGCGGTAGCCGGCCTCGTCGAGGATCTCGGCGGCGGACTCGGACAGCGAGCCCTTGTTCGGTACTGCGACGCGCAGCATGGGGTGTTCCTTCCGGAAATGGCGAGAAAGTGGCCAGAGGACGTGCGGAGTCGGTGCGGAGCGCGACTCACAGATGTCGGTAGACGTCCTCGAGCTTGAGGCCACGACCGACCATCAACACCTGCACCCAATAGAGCAGCTGCGAGATCTCCTCGGACAGCGACTCGTCACTCTCGTGCTCGGCGGCGATCCACACCTCACCCGCCTCCTCGAGCACCTTCTTGCCCTGCGCATGGACGCCCGCGTCCAACGCGGCCACGGTGCCGGAGCCCTCGGGACGGGTGGCGGCACGGTCGGTCAGCTCGGCGAACAGCGAATCGAAGGTCTTCACGGGTCACGATTCTTTCACGGACGAGCCGGGACTCCCCACCGCCCCGCCACAACCCGCCCCCAGTGTTGTTTCGAGCGACCTGCAAGCAGTCGCTACGGGGGATCAGACCTCCGGCAGGACCAGTTTCGGAGCGCTCGCGATGAGCGTTCGGGTGTACTCCTCCCGCGGCCGCTCGTACACGTCCTCGGTCGGTCCGCACTCCACGATCCGGCCCCGATGCATCACCGCGACCACATCGCACACGTGCCGGACCACGGCCAGATCGTGCGAGACGAACAGCAACGTCAGCCCGTACTCGTCGACCAGTTCGGCCAGCAGGTCGAGGACCTGAGCGCGGACCGAGACGTCGAGCGCGCTGACCGGCTCGTCCGCCACCAGGATCTTCGGCTTGGTGATCAGTGCGCGGGCGATCGAGATGCGTTGACGTTGACCGCCGGAGAACTGGTGCGGGTACCGGTGTGCCATCGCCGGTTCGAGCCCGACGGCGGTGAGCATCTGGGCGACGGCCTCGGCCGAGCCCGCGCGCGTGTCGAGCGGCTCGGACACCACGTCGCCGACCTTCATCCGCGGGTCCAGCGAACCCATCGGATCCTGGAAGACGATGGAGACATCGCGCCGGAACTGCCGCAGCTCCCGTTCCCGTGCCCCGACGATCTCCTGCCCGTCCACCACGATCGAACCCGCCGTCGGTGTGTCGAGGGCACACAGCAACCGGATCAGCGTGGACTTGCCCGATCCCGATTCGCCGACCACGCCGAACCGCCGGCCGCGACCGATGTCGAACGACGCGTCGGCCAATGCGTGCACCGGCACCGCGCGACGCCACAGCGTGGACCGCGACCCCCGGTAGGTGCGGCCGAGCCCCCGTACGGACACCAGCGGCTCGGCCTGTTCATTCGACACCGGCGCGGCAACCGTTGGCTCCCCCGGCCCCGATCCCGCCGCCACCGTCCCGCCGAGCGTCGACCCGCTCAGGTCCGACGCCTCGAGCAGGGCGCGGGTGTAAGGGTGCTGCGGAGCCCCGAACACCCGCTCGATCGGTCCGGACTCGAGGATCGACCCGTCCCGCATCACCAGCACCCGGTCGCACAGCGCGGAGACCACGGCCAGGTCATGGGTGATGAACAGCAACGCGGTGTCGTGCTCGCGGACCGTGGTGTCGATCAGGTCGAGGATCTGCGCCTGCACGGTCACGTCGAGAGCGGTGGACGGCTCGTCGCAGATCAGCACCCGAGGGCGGTTCGCCATCGCGATGGCGATCAGGACCCGCTGTCGCTGCCCACCGGACAGTTCGTGCGGATAGGACCGCGCGATACGCGCCGGATCGGGGAGGTTGACCGCGGCGAGCTGCGCGAGCGCCGCCTCCCGCCGCTCGCCGCGGCTCAGCGCGCCGTCGTGGAGCTCGATCACCTCGGCGACCTGCCTGCCCACCTTCATCAACGGGTTCAGCGCCGTCATCGGCTCCTGGAAGACCATCCCCAGGTCGTCTCCCCGCAGGGAGGTCAGCAACCGCTCCGGAGCACCGACGAGATTCGCGTCGACGCCGTCGAGGGCGATCGAACCCGTCGCCGACAGCTGGTCCGGCAGCAGCCCCATCAGGCTCAGCGCCGTCAGCGATTTGCCCGACCCGGATTCGCCGATCAGCCCCAGCCGCTCGCCCCGCTTCAGGGTGAACCCGATGCCGTCCAGCAGGGTGCGACCGCCCGCGCAGACGGTGAGGTCAGAGACCTCGACCAGCGGGCCCGTCACTGCCGCACCGTCTTCGGGTCGAATCGATCGCGCAGCCCGTCGCCGAGCAGGTTGAACCCGAGCACGGTCAGCGCGATCGCCAGGCCGGGCCACAGCATCACCGCGGGCTGCAGGTACAGGTACGGCTGCGACTCCTGCAGCATCCGGCCCCATGACGGGGTCGGCGGAGGGGTCCCGAAGCCCAGATAGGAGAGCGCCGCCTCGGCCAGTACGGCGATCGCGAAGGTCACCGACGCCTGCACGATCAGCGCGCTGGAGATGTTGGGCAGCACGTGCCGCAGCGCGATCCGAAACGGGCTCTTGCCCGCCGCCCGCGCCGCCAGCACGTAGTCCTTGGCCATCACCTGTCTGGTGCCGCCGCGGGCGACGCGAGCAAAGGCGGGCGCGGTCCCGACGCCGAGTGCAGTCATCGCCGTCACCGTCGACCCGCCCCAGACCGCGGCGAAGACGATGGCCAGCAGCAACGCGGGGAACGCCAGCAGCACGTCGTTGCCACGCATCAGGATCTCGTCCGACACACCGGGGCGCATACCGGCGGCCACCCCGATCGGGATGCCGATCGACGCCGCGATGGCCACGGCCACGACGCCGACCAGCAGCGTCGTCCTGGCACCCACGAGGAGCGAGCTGAAGATGTCCCGGCCGAAATCATCGGTACCCAGCCAGTGTTGGGCGCTCGGATGCAGCAGCCGCGCACCGGAGTCGACCACGGTCGGGTCGTAGGGCGTCCAGACGAAGGAGAGCAGCGCGGCAAGCACCACCGCGGCAACCAGTCCGACACCCAGGGCCAGCGTGCCCGACCACCGAACCCGATTCATGCCGCGCTCCGCATGCTGTGTCATGCCGCGCTCCGCATGCGGGGGTCGATCGCGGTGTAGAGCAGGTCAACCACGAGATTGAGCAGCAGCACCATCAATACCAGCACCATCACGATGGACTGCACCTCCGCCATGTCCCGCTGACTGACCTTGTCCAGCAACAGACTGCCGAGCCCGGGCACCACGAAGACCCGCTCGACGACCACAGCCCCGATCAGCAGCGTGGCCAGCTGGAGTCCCGCGACGGTGACCACCGGCACGGCGGCGTTGCGCAACCCGTGCCGCAGCAGCGCTCCCGTCCGGGTCAGGCCCTTGGCCCGCGCTGTCCGCAGGTAGTCCGCCCCCAGCTCGTCGAGCACGGCGGAACGGACATACCGCGTCAGCACCGAGCCCTGGACGAGTCCCAGTGCCAAAGCGGGCAACGTCAGATAGCTGAGGAACCCGCCGATCCCCTCGATCGGCGCCTGCCAACCGCTCGACGGCAACCAGCCCAGCTCGACGGCGAACACGGTGACCAACAGCACGCCGGCCAGGAACGCCGGGATCGCGATGCCCACCTGGCTGAGCCCGCCGATCAGCACTCCGTCGGGGCTGCTGCGCCGGACTGCCGCCAGGACCCCGAGCGGGATCGCGACGACCAGCGCGACCACCATGGCCGCACCGACGACCCAGAGCGTGACCTGCAGCCGATCGAAGATCTCCGGTCCGACCGGCTGCCTGGTCAGGTAGGACTCGCCCATGTCGCCGTGCAGCATGCCCCACACCCAATTGCCGTAGCGCACATGGGCCGGCGCGTCGAGGCCCATCGCGGTCCGCTCCCTGGCCACCTCCTCGGCCGTGGCCTGCACCCCCAGTGCGATCCGTGCCGGATCGCCGGGGAGCACCGACAGCAACGCGAACACGAGCACCGATGCGAATGCCGCGGTGAGCGCGAAGATGCCGAGCCGCCTGATCAATTGAATCGCCATCACGCCGCCCTACCCGCGCCGCACCCGGGACAGGTCGAGCGCCAGGGAGGTCGCGTTCGCCGGGAGCCCGGAGATGTCGGCGTCGGTCACCGCCAGCAGCGGAAAGAGGAAGAGCCAGTTCGCCGCCGCCTCGTCGGTGATCGTCCGCGCCACCGTTCGCATCTTCTCGACGTAGCCGGCCTCGTCCGCCGCGTCGGCCTCCGCGAGCAACCGCATGACCTCGGGATTGCGATAGCCCCAGTAGTACTCGGGATTGCCGAAGGTGGCGATGTCGCGCGGCTCGGCGTGTTGGATCACCGACATCTGGTAGGCATGCCTGCCGAACACGGAATCGAGCCAGACCGCGGGGAACTCGACCGGGTTGGTCTTCACGGTGAAACCGACCTGCTGCAGTTGCGAACTCACCACCTGCGCGGCGGCCGTGGCATAGGGCAGGTTCGGCACGTCGAACCGCACCACGGGATTCGGGGTGCCCGCCTCGGCCAGCAACTCGCGGGCCCGCTGCGGATCGAACGGGTACACGCCGGTGAGGTCCTCGTACCAGGGGTCGGTCGGCGGCACCATCGATCCGATGAGCTCGCCGTAGCCCGCATACGCGGTGTCCCGCACGGCCTTCCGATCCACGGCGTACATCACCGCCCTGCGGACCCGGATGTCGTCGAAGGGCGCGACCGCCCCGTTCATCGACAGCGTGACCTCGCCGTTGGTGCCGCCCTCGATGACCCGGAACCGGGGATCGGCGCTGAACTGACCGAGCAGTTGCGGAGCCCCGAGACTGTAGATCGCGTCCACCCCGCCACTGAGCATCGCGTTCGCCTGCGCGGTGGCATCGGCAAAGTACTTCAGCCGCACCGTCTTCATAGCCGGTTGCGCGCCCCAGTAGCGGGGGTTGGCCGCGAGCACCAGCTCCGAGCCCGGGTTCCAGCGCGCCACCGTGAACGGGCCGGTTCCGATCGCGGTGGTGGCCAACTGGGTGACGCCGCGCGGGGTGAACATGGCACCGACGGGACCGGTCATGTTGAACAGCCAGGCGTTGCTCGGCGCCCGCAGGATCACCCGCGCCAGATGCGGCGACGGAGTCTCCACCCGATCCACCACGGCCATCAGTGCGGGCGAGTTCGCGGTCCACTCGGTCTTGACGCGATCGAGGCTGAACTTGACGTCCTCGGAGGTGAAAGCCTCACCGTTGGAGAAGGTCGCGTCCTCGCGCAGCACGAACTCGTAGACGGTGCGGTCCGGGCTGGTCGTCCACGAGGAGGCCAGCAGCGGGACTATCGCGCCGTGGTCGTCGAGCCGGACCAGCCCCTCGTACACGTTGTCCAGCAACGCCTGCGGGATCGCCGCGCCCGCGGTGCGGGTGAAGTCGAGGTTGTCCGGTTTCGCGATGAGCGCGACGGTGAACGTGTCCGGTCCGCCCGCGCTCGACAGGCCGGCGCCTGCCGAGCAGGACGCCAGCACGGCGACGGCCACGGTCGACGCGGCCACCCCACGCAGGAGCCGACCGGTCCACCGAGGCGTCATGCCAGGAATCCTGCCATGGCTCGGCTCAGGCGTGGACGGTCCGCCACGCGGCGGTGAAGCCCGATTCCCCGATCCCCTCGAGACTCTCCCGGTGCACCCGCCGCGGTCCGGTCGGCACCGCGACCTCGCACGGCACCACCAGGACCGCGCAGCCGGCCGCCTCCGCCGCCGC
Source organism: Rhodococcus sp. OK611 (assembly GCF_003050885.1). Lineage (NCBI taxonomy): Bacteria > Bacillati > Actinomycetota > Actinomycetes > Mycobacteriales > Nocardiaceae > Rhodococcus > Rhodococcus sp. OK611. Next base: position 192,523 of record NZ_QAOZ01000001.1, read on the forward strand.
CGAGCCCGTCGGCGAATCCTCGACGGCCAGGCAGTGTTCCGGAGCGATGCCGAGCAGCTCCGCCGCGCGCAGGTACGGATCCGGCTCCGGCTTGCCACGCGGGACCTCGTCACCGCAGACGGTGATGTCGAAGTGCTCGCGCCCCAACGTGTCCAGCGCCTGCTCGGCCAGCACCCGCTCGGTGTTGGTCACCAGCGCGGTGCGCAGCCCGCTCTCGCGCACCGTGCGCAGCGCCTCCTGTGCGCCCGGCCGCCACGGGATACCGAGCGAGAACAGCTCGGTGACACGGCCGTTCACCCACGCCGCGGCGTCCGCGAGGGCGGCGGCCGTCGGATCGAGCTCCAGCGCACCGAAGATCGTCGCCAGCGCATTGGGCCCGGAGGCGCCGATGATCGAGTGCCGTGTGCTCGGCGTCATCACCCCGCCCAGTTCGGCGGCGAGCTCGTGCATCGCGACGTCCCAGAGCTTCTCGGAGTCGAGCAGTGTGCCGTCCATGTCCCAGAGCACAGCCTTGAGATCGGGACCCGACACCGCCATTGCCGCCTCGAACACCGAGGCCTCAGACATTGAAGTACTTGGCCTCGGGGTGGTGCAGCACGAACGCATCGGTCGACTGCTCGGGATGCAGCTGCAACTCCTCGGACAGCACCACACCGATCCGCTCCGGCTCGAGCAGGGCCACCATCTTGGCGCGGTCCTCGAGGTCGGGGCAGGCGCCGTAGCCGAACGAGTAGCGGGCGCCCCGGTAACCGAGCTTGAAGAAGTCCTCGACGTCGTCGGGATCCTGCTCGGCGAGGTTGTGACCGCCCGCCAGCACCAGCTCCTCGCGGACGCGACGGTGCCAGTACTCGGCGAGTGCCTCGGTGAGCTGCACGCCGATGCCGTGCACCTCCAGATAGTCCCGGTACGAGTTCGCGGCGAACAGCTCGTTCGCGAAGTCCGCGATCGGCTGGCCCATCGTCACCAGGTTCAGCGGCAACACGTCGACCTGGCCGGTGCTCCGAGCCTCCTCGCGCGAGCGCACGAAGTCGGCGATGCACAGGAACCGGTCCCGGTGCTGGCGGGGGAAGGTGAACCGGAACCGTTCCGGCGCATCGGGAGTCGGCTCGGTGAGCACGACCACGTCGTCACCCTCGGAGACCGCCGGGAAGTAGCCGTACACCACCGCGGCGTGCGCGAGGATGCCGTCCGTGCTGAGCCGGTCCAGCCAGTAGCGCAGCCGCGGCCTGCCCTCGGTCTCCACCAGCTCCTCGTAGGTGGGTCCGTCACCGGCCCGCTGCCCGCGTAGACCCCACTGCCCCAGGAACAGAGCCCGCTCGTCGAGCAGGCCGGAGTAGTCCGCCAGCGAGATGCCCTTGACGATGCGGCTGCCCCAGAACGGCGGCGTCGGGATCCCGATGTCGGTGGCGACATCGGAACGTTCGGGCACCTCGACCGGGACCTCGGCTGCCTTGCGCGCCTCCGCGATTCGCTTCGACCGCTCGTGCCGCGCCTTGCGTTCGGCGGCCTTTTCCTTCGCCGCGATGGCCTCCGGGCTGTCCGGGTCGGGTCCCCCGCCGCGCTTGGTCGTCATGATGGTGTCCATCAGGCGCAGGCCTTCGAAGGCGTCGCGCGCGTAGGACACCTCGCCCTCGTAGATGTCGGCGAGGTCGTTCTCGACGTAGGTCCGCGTCAGTGCCGCGCCGCCGAGCAGGACCGGGAACTGCTCGGAGACGCCCTTGGTGTTGAGCTCCTGCAGGTTCTCCTTCATCACCACGGTCGACTTCACCAGCAGCCCGGACATGCCGATCACGTCGGCCTTCTTGTCGATCGCCGCGTCGAGAATGGTCGCGATCGGCTGCTTGATGCCGAGGTTGACCACCTCGTAGCCGTTGTTGCTCAGGATGATGTCGACCAGGTTCTTGCCGATGTCGTGCACGTCGCCCTTGACGGTGGCCAGCACGATCCGGCCCTTGCCGTCCTCGTCGGTGGCCTCCATGTGCGGCTCGAGGTACGCGACGGCCGCCTTCATCACCTCGGCGGACTGCAGCACGAACGGCAGCTGCATCTGTCCGGACCCGAACAGCTCGCCGACGATCTTCATGCCGTTCAGCAGCGTCTCGTTGATGATCACCAGCGGAGGCTTCTCGGTCATCGCCTCGTCGAGGTCGGCCTCGAGTCCGTTGCGCTCGCCGTCGACGATGCGCCGCTCGAGTCGCTCGAACAGCGGTAGACCGGCGAGCTCCTGCGCGCGGGTCTCGCGGGCCGAGGCCGCGGACACGCCCTCGAACAGCTCCATCAGCTTCTGCAGCGGGTCGTAGCCCTCGCTCCTGCGGTCGTAGACCAGGTCGAGCGCCACCTGGCGCTGTTCCTCGGGGATCCGTGCCATCGGCAGGATCTTGGACGCGTGCACGATCGCGGTGTCCAGGCCCGCCTCCGTGCACTCGTGCAGGAAGACCGAGTTGAGGACCTGCCGAGCGGCGGCGTTGAGTCCGAACGAGATGTTCGAGATGCCGAGGGTGAAGTGGATCCGGGGGTGAGACGCCTTCAGCTGTCGGATCGCCTCGATCGTCTCGATGCCGTCCTTGCGCACCTCCTCCTGGCCGGTGGAGATCGGGAAGGTGAGCGCGTCGATGATGATGTCGGACTCGTCGAGGCCCCAGTTGGCGGTGATGTCTTCGATCAGCCGCTCCGCGATCCGCACCTTGTGCTCGGCGGTGCGCGCCTGACCCTCCTCGTCGATGGTCAGCGCGACGACGGCGGCGCCGTGCTCCTTGACCAGCCGCATGATCTTCTGGAACCGCGAATCCGGCCCGTCGCCGTCCTCGTAGTTCACGGAGTTGACCGCGGACCGTCCGCCGAGGTGCTCGAGGCCGGCCCGGATCACGTCCGGTTCCGTCGAGTCGATCATGATCGGCAGCGTCGAGGCGGTCGCGAGCCTGCTCGCGAGTTCGGTCATGTCGGCGGCGCCGTCGCGCCCGACGTAGTCGACGTTGAGGTCGAGCATGTGCGCGCCGTCGCGGGTCTGATCCTTCGCGATGTCGATGCACCGGTCGAAGTCACCGGAGATCATCGCATCGCGGAATGCCTTGGAACCGTTGGAGTTCGTGCGCTCGCCGATCACCAGGATGCTGGCGTCCTGCTCGAACGGGACCGCAGCGTACAGCGAGGACGTGCCGGGCTCGGGAACCGGCGTGCGCGTGGCCTTCTCGACCAGGCGCACCGCATCGGCGACCTGACGGATGTGGTCTGGCGTGGTGCCGCAGCAACCGCCGACCATGCCGAGCCCGAACTCGGAGACGAAGCCGCTCAGCGCCTCCGCGAGTTCCGGTGCGGTGAGCGGGTATTCGGCACCGTTTGCGCCCAGCACCGGGAGTCCAGCGTTCGGCATCACCGACACCGGCAGCGTGGAGTGCTTGGACAGGTGCCGCAGGTGCTCGCTCATCTCCGCGGGACCGGTCGCGCAGTTGAGGCCGATCATGTCGATGCCGAGCGGCTCGAGCGCGGTCAGCGCGGCGCCGATCTCGCTGCCGAGCAACATGGTTCCGGTGGTCTCGACGGTGACGTGGGTGATGATCGGGATCCGGCGTCCGAGCTTCTCCATGGCGTGCTGGCTACCGATGATCGCGGCCTTGACCTGCAGCAGGTCCTGGCAGGTCTCGACCAGGATGGCGTCGGCGCCCGCCTCGATCATGCCGAGTGCGGATTCGGTGTACGCGTCGCGGAGCACCGCGAACGGCGCGTGCCCGAGGGTGGGGAGCTTGGTGCCGGGCCCCATCGAACCGAGCACGAACCGCGCCATGCCGTCCCGGCCGGGGCCCATCTCGTCGGCGACCTCGCGGGCGATCCGGGTGCCGCGCTCGGAGAGATCGCGGATCCGGTGCGAGATGTCGTAGTCGGCGAGGTTGGGCAGGTTGCATCCGAAGGTGTTGGTCTCGACGGCGTCGGCGCCGGACTCGAAGTACGCCCGGTGGATGTCCGCGAGCACGTCAGGGCGGGTTTCGTTCAGGATCTCGTTGCAGCCCTCGAGGCCGAGGAAATCGTCGAGGGTGAGGTCCGCGGCCTGCAGCATGGTTCCCATCGCACCGTCGCCGATGACAACGCGCTGCGACAGCGCATCCAACAGGGCGGAGTGAAATGGGGCAGACATGCCGTCCAGAGTAGTGGGCCCCTTGAAGGACCCTGGTCGTAGGCTGGTCGGGTGAGTCCAAGCGAACCCGAAGTCACGTCCGAGCACGACGCGCCCGCGCTGCGTGACCCCATCCTCGTCGCCGCCTTCGAGGGCTGGAACGACGCGGGCGATGCCGCCAGCGGCGCCGTCGAGCACCTGGAACTCATCTGGGACGCACGACCGCTGGCCGAGCTCGACTCCGAGGACTACTACGACTACCAGGTCAATCGTCCGACGGTTCGCCAGGTCGACGGGGTCACCCGCGAGATCGAGTGGCCCGCCACCCGGGTCTCGGTGTGCTCGCCCCCCGGCAGCGAACGGGACGTGCTGATCCTGCGCGGCATCGAGCCGAACATGCGCTGGCGCAGTTTCTGCGACGACCTGCTCGAGATCATCGAGGACCTCGGCGTCACCACCGTGGTCATCCTCGGCGCCCTGCTCGCCGACACCCCGCACACCCGGCCGGTGCCCGTCACCGGCACGGCGTACAGCACGGAGTCGGCCGAGCGGTTCAACCTGGAACAGACCCGGTACGAGGGGCCGACCGGGATCACCGGGGTGCTCCAGGACGAATGCGTCAAGGCCGGGGTGCCCGCGATCTCGTTCTGGGCCGCCGTCCCCCACTATGTGTCGCAGCCCCCGAACCCGAAGGCCACCGTCGCGCTCCTGCAGCGGGTGGAGGAGGTGCTCGACGTGGAGGTGCCGCTCGGCGAGCTGCCCGCCCAGGCCGAGGAGTGGGAGCAGTCGGTCACCGAGATGACCAAGGACGACGAGGAGATCACCGAGTACGTGCGCTCGCTGGAGGAGCGTGGCGATGCGGAGGTCGACATCTCGGAGGTCATCTCCAAGATCGATGGCGATGCCATCGCGGCGGAGTTCGAGCGCTACCTGCGCAGGCGGGGACCTGGCAGCTTCGGCGGTCTGTGAGATTCGTCTCTCCCGGTCGGCGGGAGCCTCTGCGGCGGGATCGGGACCGGCCTGCGAGACCGATCACGCCAGATCACAGGCCTGTCATTCATGTCCTGACATGTGCCCGATCCGCCCGGTGAGTACTTCCTGATTCCCACGTAACCTCTGCGCATCCACTTCGTCACCGGAGCGCAGCACCCTCGAATCCATGACGAGCACACGGCGGTACCTGCGCAGCGTGGACAGGTGCACCGGCGGGGCCGTCACGGACCTCGGACAGGTGGTGCTCTGATGCGACGACTGGTTGTGATCGGCAACGGAATGGCGGGCGCCCGCACGGTGGAGGAGATCCTCGCCAGAGGCGGCCGCGACCAGTTCGACATCACGATGATCGGCGACGAGCCGTACGGCAACTACAACCGGATCATGCTCTCGCACGTGCTGGCGGGCGAGTCCAGTACCGACGACGAGGACCTGATCCTCAACCCGATGAGCTGGTACCGGGAGAACGGCGTGACGCTGTACGCAGGCGACCGCGCCATCCGGCTCGACCGCTTCGCGAAGACCGTGACCTGCGAGAGCGACCGCGAGGTCAACTACGACGTGCTGATCGTCGCGACCGGAAGCAACACCTTCTTCCCGAACATGGACGGCTTGCGCGAGACCGACGGACGGCTCGCGCGGGGCGTGTTCGGATTCCGCACCATCGCCGACACGAACGGCATGCTGCAGATGGCACAGGCGGAGGACGACGTCTCGGCGGTGGTCATCGGCGGCGGCCTGCTCGGGCTCGAAGCGGCCTACGGGCTGCGCACCCAGGGGCTGACGGTGAACGTCGTCCACTCCCCCGGCCACCTGATGAACCAGCAGCTCGACGAGCGCGGCGGATCGGTGCTGCGCGCCAAGATCGAGGCGCTCGGCGTGGGTGTGCACACCTCGGTCCGGACCGACGCGGTGCTGCGCGACGAGCAGGGGCGGGTGACCGGTGTCGCCTTCACCGACGGCAGCTCCCTCGCCGCCGACATGGTCGTCGTCACCGCCGGAATCCGTCCGAACACCGAGCTGGCCCGCGCGGGCGGACTGGTGATCGAGCGCGGCATCGTCGTCGACGACCAGATGCGCTGCGAGGACGAGGGTTCGGTGTACGCGGTCGGCGAGTGCGCGCAACACCGCGGCGAGCTGTACGGCCTCGTCGCGCCGGTGTGGGAGCAGGCCGTGGTGCTGGCCGAGCACCTCACCGGCTCGAATCCCGAAGCCGCCTACGAGGGTTCGCGGTCGACCACCAAGCTGAAGGTCGCAGGCGTCGACGTCGCGGCGATGGGCGTCAAGGGCCCCGAACTCGACGACGACGAGTTCCTCCAGTTCTACGATTCGCGCAACGGCACCTACAAGAACGTCGTGGTGCGCGACGGCAAGCTGATCGGGGCGACCCTGATGGGCGAGGTCGGCAAGGCCGGGATGCTGACCCAGGCCTTCGACGGCAAGATCGAGCTCCCCGAGGATCGCCTCAGCCTGCTGTTCGACCTCGCCGACGGCGGCGCCGCGACCAGCGCGGCCGACCTGCCGGACGACACCCAGGTCTGCAACTGCAACGGGGTCAGCAAGGGCGACATCGTGTCCTGCGTGCACGCGGGGGCGTCCTCGCTCGGCGAGGTCATCGCGAAGACCAGGGCAGGAAAGGGCTGTGGCTCCTGCAAGGGGCTCGTGGCCGACATCGTCGCCTGCGCGGCGGGTGGCGCACTGGTGCCGGATCCGTCCGCCGACTGGTACGTCCCGTGCATCCCGATGACCAAGGCCGAGCTGATCTCCGCGATCCGGGAGCAGGACCTGCGCGCGGTCTCCCAGGTGTTCACGGCGCTCGCGGCCGACGGCGCCGAGGACGCGGGGTCCAAGATGCCGCTGGCCTCGCTGCTGCGCACCATCTGGGGACCGGACTGGGTCGACGAGCGCGGCGCCCTCTTCATCAACGACCGGGTGCACGCGAACATCCAGCGGGACGGCACCTTCTCGGTGGTACCGCAGATGAAGGGCGGGGTGACCACCCCGGACCAGTTGCGCCGCATCGCCGATGTCGCCGACAAGTACCAGGTTCCGCTGGTGAAGGTCACCGGCGGCCAGCGCATCGACCTGCTCGGGATCCGCAAGGAAGACCTGCCCAAGGTGTGGGGTGATCTGGACATGCCGTCGGGCTACGCCTACGGCAAGAGCATGCGCACGGTGAAAACCTGTGTCGGCAGCGACTTCTGTCGGTACGGTCTTGGCGATTCGACCGCGCTGGGCATCGCGCTCGAGGACCGGTTCCAGGGGCTCGAGACGCCCGCCAAGCTCAAGCTGGCGGTCGCGGGGTGCCCGCGGAACTGCTCCGAGGCGCTGTGCAAGGACTTCGGCGTGGTGTCGGTGGGCGAGGACCGGTGGGAGATCTATGTCGGCGGCGCGGCGGGGGCCCACATCCGCAAGGGTGATCTGCTCGCGACAGTCGAATCGTCGGACGCGGTACTCGACGTGGCAGGCCGCTTCATCCAGTACTACCGCGAGGACGCGAAGTGGCTGGAACGCACATATGCCTGGGTTCCACGAGTGGGACTGGAACACTTGCAGGCCATACTGATCCGCGACGAGGAGGGGGCCGTGGCCGGATTGGACGAGCGCATGGCCATCGCGATCGCGGGGTACCGCGACCCGTGGCAGGAACGCACCGAACCGAAGTCGCCCGCGCAGTTCGTGCCGTCGCTTCCGCTGCTCCCGCTCCCCCAGGTGCCGGTCCGATGACCGCGCTGCATTCGCCGAAGTGCCCCGAGGACGCGACGCCGACGACGCTCGGCGCGGTCACCGACCTGACCCCGGGTGAGGGCAGGGCGTACGCCATCCACGGGCTCCAGCTGGCGGTGTTCCTGTTGTCGGACGGCACGATCCGCGCGATGGACGCGGTGTGCCCCCACAAGGGCGGCCCGCTCGCCGACGGGCAGATCGACGGCGGCGTCGTGATGTGTCCGCTGCACCAGTACGCGTTCTCCTTCGACACGGGCGCGTGCACCTCGGAGGGTGTCGGTGCGGCGCAGACCTACCCGGCCCGGGTCGTCGACGGAATGGTGACGGTCGACATCTAGGCACCTGGCACACAAGACGCAGCTCAACAAGTGGGGCCCAGCCGGCGGCAGGGCCCGAAGATCCTCGGAGAGGTACCGATGCCAAGCTCAACCAAGCCCGGCAGCACAACCGGAGTCGCGGGAACAGATCTCGCCGATTCACTGCTCAAGTTCGGCAAGCACTTCCAGCGCGGCGAGGCCTCCGAGGACCTGCGCACGCTCTACCAGATCGGCGGCCGCACGTCGGACGAGTTCTACCGCGATCGAATGTCCTACGACAAGGTCGTACGGTCGACGCACGGCGTGAACTGCACCGGTTCCTGCTCCTGGAAGATCTACGTCAAGGACGGGATCATCACCTGGGAGGCCCAGCAGACCGACTACCCCTCGATCGGCCCGGACAAGCCCGAGTACGAGCCGCGCGGCTGCCCCCGCGGCGCGTCGTTCTCCTGGTACACCTACTCGCCCGCGCGGGTGCGCTACCCGTACGTGCGCGGTGTGCTGCTCGAGATGTACCGCGACGCCAAGGAACGCCTCAAGGATCCCGTGCTCGCGTGGGAGGACATCGCGTCCGACCCCGAGAAGTCCAAGCGCTACAAGTCAGCCCGAGGCAAGGGCGGATTCGTCCGCGCCGAGTGGTGGGAGGCCGCCGAGATCGTGGCGGCCGCGCACGTGCACACGATCAAGAAGTACGGTCCCGACCGCGTCGCCGGGTTCTCGCCGATCCCGGCCATGTCGATGGTCAGCCACGCGGTCGGCACCCGGTTCATCTCGCTGATCGGCGGCGCGATGCTGTCCTTCTACGACTGGTACGCCGACCTCCCCGAGGCCTCGCCGCAGGTGTTCGGCGACCAGACCGACGTGCCCGAATCGGCCGACTGGTTCGACGCCGGTTACCTGATCATGTGGGGCTCGAACGTCCCGGTCACCCGAACCCCGGACGCCCACTACATGACCGAGGCCCGCTACCGCGGCCAGAAGGTCGTCGTGGTCTCGCCCGATTACGCCGACAACACGAAGTTCGCTGACCAGTGGCTGCCGGCGCGGCCTGGCACCGACGGCGCCCTCGCGATGGCGATGGGTCACGTGATCCTCAAGGAGTTCTTCGTCGAGAAGAACACCGAACGGTTCACCGAGTACGTCAAGAAGTACACCGACCTGCCGTACCTGATCACGCTGGACGAGCGGGGCGACGGGTACGTGCCCGGAAAGTTCCTCACCGCAGCCGATCTCGGTGACTCCGAGGAGGGCGCCGAGCACAAGACGGTGCTGCTGAACGCGGAGACCGGTGAAACAATCGTCCCCGGCGGCTCGCTTGGCCACCGGTTCACCGAATCCGGCAAGGGCCACTGGAACCTCGATCTGCACGGCGTCGACCCGCTGATGACCATGCACGAGGACCAGGAGATGGCGGCCAACGCTGTCGCCGTGGACTTTCCGCGCTACGACACCTCCACCCCGGGGGTGCTGCGCCGCGGTGTGCCCACCCGGATGGTGGCGGGCAAGCGCGTGACCACCGTGTTCGACCTCATGCTCGCCCAGTACGGCGTCGGACGTCCGGACCTCCCCGGAACCTGGCCCGCCGGCTACGACGACACCGAGGAGCCGTACACCCCGGCGTGGCAGGAGGGCATCACCGGCGTCTCGGCTGCCGCCGCGGCGCGCGTCGCCCGCGAGTTCGCCGACAACGCCGACCGCTCAGGCGGCCGGTCGATGATCCTGATGGGCGCGGGCACCAACCACTGGTTCCACTCCGACCAGATCTACCGGTCCTTCCTCACCCTGACCATGCTCACCGGCTGTCAGGGCGTCAACGGCGGCGGCTGGGCCCACTACGTCGGGCAGGAGAAGTGCCGCCCGGTCACAGGTTGGGCGACACTCGCATTCGGCTCGGACTGGTCCCGGCCCGCCAGGCAGATGCAGGGCACGATCTTCTGGTACCTGGCCACCGACCAGTGGCGCTACGACCCCTTCACCGCCGAGGTGATGTCCTCACCGCTGGCGAACGGCACGTTCGCGGGCCGCACCGCGGCGGACAACATCGCCCTCGCCACCCGCCTCGGTTGGATGCCGAGCTACCCGACCTTCAACCGCAATCCCCTCGACCTGGCGGACGAGGCGGACCGGCTGGGCAAGAGCGCGGCCGAGCACGTGGTGGACGGCCTCAAGACCGGTCACCTGCAGTTCGCCGTCGAGGACCCGGATGCGCCCGAGAACTTCCCGCGCTGCCTCACGGTGTGGCGCTCGAACCTGCTCGGCTCGTCCGCGAAGGGCAACGAGTACTTCCTCAAGCACCTGCTCGGAGCCGATTCGAACCTCAATGCCCGCGATTCCGAGGGCATTCGGCCCGAGGAGCTGATCTGGCGGGACGAGGCCCCCGCCGGAAAGCTCGACCTGCTCACCACGCTGGACTTCCGGATGACGAGCACCACGCTGTTCTCCGACGTCGTGCTGCCAGCCGCCACCTGGTACGAGAAGCACGACCTGTCCAGCACGGACATGCACCCGTTCGTGCACGCCTTCTCCCCCGCGATCTCCCCGCCCTGGGAGACCAAGACCGACTTCGAGGCGTTCCACCGCATCGCCCGCGGCTTCAGCTGGCTGGCCGAGAAGCACCTCGGCACCAGGCGCGACATCGTCGCGATGCCGCTGATCCACGACACCAACGACGCCACCGCTCAGCCCGGCGGCCGGGTGCTGGACTGGAAACGCGGTGAATGCGAGCCGATCCCGGGCAAGACGATGCCGAAGATCGTCGTCGTCGAGCGGGACTACTCGGCGATCGCGGAGAAGCTCAGCGCGCTCGGACCGCTGGTCGAGGAGCTCGGCCTCACCACCAAGGGAGTCACCACCCATCCCACCGAGGAGGTCGAGTACCTGCGCGGTGTGAACGGAACGGTGCAGACCGGCGTCGCGGCCGGGCGTCCCTCGCTGGCAAAGGACAAGCACGCCTGCGAGGCGATCCTCGCGCTGTCGGGCACCACCAACGGACGGCTGGCCACCCAGGGCTTCGAGCACCTGCAGGAGCGCACCGGGACCGAGCTGGTCGACCTGGCCGCCGAGAACGAGGGCACCCGAATCCGTTTCGCGGACACCCAGGCCCGGCCGGTGCCGGTGATCACCTCGCCGGAATGGTCGGGGTCGGAGACCGGCGGCAGGCGGTACTCGCCGTTCACCATCAACACCGAGCGGCTCAAGCCCTGGCACACCCTCACCGGCAGGCAGCACTTCTACCTCGACCACGACTGGATGGCCGAGCTCGGTGAACAGCTGCCGATCTTCCGTCCGCCGCTCGACATGACGGCGCTGTTCAGCGAGCCCGCGGTCGGCGAGACCCACGGAAACGGGGTCGGCGGCACCGTCACCGTCCGGTACCTCACCCCGCACTCGAAGTGGTCGATCCACTCGGCGTACCAGGACAACCTGCACATGCTCACGCTCTCGCGCGGCGGCCAGTCCATCTGGATGTCCGACGTGGACGCGGCCAAGATCGGTGTGGCGGACAACGACTGGATCGAGGCGAGCAACCGGAACGGCATCGTCGTCGCCCGCGCCATCGTCAGCCACCGGATGCCCGAGGGCACCGTCTTCATGTACCACGCCCAGGATCGCGCGGTGGACGTGCCGCGCACCGAGCGCACCGGGAAGCGCGGCGGTATCCACAACGCGCTGACCCGGCTGATGATCAAACCCTCGCACCTGATCGGCGGCTACGCCCAGCAGTCCTTCGCGATGAACTACCACGGCCCGACCGGCAATCAGCGCGACGAGGTCACCACGATCCGCCGCCGCGACCAGGAAGTGACGTACTGATGAGAGTTATGGCGCAGATGGCCATGGTGATGAACCTGGACAAGTGCATCGGCTGCCACACCTGCAGCGTCACGTGCAAGCAGGCCTGGACCAACCGTGGCGGCGTCGAGTACGCCTGGTTCAACAATGTGGAAACCCGCCCCGGCCAGGGCTATCCGAGGCAGTACCAGGACCAGGAGAAGTGGAAGGGCGGCTGGACGCTCAACAAGCGCGGCCAGCTCACGCTGCGCACCGGCTCCCGACTCAAGCGCCTGCTCAACATCTTCGCCAATCCCGACCTGCCGACTGTCTCGGACTATTACGAGCCGTGGACCTACGACTACGAGAACCTGCTGGCCTCGCCCGCCATGGACACGGTCCCGGTCGCACGCCCGAAGTCGCTGCTCACCGGCGAGGACACCAAGGTCACCTGGGGTGCCAACTGGGACGACGACCTCGGCAGCGGACCCGAGCAGGTCGGCAAGGATCCGTTGCTTGCCAAGGTCTCCACCAAGGTCAAGCTCGAGTTCGAGCAGACGTTCATGTTCTATCTGCCCCGCATCTGCGAGCACTGCCTGAACCCGGCCTGCGCGGCGTCGTGCCCGTCAGGAGCGATCTACAAGCGCTCCGAGGACGGCATCGTGCTCGTCGACCAGGACAAGTGCCGCGGCTGGCGGCAGTGCGTCACCGGCTGCCCCTACAAGAAGATCTACTTCAACCACAAGACCGGCAAAGCGGAGAAGTGCACGTTCTGCTACCCCCGGATCGAGGTCGGCATCCCGACCATCTGTTCGGAGACGTGCGTAGGCCGGCTGCGGTACATCGGCGTGATGCTCTACGACGCCGACGCGGTGCTGGAGGCCGCCTCGGTCACCGATGACAAGGATCTCTACCCATCCCAGCTGGGCGTGTTCCTCAACCCCCACGACCCGAGGGTGGTCGCCGAGGCCGAGCGGGCGGGCATCTCCGCCGAGTTCATCGAGGCCGCGCAGAACTCCCCGGTCTACAAGCTGATCGTCGACTATCAGGTGGCGCTGCCCCTGCACCCGGAATACCGCACCATGCCGATGGTCTGGTACATCCCGCCGCTCTCGCCGATGGTCGAGGCCCTCTCGGACACCGGCCACGACGGCGAGGAGGCCGACAATCTGTTCGGCGCCATCGACTCGCTCCGCATCCCGGTCGAGTACCTGGCCGAACTCTTCACGGCGGGCGAGATCGGGCCCGTGCGCGCCTCCCTGCAGCGTTTGGCGGCGATGCGCGCGCACATGCGCCGGGTCAACCTGGGCGAGCCGACGCGGCCCGAGGTCGCGAACGCGGTCCGGTTGACCGAGACCGAACTGGAGTCGATGTACCGCCTGCTCGCCATCGCGAAGTACGAGGACCGGTACGTCATCCCGAACGGGGCGGGCTCGGACGCCCACCGGCTCGACGCGCTCGCCACCGGGTGCAGCCTCGAGGGCGACGGCGGGCCGGGCATGACCGCGTTCGACGTGATGGCCGACAAGTTCCATCTCACCGAGCAGGCCGTCGACACCAATTCCGGTGCGGCCCCGGACAACAAGTCCGGCCGGATCAACCTGCTCAACTGGGACGGCAAGAGCACGAGGGGTCTGATCCCGGCCGCGGCGGGTTTCGGCACCGGGCCGGGCGCGGGCATCCCGACTCCGGGATCGGACGGCGCCTGATGGTCGCGCTCGGATTGCGCCGCAAGGTGTCCAACAAGTTCCGGCCAGGGGCGGAGGCGACGTTGTCCGAGCGGGACCAACGGGTCGTGTGGCGGATCGCCGCCCTCCTGCTGGACTACCCGACGGAGCAGACGCTGGGGATGCTCGGCGAACTGCGCGCGGCGGCCGAGACCGTGCCGGGGCAGCCGGGCGCCGACCTGGCTGCGTGCGTGGACTTCATGCAGCGCACGCCCCGGATCGAGTTGTCCTCGCTGTACGTCGAGACCTTCGACCTGCGCAGGCGCAGCAGTCTGCACCTGTCCTACTACGCGTACGGCGACACCCGCAATCGCGGAATGGCGCTGCTGCGCTTCAAGAACGCCTACCGCAACGGCGGCGTGACGCTGGGCGACCACGAGCTGCCCGACTTCCTGCCCGTGGTACTCGAATTCGCGGCGACGACCGATGCCGCGCGCGGCTGGCGGCTGCTTGTCGACCACCGCGCCGTGGTCGAGGTGCTCCGACTGTCGCTGCGCGACAGCGATTCCCCCTTCGCTCCCGTCCTGGACGCGGTCTGCGCGACCCTGCCGGAGCTCGACACCGACGACCGGCAGAAGGTGGCGAAGATGGCATCCGAGGGGCCACCCGAGGAAGCGGTGGGTCTCGACACCTACGCGCTCGACCCCGCATTGCACCCCGAGATGGGAGAACGACGGTGACCACGCTGATGTGGCTGACCCTGCCCTATATCGCCCTCACCTCATTCGTGGTGGGGCATGTCTGGCGCTACCGCAAGGACCAGTTCGGCTGGACCACCCGCTCCTCCCAGATGTACGAGAGCCGTTTGCTGCGCCTGGGCAGCCCGCTGTTCCACTTCGGCATCCTTGCCGTGCTCGCGGGGCACATCGGTGGCGTCTTGATCCCGGCCAGTTGGACGGAAGCGCTTGGCATCTCCGATCACACCTATCACCTGCTCGCGGTCGGGTTGGGTGTGCCTGCGGGAATCGCCACCGTCGCAGGCCTGTCCATTCTCGTGTACCGGCGGATCAGTGTTCCTGCCGTGCGTCAGTCCAGCAGCACCAGCGACAAGATCATGTACGTGCTGTTCATCGCCGTCATCGCGACGGGGATGTTCAACACCCTCGGCGAGAACCTGATCCTGGGCGACTACGACTACCGCTCGACGGTCTCGCCCTGGTTCCGCAGCCTGTTCACGCTGAACCCGCAGCCGGGCCTGATGGTCGGTGTACCGCTCAGCTTCCAGCTGCACGGGCTGACGGTGCTGGCGCTCCTGGCGATCTGGCCGTACACCCGCCTGGTGCACGTGTTCAGCGCGCCGATCGGATACCTGGGCCGGCCGTACGTGGTCTACCGGAGCAAGGACGTCAAGCGGCCCGGCGGCAACCGCTACGACAAGGCATGGGAGACGGCAAACCAGAACCGCGCGTGAACACTCACCGCCACACCGCCGAAAATGGCGCGGCATCGTCACAGATCAACTAGCGTTCGAGAAGCATCGGGGATCTGTGTTGATTTGAGCCAATCGCAAGTACGTGATCGGAAAACTCGACCGAACGGATGTGGATTCATGGCAGGAATTCGTGGACCTCGGCGCCGCCGCGGAACCGGGCCCCGTCGAGCGGCAGCGATCGCCGCGGTTGCGGCCGTCGGGATGGTTCTGGGCAACGGCACCTCGGCGGCAGTGGTCAACAATGCGAACAGCCTCATCGACGGCGCGGGTAATCGCGTCGAAGTCTCACAGGGTGACACCTTCATCAATGCCGTCCCGCCACTCGACAGCTCACCGCTGAGCCGGGAGTTCTTCCACAACGGCTACGCGCAGGTCACCATCGACGGCCCCACGGCAGCCAGTTTCACCGGCACCAAGCTGTCCTTCGGCTACCAGATCGGTTACCCGGTCGCGCTCACGGGCGCGTCGGTGCAGCTGAACACCCCAGGCCTCGGCTTCGAGCTCGAGCACACGGACGGCTTCGTCCTGGGAGGCGTCCTACCCGGCGGAGATCCGGCCGAGCTGGCCATCGCGGACGAGAACCGCGCGATGTTGGCCGGTGACATCATCCCGCAGCAGAACCTGATCGTCGACCTCGAACCCGGCGGCATCACCGATGTCCCGCTGGTCAGCGAGAAGGAGTTCGACGGCCCGGGGGCCAGGATCCGGCTCGCGGGTGTGCACGGCAGTATCTCGGGGGCCCTCGGACAGGTCACGCTCCGCCCCTACGCCCGGGTCGAGACGGCGTCCGGTGACATCGCGATGACCTACGGCGCGCCGGTGCCGCTGTAGGTCCGGACACAGCGCAGCACGAGGGCCGGGGGACGCGGGGTCGCGTCCCCCGGCCCTCGTGCTGCGCACCGGGCGGTCGGCCGCGAAACGCCGATCCCAATGCCCGCTAGGTGCCGTCCGACCGCTCCCCTACCCTGTTCACGATGAGTGATTCCGGAACGTCCAGCGCGGGCCAGCGCGACGCGTTCGCGCGCGACGACCGACTGCGGTTGTTCGCGTTCACGAACGCGGAGAAGCGCGCAGAGTACCTGTGGGTACTGCGGGCGTTCGACCATGCAAGGGCGAACTATGTCGTGCTGCTGCACGCGGGCGAGATCGCCGAGATCCTCGGCAGGATCGCGGGCGACGACCAGGCGGGCGGTGCCGGCGGGCGGCTCGCCGCCGACGAGATCACGCCGCTGCTCGAGCAACTGCACCTGTGGGGTGTGCTCGAACGCAGCTACGATGGCAGCCGGGCGGCCACCCTCGCGGAATACCGCAACCGGCACTTCGTCTACCAGTTCAGCCAGGCCGGCTACCTGGCTTTCCGGGCGGTCGAGGACGTGCTCGGGGCCCGGCTGGAGGACTCCGCGCTCTCCCGCCTCGCGCTGCCCGACCTACTGGCGGACATGCGGGAACTGGCCGAGGCGAACCGGGCCGCGGACAGCGACCTGATCTACCGCAAACTCAGTCGGCTCGATGCCACGTTGTCGGACATGGCGACCAGGGCGGCCCAGTTCTACCTCACCCTCGGTGACCTGGTGCGCACCACCGAGATCACCCCCGAATCGTTCCTCGCGCACAAGGACGCACTGCTGACCCACATGCGTGAGTTCAGTTCCGACCTCGCCCGCTACGCGCCGAAGCTCGCGGAGGCGATCGCGGCCGTCGAGGAGACCGGCATCGACCCTCTCATCGCCCGGGCCGCCACCAGCGACGAGCGGGTTTTCCTGGCCCTCGGCGAGCGCGAGGAAGACTGGAGATCCCGGTGGTCGGGCCTCAAACACTGGTTCGTCACCGAAGCGGGGGTCAGCGAATCGGACCGGCTGCGGGAGGGCACCATGAGCGCCATCGCCGCGGTGCTCTCGCTGCTGCGCCGCGTCACCGAGACCCGCAGGGGCGGGGTGAGCCGGGAAAGCCAGCTGCGGCACCTGGCAGGCTGGTTCGCCGCGGCACCGACCGAGGACGCGGCGCACGCGCTGTACCAGGTCGTGTTCGACCTCGGCAGGCCGCGGCACCTGTCGATGCTGCACCCCGACGCCGACGTCATCCCCGAGTCTCGATCCTGGTGGGAGGCCCCTCCGGTGGAGATCTCCCGCACCCTTGCCGAGACCGGCCGCACGCCGTCGCCCGGACTGCCCGGACGCGTCCAGCGCAACGACGCCAGCGTCCGCCGCCTGCGTGACGCACAGCTCGCCGGGCAGCGGGCCCGAGCCACCGCGGCCAAGTCGCTGGCCGCCGGCGGGGTTTACGACCGGGTCCTCGACGAGCAGGAGACGGAGGTGCTGTTGAGCCTGCTCAACGCCGCGCTGACCGCGCGGGTGCCGGTGAGCGGTCGGGTCAACAGCTCGACCGGTGCGGAGAACGGGGTCCGGTTGACGCTGCGCCCGCACGACGTGTCGACCACGGTGGAGACCGCCCGTGGCAGGCTGCACCTCGACCGGCTGCAGGTGAGCGTGCAGTGAGAGCGCGCGAGATCCCGCCGCTGGCCCTCGACTCCTATCAGCGGGCCGCCCGGATAATCCTGTCGAATCACCTTGTCACGCAAAGCTATCCGGACCGGATCGCGCTTCCGCTGCTCCGCCGATGGGCCACCGAACTGCGTGAGGACCTCCTCGAACTGTTCGGCTACCGGCTCGAGGTCACCGAGACCACAGCGCGGCTGTTCACGGTGGCCGACCGGCTCGACCCGACGGCCGCGGCCAGGACCACCAACGACCGAACCTTCGACCGGCACCGCTACGCCTACCTCGCGCTGTGCCTCGCGGCGCTGGGGCGGGCCGGAAACCAGATCACCCTGTCGGAGCTGGCGGACCACGTCGCCGCCGACGCGGCCCAGGTCGACGGTGTCGACCTGTCCACCGAGCGGTCTGCCGACCGCGACGCGTTCGTCGACGCTGTCGGCTGGCTGGCGGCCAGGGACGCCATCACGCTCGCGGACGGGGACGCCGGCGGCTGGGCCGCCAACCCCAGCGCGGGTGAGGCGCTGTACGACATCGACCGCTCCGTCGTTGTCGCGCTGTTCCGGCCGCCGCGCGCACTCCAGCACCTGACCTCGATCAGGGGCCTGCTGTCGGGATCGGAGGCCCAGGCGGCCGACGAGGACGGGTACTCACCCGACCGGTCCACGGACCTACGGGAGACGGCGAGGCGCGTGCGCCGTTCGTTGGTGGAGCGCCCCGTGGTCTACGCGGACCAACTCGACGACGACGAACGTCTGCAGCTGGCACTGCCAAGGACCGCGGCGGACGTCGAGGCACTGACCGGCCTTGTCGCCGAGCGGCGGGCCGAGGGCATCGCACTGATCGACACCTCCGGTCGCATGTCGGACCTTCGCTTCCCCAGCACGGGAACCGTCGCCCAGGTGGCCCTGCTCCTGGCCGGCGAGATCGCCGATCGGGTGCTCGACCCCGATGCGGTCCAGCTCGTGCGGATGCCCGTGCCCGAGGCGCGGACGAGCGACCTCATCGCGCAGCTCGACAGCGCCATTCCCGCAGGAGGCATCTTCCACGGGCTCGCCGAGCGCACCGCCGAGATCCCGGTTGCGGAGGGCGGCGCAACCGAGTTGTTCCCGTTGATCGAGGACAGCTGGATCCGGCACACGGTCGAGGACCTGATTCGTCGCTACGGCAGAACCTTCGCGGCGCAGTGGCAGGCCGACCACGACGGACTGAGGCATGAGGCCGTTGCGGTGCTGGACAAGCAGCGGTTGGTGCGGCGCACGTCCGGCGGCGTGCTGGCGCTGCCCGCGCTGGCGCGCTATCGCGGCGTCGTCGTGAACATCCGCGACCGGGCCGGCCAGCCGCAACTGTTTGCAGACGACCCCGAGTCGGTCGCCGTGCAGGCTCCGGTCCTGGCCCCCCAGCCCCCGTCCGAACCCGTCCCCAGTGACCAGTAGAGAAGTAGAGGCAGAATTCGCATGGCAAGCGCGCGCTTTCGCCCGACCCGGGCCGGGATCATCAACCTCTGGGACTACCGGGACCAGGAGTTCTCCTTCGCCGACGGCCGCCTGGTCCTGCGCGGGCCCAACGGTTCCGGCAAGACCAAGGCGCTCGAGGTGCTCTTCCCGTTCGTGCTCGACGGTCGCATCGAACCGCGGCGGCTGAACCCGTTCGCGGGCGAAGAGCGCACCATGAAGTCGAACCTGCTCTACCGCGGTCAGGACAGCGCGCACTCCTACGTCTGGATGGAGTTCGCTCGCGGATCCCAGGCGGACCCCGAGGCGGTCACCGTCGGCATCGGGATGCGCGCCACCCGGCAGAACGACAAGGTCACCCGGTGGCATTTCGTCGCGGACGGGCGGGTGGGCGTCGATTTCTCCCTGCTCGGCGACGACGACCGCCCGCTGACCAAGCGGCAGCTCGCCGATCAGATCGGCACCGACGCGATCACCGACCGGCCCACCGACTATCGGGCCGCGATCGATGCCCGGCTCTTCGGCCTCGGCGCCGAACGCTACGACCAGCTGATCAACCTGATCCTCACCCTGCGCCGGCCGCAGCTGGCGAAGAACCTCGACCCGAAGGGACTGTCGCAGGCCCTCACCGACGGTCTGCGCCCCCTCGATTCCCAGTTGGTGCTCGAGGCAGCGCGCTCGTTCAGTGACATGGAAGAGGTCGGTCGCGCGCTCGAGGGTCTGGCCGCCGCGGACCAGGCCGCACAGGGCTTCGTCACCGTGTACACCAAGTACCTCCGCCAGCAAGCCCGAGCGGACATCGAGCAGGTGTCGAGGCGGCTCGAGGCGGTCGACCAGGGCGTCCTCACGCTGTCCGAGGCTGCCGGTCTACAGGAGCAGCGGCGGAAGGATCGGGTCTCGGCACAGGCACGGTACGAGGCCGCCGAGCACGAACTGGACATGGCCAAGGCAGAGAAGGATGCGCTCGAGCAGTCCAACGCCTACACCGGCAAGCAACAACTCGACGACCTCGCCGCGGTCGTCGCCGAACTCAAACAGTCCACCGACAAGCAGTCCGACAAGGCACAGAAGGCGCAGGCCAGCCTCGAGCAACGCGCCGACGACGCCGCGAAGTCCGCCGCCGCGGTCACCAGGACGTTGGAGACCCTCGCCAGGTCGGAGGACGAATTGCAGTCCGCCGCAGAGGATGCCGGGATCGCGTGGACTCCGCTGCCCGCCACCGCACGGGCCGATCAGATCACCGCCGCCGTGCGCGGACACGCCGAGGAGCGTGACGGCGACGTGCGGACCGTGCGGGCCGCGGTGGCCACAGTCGAGAAGGCACAGACCGAGCGGGAGCGGGCACAGCACGCTGCGGACCGTGGACGCGAGCTGCTCGAGTCCGCGACCGCCGCGGTGTCCGAGGCGGAGGCCGCGGCCGCACTGGCGCGCAGCGAATGCGCCGCCGCGGTCCGCTCGTGGTGGACTGCGAACTCCCGCCTGTACGCGTCGATTGGCGTGAACAGCGACCTGTTCGTCGCGCTGAACGACACTGTCGCGGAAATCGGGGACGACGACGCCTCCGGGTTTGCCACGGTGCTGAGCGAGCACACCGAGGATCAGATCGAGACAGTCCGCTCCCACCGCAGGCAGTCGGAGATCGAGGCCGAGCAGGCAGCCGCGATCATCGCCGAACTGACCGAGGCCAGGACCCGGATCTCCGCCGAACGTGACGACGCGCCACCCGGATTCGCGGCGCGCACCGGCTCCCGCGAGGGCCTGGTGGGGGCGCCGTTGTGGCGCCTGGTGCGCTTCGCCGACAACGTCGACGAAGCCGAAGCGGCGGGCGTGGAAGCTGCTCTACAGGCCGCGAACCTGCTCGACGGCTGGGTATACGGCGGCGACGGCACCCCGCCGGATGCGGAGTCGGAGCAGTACCTCTCCGCCCTCGCCAAGAATCAACGACCGTCCGGTCCGACCCTCGCGGACGTGTTGCTCGTCGAACCCGAGGCGGGCGTCCCCGAGGACAGGGTTGCCACATTGCTGTCCTCGATCGCGCTGCGACGCGACGCGGCGGCACCCGGGACGGGCGTCGCGGTCGGGGTGGACGGCCGGTTCTGGCAGGGTGTGCAGCAGGGCAGGCACGTCAAACCCGAGGCGGAGTACATCGGCGCGACCGCCCGCGCACGCCGCAGGCAGCAGCGCCTCGCCGAGATCGACGCCGCGCTGGATCAGAACCGCCACGCCGAGGACACCGCACGCGCCGCGCAGCTGGCGGCGAGCGAGCTGCTCGCCTCGCTGGCAGCGGCCGCGAAGTCCTTGCCGCGCACCGCGGCCGTGCACAGCGCACTCCGCGCGGTTGCCGTTGCGGCGGGCGCGCGGCGGACCCGCTCCGAGGCGGCGGCCGCTTCCCAACGCGAACTCGACCAGGCCATCGCGGACCTGAGCACCAAGGAGAAACAGCTGCGGGCAACCGCGGTCTCGCACCGCACCCCGAATCAGGCACGGGACCTCGATTCGCTGGCCGCGGCAATCCGGCACTTCGAGAAACAGGGTGACCTGGTACTGCGCTGTAGGCGGGATCGGGAGAAGGAGCTCGAGCACCAGTGCGAAGCGGACGACCGGCACTCAGAGGCCCGCGACGTCGCCGAGGAGTTCGCCGAGGAGACCGCAGTCGCCCAGGAGAAGCTGGCTCAGCAGATCCAGCGCCTGGCCACGTTGCGCGACGCACTCGGAGCCTCGACGGAACAGATCGACGCAGACCTCGAGCGGGCTCGGGCACGGATCGAGGCCTGCACCGGCGAGCAACGGGCGGCACGAAAGGCGCACGAGTCCGCGGTCGAACAGATCGGCAAGGCCGAGGGCGCGTACAACACCGCCGTAGAGGCACTCCGGAGCGCCCTCACCGAGAGTCGTTCGGACGCCGACCGTCTGGCCCCGTACGCCCGGCGCGACCTCCTCGAACTCCTCGGGGTCTCCGGCGGCCACTCGTGGCCGGCCAGCGACGCGGCCTGGCTCAGCACGGATCAGTTGCTGTACACGATCGAGGGGAATCCGGGTGAGCGCGGCGCGGTGCTGCCCCCGGAGGTCGACGCCCTCTATCGCGCGATGTCCGGCGCGACGGAATCGGTGCGGGTGACCGAGAGCGCGGGAAAGTCGACGCGGACTGCGCTCACCGCCGCCCTGCAGGACTTCGACGCTCAACTCGCCTCCGCGGGCCAGGACTATCGCCTGCAATGGGACGCACCCGACGGGGTGACCACCGTTCAGGTGCAGGACGACCAGGGCCACTCGTCGATCGGCGAGTTCGCGGCCCGGATCCGCCAGGCCCGACAAGATCAGGAGCTGCTGCTCACCGAGGCGGAACGGCGAATTCTCGAAGACGCCCTGCTGACCGGTCTGGCGCAGCAGATCCACGAGCGCACGGTCGACGCCCGTGACCTGATCGCACAGATGAGCGCCGAGATGCGCGAACGCCGTATGTCCTCCGGCAACACCATCGGAGTGCACTGGGTGCTGGCCGACAACCTCGACGAGAGCTCGAGGGCGATCTCGAAGCTGCTCGACCGCGATGCCTCGGCGCTCGGCCCCGATGAACTTGCCACCATGCGAGCGCATTTCGCGACACAGATCCGGATTGCACGAGCTGCGCATCCGGAGCGCTCCTACCCTGAGATCCTCGAGGGCGCGCTCGATTACCGTCGATGGCGCGTCTTCTCCTTCACGCTCATCGGAGGCGACGGCAGCGAGGATCGGCTCACGGTGGCTCGGCACGGGGCCCTCTCGGGCGGCGAGCAGTCGGTGTCGCTGCACCTGCCGCTGTTCGCGGCCGCACACGTGATGCTGTCCTCGGCGGACCCGCACTCGCCACGACTGCTCGGCCTCGACGAGGCGTTCGCCGGAGTCGACGACAACGGCCGCAGCGAATTGCTCGGCCTCAGTGTGCAGTTCGATCTGGACCTGTTCATGACCGGATACGACCTGTGGGTGACCTATGCCGGGGTGCCGGGATGCGCGCACTACGACCTGGCTCATTCGACCGCGGAGCAGACCGTGAGCGCCGCCCTGTTGGTGTGGGCCGACGGTGAGCTGCTCGCCGAGCACGACGGCAGCGACCTCGCGGCCGCGCTCGGGTCGCCGCTGCGGCGCCGGGTCCTCACGTCGGCAGAGGGCAGCCTGCAGTTCGCGGAGGTGTGAGCATGGGTCGCTGGGAAGGAACGCCCGAGTTGGAGGTACTGCTCGGCGCGGCGCGAAAGAGCCTGGAGGGAAACTGGCTGCGGGTGGAGGGGCCGATCAATGTCCATGCCTCCCCGGACGCACCGAATCTCTACCAGCTTTTCCCCGCGATCCGTGGGGGTCGTCCGCAACGCTCGAAGACCTTCAAAGTCGAGCTCGTGGAACTCGATGAATGGTTGCGCCGACCACTCAATGGTGGACGTTCGCTCCTCGACACGTTGGCCCCGTTGCGCAACCTGAAACTGGACAGGGCGGAGTCCGAGGCATATCGGGACAAGGCCGAACGCGAGGTGCGCGACATCCTGGGTGACGGCGCTTACGAACCGTGGCTCGAATGGCTCCGAAAGCGCGGCGCCCTCACCCGGTATGCCCAGACACGGGTGTTGCTCGACGCCGCTCGAGTGCTCACCCGACTCCCCGCTGCCGGTATCTCGCTGACCGAACTTGCCGAGGCCGCGACCGGCAACACCAAGGCGCTGAGCAAGGGTCCGATCGAGGGCCTGGTGCTTCGCGCGCTCGCGACGGAAAGTGCTGAGCCCTATCCAGATTCCGCCGAGCAGAGGCGGGCACTATGGGAGTCGAACGGCGTCGCCCCGGACACCCTTTCAAGTCAGGTGATCGGCCTGGGCCTGCGTTCCCGCGACGACCACTTTGTCGGACGGTGGATGAACGCGTGTGCCGATGCGGGTGAGCCATTCGTTGTCACGCTCGACCATCTGATCCGCCATTCGGTGAAACTCACCGGCGCACCGGTCTACGTCTGTGAGAATCCGGCAGTCCTCGCCGCTGTGGGACGATCCCTGGGTTCGCGCGCGCCTGCGATGATCTGCACCCAGGGCCTGCCATCTGCCGCGGCACGACGCCTGCTGGACGCGGTGCCCGGACCCATCCACTGGCGGGGCGACTTCGATTGGACCGGAATCCGCACGACAGCGGACGCGATGAAGCGGTACCGCGCGACACCGTGGCTGATGGATGCCGCAACCTATCGCGAGGCACTGGGCAGGGGCATGTCGGAGAAATTCAAGGACAAGGATCGCCCCTGCCCGTCACCGTGGGACCCGGATCTCTCCGTGGCGATGCTCGACGAGGGGACAGCCGTCATGGAGGAGCGCATCATTCCCGAACTGCTCAAGGACCTTTCGGTCAGGGGAGCTCCCTGATCACACGGCAGGGGTTGCCTGCCGCGAACACCCGCGGCGGCACGTCCTTGGTCACCACGGAGCCCGCGCCGATCACCGTGTCGTCCCCGATGCTCACGCCGGGACAGACGATCACTCCACCGCCCAGCCAGACGTTGTCGCCGATCACGACCGGCGCGGCCGACTCCCACCGCTGCCGCCGCGCCTCGTGGTCCTCCATCGGGTGCAACGCGGTGAGCAGCTGGGCACGGGGGCCGATCGACACGTCGTTCCCGATCGTGATCGGCGCGCAGTCCATCAGGATGGCGTCGTAGTTCAGGAAGCTGTTCGAGCCGATCGTGATCAGCGATCCGTAGTCGCACTGGAATCGCGGCATGATCCAGGACCCCTCGCCGATCGAGCCCAGGAGCCGCGTGAGCAGGTCGAACCTCAGCGAATCCTCATCGGCCCCAGTGGCATTGAACTGATCGAGCAGGCGCTGGCAGGCCTTCCGCTCCGCGACCAGGTCGGCGTCGCTGTCGCGATAGAGCTCGCCACGCAGCATTCGATCTCGTTGTTCCCCCATGACGCCGACCCTAGCCGACGGCACGGGGTGCCGGTCAGCGCAGCGAGACCCCGAGCAGTCCGTCGACGGCGTCCGCGAGCGCGCCGGGCGCCGAGGCGTCCGAGCCGCCGTGGTCCACGGCCCACCGGGCCCAGGCGTCCACGGCGTCGATCGCCTTCGGGGTGTCCAGGTCGTCCGCCAGATGCTGACGCAGCCGGGCGATGGTGTCGTCCGCGGACTGCGCCGACCCCAGCGCGGCGGCTCGACGCCACAGCGCGAGACGCTTCTCGGCCTCGGCGAGCACGTCGCCCGTCCAGGCCCGGTCGGTGCGGTAGTGCCCGGACAGCAAGCCCAGCCTGATCGCCATCGGATCGACGCCCTCGCCGCGCAGCTTCGACACGAACACCAGATTGCCGCGGCTCTTCGACATCTTCTCGCCGTCGAGGCCGATCATCCCGGTGTGCACGTAGTGCCGCGCGAATCGACGGTCCAGCACAAGCGATTCGGCGTGCGCGGCCGAGAACTCGTGGTGCGGGAAGATCAGATCGCTGCCGCCACCCTGCACGTCGAAGCCCGAGCCGATCCGGTTCAGCGCGATCGCGGAGCACTCGATGTGCCAGCCCGGCCTGCCCGGACCGAACGGCGACGGCCAGGACGGCTCGCCCGGTCGCTCGGCGCGCCAGACCAGCGCATCGAGCCGGTCCTGCTTCCCGGCCCGCTCGGGATCTCCCCCGCGCTCGGCGAAGAACCATTCCATGGTGTCGCGGTCGTACCCGGACTCGTAGCCGAACTGCTCGGTGGCGTTCGCCCGGAAGTAGACGTCGGGGTACTCCTCGTCGTCGACCACGTACGCGGCGCCCGCGGCGAGCAGTTTCTCGACCATCTCGACGACCTCGTTCACCGATTCCACGGCGCCGATGTAGTCGCGGGGCGGCAGCACCCGCAGCGCCTCCATGTCCTCGCGGAACAGCGCCGTCTCCCGCATGCCGAGCACCACCCAGTCCTCGCCGTCACGGGCAGCGCGCTCGAAGAGCGGGTCGTCGACGTCGGTCACGTTCTGCACGTAGTGCACGTCGTGCCCGCCGTCGCGCCAGAGGCGATTGACGAGGTCGAACGTCAGGTAGGTGGCCGCGTGCCCGAGGTGCGTGGCGTCGTAGGGGGTGATCCCGCACACGTACATGGTGGCGGTCTCGCCCGGGGTGACGGGCCGGACCCGGCGGTCCGCGGTGTCGAAGAGCCGCAGCGGCGGCCCCTGACCGGGAACGGAGGGAACGGCTGTGTCGGACCAGGACTGCATACGGACGAGCCTATCGGAGGGTCAGAAGTCGCCCGGAACGCGTTCCCGCTAGAACGCGGGCCACGGGATCGGCCGGTGGTCCCCGGGCAGCGGCATCACCGGGTCCGCCAGCATGCCCTCGGTCCGAGCCACCAGCGCGTCGACCTCGTCGCGGGTGATGTGCTGGCGCAGTCGGTCGGCCAGCGGGCCCCGCAGGCGCTCGGCGAGGGCCTCGACGTCGACGAGCAGTGCGCCGGTTACCGGCTGACCGGCCCAACCCCACAACACGGTGCGCAGCTTGTCCTCGCTGTGCAGGCAGATGCCGTGGTCGACGCCGTACACCGAACCGTCGATCCCCTCCAGCGCATGACCGCCCTTGCGGTCCGCGTTGTTGAGCAGGACGTCGAGCACGGCCATCCGCTGCAGACGGGGGTCGTCGGCGTGCACCAGCGCCACCTGCTCGCCGTCGCCGTCGTACGCGAGGAGCACCTCGAACCAACCGGCAGGCACCTGATCCGGCGGGCAGATGTCGACCAGCGCCATCCGCTCACCCAACTCGCCGGTCGGTTCCGGGGTCTCCACCCAGCGCTGCACCATGCCGGGGCCGTACGGCCCGTCCCGCAGGATCGTCTCCGGGATCACGCCCCAGCCGAGCGCCTCGGAGATCAGGTAGGACGCGACCTCGCGGCCGGCGAGGGTGCCGTCGGGAAAGTCCCACAGCGGCCGCTCACCGCGGATCGGCTTGTAGACGCAGCGGACGCTCTGCCCGTTCGTCGTGGCCTCACAGACCAGTGTGGCGTTGCTGGCGCTGACGATCCGACCCAGCACTGACAGTTCGCCGGTGTGCAGCAACTCGGACTCCTCGTCCAGGACGTGGTCGGCGGTCAACGGCTATTCCTCTTCGGGTAGTTCGTCGATGCGCTCGAAGTTCGCGCCGCGGCGGTAGCCGTTGGTGCGGATGCAGACATGCCCCTCCGGGGCCAGCGGCTCGCCGCACAGCGGGCACGGCGCGCGCCCTGCCGCGATCACCCGCACGGACCGCAGCGCGAACGCCCTGGCCTGCTCGGGTGTCAGGAAGACCCGGACGGCGTCCGGCCCGTCCTCGGCGTCGTCGAGGACCACGGACTCGTCGAACTCCGACTCGCTGACCGCCAGCAACTCGACGACCACAGAACCGGCATCCGCATCCCAGCCGAGGCCCATCGTGCCCACCCGGAACTCGGCATCGATCGGCGTCATCAACGGGCTGAGGTCCTCGAGCTCGACGTCCTGCGGCGGCACGGCCGTGCCGAACCGGCGGTGGACCTCGTCGAGCAGCAGCCCCATCCGGTCGGCCAGCACCTGCACCTGCTGCTTCTCCAGCAACACGCTGATCACGCGGGACTCGTGGATCGCCTGGAGATAGAAGGCGCGGTCACCTGGCTCGCCGACGGTTCCGGCGATGAATCGATCAGGGGTGCGGAAAACGTGTATTGCTCGGGACATCAGCACCTCCGTCTGGTCGAGTGGTCGTTATCTGTGATTATCCGCCTACCCCTACCTTCCCACCTCGCCGCCGGGAACGGCATCCGACGATCCGACACCGGCGGGCTTGGCGGGCGCGCTGCCGTTGAGTCCAGACAGGTCGCCGGTGTCGTTCATCCGCAGCACGAACGGTCGGGTCGCGGTGTAACGCACCACGCTGACCGAGGCCGGGTCGGCGACTATCCGCTGGAACCCGTCCAGATGGGTGCCGAGCGCATCGGCGAGCACCGACTTGATGACGTCGCCGTGCGTGCAGGCCAGCCAGAGCACGTCCCCGCCGTGTTCCTCGGCGAGCCTGGCATCGTGCGCCCGGATCGCGGCGACCGCCCTGGCCTGCACCTGCGCCAGGCCCTCGCC
This sequence comes from Rhodococcus sp. OK611, assembly GCF_003050885.1. Classification (NCBI taxonomy): domain Bacteria; kingdom Bacillati; phylum Actinomycetota; class Actinomycetes; order Mycobacteriales; family Nocardiaceae; genus Rhodococcus; species Rhodococcus sp. OK611. The sequence goes on from NZ_QAOZ01000001.1 coordinate 220,602, forward strand.
GTCGGGGAAAACCGCGGCGGATGGGTGCTGCTGCACCACCTTCCACAGCGGCTCCTCCAACAGGTCCTTGATCGCCTGTCCGGTCCACGTGCCGTAGTCCACCTCGATCAACCGCTCGTCGGCGATCGGGTCCAGGTCCCGGTCCCGCGCCAGCGGCTCGACGGTCCGTTCGCAGCGCAGCAGCGGGGAGCGAACGATCGCCGCGAGCGGCACGCCCGTGAGCCGATCCACCACCGCGCGGGACTGCTCCCGGCCGCGATCGTCGAGATCGACGCCCGGTGACCGGCCGGCGAGCATGCCCGAGGTGTTGGACGTCGACCGTCCGTGCCGCAGCAGGATCACTGTCATGGGCCCAGCCTAGGTCGCGGAGATCACGCCCGTGCCCAGCAACCCGAACACCAGCAGACCCAGGATGATCCGGTAGCCCACGAACCAGTACATCGAGTGGTCGACCACGAACCGGAGCAACCACGCGATGGTGACGTACCCGATCACGAAGGCGATGAGGGTCGCGACGATCAGCTGGGCCCCACTGGCGTTGAGTCCCTCGCCCGCGGGCGCGAATGCGTCGGGGAGGCTGAACAATCCGGCCGCGGTGACCGCGGGGATCGCCAACAGGAACGAGTAGCGAGCGGCGGCCTCACGGGTGAGACCGAGGAACAGGCCTGCGCTGATGGTGCCGCCGGAGCGTGACACGCCTGGGATCAGGGCCAACGCCTGAGCCGAGCCCATGATCACGCCGTCCTTGAGCGTGAGCTGTTCGATCGGCCTGCGCTTGCGCCCGTAGTACTCCGCTGCGGCGATCACCAGCGCGAAGACGATGAGCATGCTCGCGACCAGCCACAGGTTGCGAGCCCCGGTGCGGACCTCGTCCTTGAAGATGAACCCGAGGATGCCGACCGGGATGGTGCCGACGATGACGTACCAGCCCATCTTGTAGTCGTGATCGCCGCGCTTGTCCGGGTCGAACAGGCCGCGGAACCAGGCCACCGCGATCCGCCAGATGTCCCTGGCGAAGTAGACGAGCACCGCGGCCTCGGTGCCGAGCTGGGTCACCGCGGTGAAGGAGGCACCCGCGTCGGTGTCCCAGAACAGTTCCGACACGATACGAAGGTGGCCGGAGGAGGAGATCGGCAGGAATTCGGTCAGTCCCTGGACCACTCCGAGGACGATGGCCTGCAGCCACGTCATCGATTCCACGATCACAGGCCGACTCCCGGGGACACGTACACGCGGCAAAGAAGATTCACGGGAGCGACCGTACCCGGCGCGCCCTCTGCGCGCGCACCGCGCGGCACCACTACGCTCCCCTTCTTGTGGTGATCGAATTATGAGGCAGCGCGCGGTCGGCGACAGCGGACTCCGGGTGTCCCGCATCGGACTCGGCACGCTCGGGTGGGGTCGGGACACGGACGGCGTCGAGGCCGCGGCCCAGCTGATGGGTTTCGCGGAATCCGGTGGCACCCTGGTCGATTCGGCACCGTTCTACGGCGACGGCGTGTCGCAGCGGATCCTGGCGGAGCTGCTCGACGACGTGGTGCCGCGCAACCAGCTGGTGTTGAGCAGCAGCGCGGGCATCCACCCCGGCCCAGAACGCCTGAACTGCTCGCGACGCGCGCTGATCGGTCAGCTCGACGCGACCCTCAAGGAGCTGGGCACCGACCACCTCGACCTGTGGCAGGTTGCGACCTGGGACCCCTTCACCCCGGTCGAAGAGGTGGCCTCGGCCCTCGAGTTCGCGGTCGCGACCGGGCGGGCCCGGTACGTCGGGGCGCGCGGCCACCTGGGCTGGCAGCTGGCCACCGCGGCGGCGGGCACCAAGCTCATCGCCACCCAGGCCGAGTACTCGCTGCTCGCGCGCGGGGTGGAGGACGAACTGATCCCGGCCGCGGACCACCACGGCATCGGCCTGTTGGCCGCGGTCCCGCTTGCGGGCGGCGTGCTCACCGGCAAGTACCGCGACGGCATCCCCGCCGACTCCCGCGGCGCCACCGAGACCGGCGCGGACCTGGTCGTCGGGTACCTGAACGCCGACCACACCGCCCGGGTCGTCGAGGCCGTCGTCACGGCAGCCGACGGGCTCGGGGCCTCCCCGCTGGCCGTGGCGCTGGCGTGGGTGTGCGACCGGCCGGGGGTGGCGAGCGCGATCGTCGGTGCGAGGGACTACGCCCAGCACACCGGCGTACTGGCGGCCGAGGACCTGGAGCTGCCCGCGGCGATCGCCGCGGCCCTCGACGACGTCAGCGCCTGACCGCCCCCTTCCTGCGCGCAGGTGCTCTTTGGTCGCTCCGCAGGCTGCGCTCCGGTGCTCCCCGGTCGCTCCGCAAGCTGCGCTCCGGCGACCTACGCTGAAGGGGTGCCGCCCCCGTCGATACCGCAGGCCGAGCTCCACAGCCGGTTCGCCCGCGCGAGCCGGTTCGCCCGCGCGCGCGTCGCGACGCTGGCCACGGTCGGGGCCGAGGGCCTGCCGCACCTGGTGCCGGTGGTCTTCGCGATGGCGGGCGGGCTGATCTACACGGCGGTCGACGACAAGCCCAAGTCGACGCGACGGCTGCGGCGGCTCGACAACATCACCGCCACCGGGCGGGTCAGCCTGCTCGTCGACGAGTACGCCGAGGACTGGTCGCAACTCTGGTGGATCCGCGTCGACGGCGCGGCGCGCGTGCTCGACGACGACGCGCAGAGCCGGATCGGCATCGACGCGCTCGTACGGAAGTACGTGCAGTACACGGCGTCTCCGCCCGGGGGTCCGGTGGTCGCGATCGATCCGGACCGATGGGTCTCCTGGTCAGCCCTGGACACCCGATCTACTAGGGCAGGCTAACCTAGGATGAATTGCGCTTCCGAAGAGCTACAGGAGTAACGATGACAATGCTCGATTCCGGTGTAGACGCCGCGGATGATGCGACCGGATTGGCCGAGCGGATCAGGACGCAGACCGACGCTGCGCACCGCCAGACCGAGCAGTCGCGCTTCGTCGGAGATCTCCTCGCGGGCAAGCTGACCAGTGCCGGATATGCGGCCCTGCTCGGCCAGACCTACCTGGTCTACCTCGCGCTCGAGGAGGCGGGCCGCGCCCAGGCATCGAACCCGATCGTGGCGGAGTTCCTCGGCGACGAGCTCCTGCGCACCGAGGCACTCGAGGCCGACCTGGAGTTCCTGCTCGGCGCGAACTGGCGAGACGAGATCACCCCGTTGCCTGCCACCACCCGGTACGTCGACCGGCTCCACGAGATCGCGTTCGACTGGCCCGCCGGCTTCGTCGCGCACCACTACATCCGCTACATGGGCGATCTCTCCGGCGGACAGATCATCCGCCGGATGCTCGAGCGCGCCTACGGCTACACCACCGACGGCCTGCGGTTCTACATCTTCGACCAGATCGAGAAGCCCAAGCTCTACAAGGACGCCTACCGGGGCAAGCTCGACGCCGCGCCGCTGTCCGCGGACGAGCAGCAGCGTCTGATCGACGAGGTGATCCTGGCCTACCGTCTCAACGGAGATCTGTTCGCGGACCTCGAGGCCGAGATCGAGAGCTACCTCGTCAAATGAGCCGACTGCTCGGCGCTCGGGGCGTGCGATTGCTGGCCATCGCGCTGGCCGCCGCGGCGATGACGACCGCCTGCGCGACCGGCGGCGACGCGCCGACCGGCGCGCAGACCGGCCGGACAACGGCCACCCTCGAGAGCCTCGACCCCGAGCCGATCGCGGAGCACCCGGTCTCGACCCTGCCGGTGACCGTCCGGAGCGCGGACGGCGTCGACGTGACGATCACCGACACCAGCCGGATCGTCGCCGCGGATCAGTACGGCACCCTCACCGAGACGGTCTACGCGCTCGGTTTCGGTGACCGTCTGGTCGGCCGGGACATCGCGGCGAAGTTCCCCGCCGTGGAGTCGGTCCCGAACGTCACCCCGAGCGGCCGACAGCTGTCCGCCGAGGCCATCCTGAACCTGCACCCCACCGTGGTGCTCACCGACTCCAGCATCGGGCCGAGGGCCGTCCAGGACCAGTTGCGCGCGGCGGGCATCCCCGTCGTGTACTTCGACCCCAGCCGCTCGCTGGCGAGCGTGCCGGACCAGATCCAGGCCGTCGCCGACGCGCTCGGGGTTCCCGCCGAGGGCACCGCGCTGCGCGACCGGACCGCCGCCGAGATCGCCGAGGCCTCCGCCCTCGTTCCGTCGAACGCCGACCCGCTGACCATCGCATTCCTGTACATGCGCGGCCCCGCGATCACGATGCTGGCCGGCCCCGGGTCGGGTGCGGACTCGCTGATCGAGGGACTCGGAGCCACCGACGCGGGGACCGCGGCCGGGCTCACCAAGGACTTCACGTCGATCACCAGCGAGGCGATGATCGCGGCGGCGCCGGACGTGTTCCTGATGATGACCGGCGGCCTCGAATCCATCGGAGGCGTCGAGGGCCTGACCGCGATCCCGGGCATCGCGCAGACCCCCGCCGGCAGTAACCAGCGGATCGTGGACATGCAGGACGGCGCCCTACTCAGCTTCGGGCCGCGCACCGGCGCCGTCCTGAAGGCACTGGCGACGGCCGTGTACGGCCCGCCCGCCCAGTGACCGCGACGACGGCCGCCCCCGCCGCCGCGCCGCCGCGCAGGCGGCTCCGCGGCGGGGCGGTCCTGGCTGCGCTGAGCATCGCGCTCCTCGTGCTCGCACTGGTCTCCGCCTGCGTTGGGCAGGTGCCGACCGCGCCGATGGAGGTGATCGGCAGCGTCCTGCACCGCATCGGTCTCGACCTCGGCCCCATGCCCGCGCACCCGAGCGGCGAGGTCACCCTCTGGCAGGTCCGGTTCCCGCGGGTCGCGCTTGCGATCGTGGTCGGCGCCGCGCTCGCCTGTGCGGGCGCGCTCCTGCAAGGCGTGTTCGCGAACCCGCTCGCCGAGCCCGGCGTCATCGGTGTCTCAGCAGGCGCCGCGGTGGGGGCCAGCGCCGTGATCGTCACCGGCGGCGCATTCGTCGCCGGTCCCCCCGTTGCGGCGGCCGCCTTCATCGCGGGGCTCATCACCACGGCCCTGGTGTACCTGCTGGCGCGGTCCGAGGGCCGCACCGAGGTGGTGACCCTGGTCCTGACCGGCATCGCGATCAACGCGTTCGCGGGCGGCCTGATCGCCTACTTCACGTTCGCCGCTTCCCCCGCGGCCCGCGATCAGATCGTGTTCTGGCAGCTCGGCAGCCTCAACGGCGCCACATGGAACTCGGTGGCCATCGTCGCGCCGATGGCGGCCGTCGGCATCGCGGTGACCATGACGATGGCGACCAAACTGGATCTGCTGGCCCTCGGCGAGAGCGCCGCCGCGCATCTCGGCGTGAACGTCGAACGGGTGCGCCAGCTCGCGGTCGTGGTCGTCGCGCTGCTGGTCGCCTCGTCGGTGGCGTTCACCGGCATCATCCTGTTCGTCGGCCTGGTGGTGCCGCACCTGATGCGGATGATCGTCGGGCCGGGCCACCGCCTGCTGATCCCGGCCAGCGCGCTGGGCGGCGCGATCCTGCTGCTCGCCGCGGATCTCGGGGCCCGCACCCTGGTGCCCAACGCCGACCTGCCGCTCGGCATGCTGACCTCGTTGGTCGGCGGCCCGTTCTTCTTCTGGCTGCTGCGCCGGACCCGTCGCCAGCAGGGTGGGTGGGCCTGATGGCGACGCTGGCAGCGCAGCTGCGCACCCTGTTCGCGCGCGAGCTCGAGGTCCCGGAGCGCCGAGAGCCGGGCGCGGTGAGCATGCGCGCGGTGGACGTGAGCGTGGACCGCGGGCAGCGCCGGGTACTGGAATCCGTCTCGCTCGACGTGCGCGTCGGCGAGGTGCTCGCCCTCGTCGGACCGAACGGCGCAGGCAAGTCGACGCTGCTGGCGGCGATGGCGGGCGATCAGGACATCGCCGCGGGCCACGTCGAGCTCGACGGCAGGCCGCTTGACCGCTGGACCGGCACCGACATGGCCCAGCGGCGCGCGGTACTCCCGCAGCAGCACACCGTCGGGTTCTCGTTCACCTCCCTCGAGGTGGTCCGGATGGGCCGGGCGCCGTGGGTACGCACCGCCTGCCGGGACGAGGATGCGGACGCGGTGCGTGAGGCCATGGAGGCATGCGACGTCGCCAGGTTCGCGGAGCGGCCGTTCGCCGCACTCTCGGGCGGCGAACGCTCGCGCGTGGCCCTGGCCCGGGTGTTCGCCCAGCGCACGGAGACGCTGCTGCTGGACGAGCCCACCGCGGCGCTCGACCTCGGCCACCAGGAGGCGGTGATGTCCCTGGTGCGTGAGCGCGCGCGGGCCGGCACCGCGGTCGTGGTGGTGCTGCACGACCTCGCGCTGGCCGCGGCCTATGCGGACACCGTCGCCGTCCTGGAGGCCGGCGCGCTCGCCGCGTACGGCAGCCCGCGCGAGGTGCTCACCGAGAACCTGCTCAGCCGGGTGTACGGCCACCCCGTCGAGGTGATCGCGCATCCGCGCTCGGGCGCCCAGTTGGTCCTGCCGCAGCGGGACTGAGCCGAGTGTGCAGCTGCCGGCGCATCCGCCGAGTGCGGGCGACGGCAGCTGCACACTCGGCAGGGCTCAGCGGCGGTCGAGTATCGAGCTGAGTCGACCCAGCAGCGCCCGGAGGGTGGTACCGGTTGCGGTTCCTGGGTTGACCGGTTCCGCCGCGGCGACGGCATCGCGCACCGCGGCGGCGATACTGCGCTCGTCGGTCAGGTCGACGGTGATCATCGAGCGCTCGGCAGTCGCGACCACGTCCGACTTGTCGGGGACGGTGGACTCGAGGTCCGCGCGATACACCTCGACGAAGAGGGTGCTGCGGCGGACGCGGAACGCGAAGGCCTGGCCACCCGCGTTCGTGCCGAACCCGTGTGCGTAGGGACCGACGCTCAGATCCTCCAACGCGAACCCGGTGGTCTTGCCTGAGTCCACGCCGTCCCCTCCCTGCCGCGGTCCACGAAAACTGCCGGACGCCAGTCCAGGTCCGTTCACGGTAGTCCCGATCCGGCCCGCAGGCCCGAGTCGGATTATTCGGACGAGACGCGATCAGGGATGCTAGGTGACGGACACGGTGAACACCGGGCAAACGGGTCGGCGGCGGGCACGCCGCGGCCTCGGCCCGCGACGCCGAAACGCGACTGAGGAGACGTACATGCGGGTACCGGCGGGACGCACCACCACGGTCTTGGCGGGGGCGCTGTTATTGCTGGTGACCGGCTGTTCCTCGAAGGACGAGGGCGAGAATCTCAAGACCATCGAGCCGGCCACCGCGGCGGTCTCCCCCGCGACGGTCGCGCCGCCGGCCGGCACCGTGCGACCGCTCCCCGGCGCCGTCGAGACGGCGGCATTCGACCCAAAGACCGGGACCGTGGCCTTGCTCACACCCGACGCGGACCGTCTCCTGCTGCTGCCCGCCGCCGATCCCGCGGCGGCCCCGCGTGAGGTCCGATTGCCCGGCGGCGTGGCGAATCTCGGCGCGGCACGCGACGGTGTGTTGCTGGTGCCCGCAGGCCGCGCCGTGGTCCGGGTGGACCTGGCATCGGGGCAGACGACCAACGTCGAGGTCGACGGCGACGTCAGCTCCGCCGCCCTCCTCGAGTCCGGCGCGACGGCGGTCGGCACCTCCGACGGCTCGGTCCTCGTCCTCGACTCGGCAGGAAAGGAAACCGAGCGGATCTCGGGGCTCGCGTCGGTCGACGCGCTCGGCGTCACCGGCGAGCAACTGACCGCGCTCGATCGCAGGCAGACCTCCGTCACCGAGATCGACATCCCGGACAAGCACCTCGGCCGCGCCCTGCGCGCAGGCGAGGGTGCCACCAACCTCACCACCGACCACTTCGGCCGGGTCCTGGTCACCGACACCCGCGGCGGCGAGCTGATCGCCCTGACCACCGATCCGCTGATGATGCGGCAGCGCTTCCCTGTCCCGAACTCCCCGTACGGCATCGCATACGACGACACCGCCAACCTGGTCTGGGTCACGCTGACCGGCAGCAACGAGGTGATCGGCTACGACCTCTCGAGCGGCATCCCGGTCGAGAAGCGTCGCTTCCCCACCGTCCGCCAGCCCAACGCGGTAGCGGTCGACCCCGGCACCGGCACGCTCTTCGTCGGCTCGGCGATCGGCGACGGACTGCAGTCGATCGACACCAAGGCGCAGTCATGACGGTGGTCACCGCCCACGCTCGCACGACCGGAATCTAGGGAGATTCGTTGTACAGCCTGCTGCTTCGCCTGATGTTCCGCCTCCAGCCGGAACGAATTCACCACATCGCGTTCCGCGCCATGCGGCTGGTCACCGCCGTAGGGCTGGTTCGCGCACTGGTCGCCAAGGTGCTCACCGTCTCCGATCCGGTGCTGCGCACCCGCGTGTTCGGGGTGGACTTCCCGGCTCCGCTCGGCCTGGCCGCCGGATTCGACAAGGATGCGACCGGCGTGAATGCCTGGGGCCCACTCGGGTTCGGCTTCGCGGAGGTCGGCACCGTCACCGCCCAGGCACAGCCGGGCAACCCGGCGCCGCGCCTGTTCCGGCTGCCGGCCGACCGCGCGCTGATCAACCGGATGGGCTTCAACAACCACGGCGCGGGCCACGCGGCGAACCAGCTGCGCCAGCGGCGTAACGGGGTGCCGATCGGCGCGAACATCGGCAAGACCAAGGTCGTGCCCGCGGCCGAGGCCGACGCCGACTACACGGCCAGCGCCCGTCTGCTGGGCCCGCTCGCCGATTTCATCGTCGTCAACGTCAGCTCCCCCAACACGCCGGGTCTGCGCGACCTGCAGGCCGTCGAGTCGCTGCGTCCGCTGCTGAGCGCGGTGCAGGCCGCCGTGGACGTACCGGTACTGGTGAAGATCGCGCCGGACCTGTCCGACGAGGACGTCGACGCGGTCGCGGACCTCGCGGTCGAGCTCGGCCTGGCAGGCATCGTGGCCACCAACACGACGATCAGCAGGAGCGGCCTGCGCACCCCGGAGTCCGACGTCGCCGCGATCGGCGCGGGCGGCCTGTCCGGCCCTCCCGTCGCGGACCGGTCGCTGGAGGTCCTGCGCCGCCTGTACCTGCGGGTCGGGGACCGGCTGGCGCTGATCTCCGTCGGCGGCATCGAGACCGCCGACCAGGCCTGGGAGCGGATCCTGGCCGGCGCCAGCCTGGTTCAGGGCTACACGGGGTTCATCTACGGGGGCCCGTTCTGGATGCGCCGGATCCACAAGGGCCTGGCACAGCGGGTCCGGGCGGCCGGGTACTCCTCGCTGTCCGAGGCGGTCGGCGCCGAGCACCGCGCCTGAGCGCTCGTACGATGGCATGATGCGTCACGCGCCCGTCATCGCCGGTTTGCTGTTGAGCTGGCTGCTCGGTGCGGTCGTCGTGCGACTCGGCCTGGACTGGGCTGACACCTATCCGTACAGCGAGGCGTCCGAGCGGCGCTATCTCGGCGTCGCGGCCGCCGCGCTGCTGGTGGCGATCGGTGGTTCGGTCACGACGGTGCTCGTCGCTCGCCGTCGGCAGCGCCGAGACTGAACGGACCTATCGACCCCAGCCGTTGCCGTTGAACGGGATGATCTTGGTCCGGGACCCATCGGGATGCCGCGGCGCCACCGACGAGTACCTGCTGGCCGCCCTGTCGCGGAGCAGGTTCCCGGGGCGAAGCAAATCCAGACCCGCCCTGACCCATCGGAACCGAGGACGGCCTTGGGACTGCGCTGGCCGGGGTTCCGGCTCGACCGGTTCCTGCCTGACGTAGTGGCTCATGTACGGATTCTAGGCGCGTGAGCCCCGTTCCCGGCCGTGGCTCTACAGGTCCACCTCGATCAGGGCGAGCTTCTTGATCAGGTCCGCGCTCACCGTCGCGACCCGCGGCTCGTCGATGATCTGGATGTGATCGCCACCGACGTGCAGGATCTCGAGGTTCTGCACCGCCTCGCCCCAGCCGCCGTCGGGCTGACGGGTCCGGAACGACGGCTCGAGGTCCATCAGGTCGTCCTGGTAGCTGTCGGTCAGGTACAGCACGACGTCCCCGTCGTAGGTCCCGAGATCCGCGGTCTGGATGGCGCGGTACTCGAGCCAGGAGTTGCGCTGATGTTCGATGATGCCGCCGGGGATCTTGGTGCCGCTCATCTTGAGGAGATCCATCAGGATCTGAATCTGCGCCTCGTCGCTCTCGGCCGCCGCCAGCTTGTCGTAGGGCAGCGGGTAGTCGAGGTTGTACGTCTTCTTCGCGAATGCCGCGTACCGCTGCCACCGCCTGCGGGTCTCCTCCGGTGTGTCCTCGACCTTTTCGCCGGGCATGACCGTGTCGATGAGACCGACGATGCGAACGTCCGCTCCCTCCTCGCGGAGCCGTTGGGCGACTGCGTAGGCCAGTGCACCGCCGAACGACCAGCCGTAGAGCACGTACGGCCCGTCACCCTGGATGTCGCGGACCAATGGGAGATACGCGGCGGCTCGCTCGTCGAGCGAGCCCGCGGCGCGCTCGAGACCGTACATCGGGGTGCCCGCCGGTAGCCGCTTGAGCAGCGGCTCGTACGCGACCGTCGAGCCGCCTGCCGGGTGGAACACGAACACCGGCACCGCGGTGGACCCCTCGGGCCTGGCACGCAGGGTGCGGACCAGCCCGTCGATCTTCATGCCGTCCTCCAGGTGCTCGCGCACCTTCTCCGCGAGCTGCTCGATGGTCTCCGAGTCGAGGATGTCGTCGAAGGTCACCTCGCCACCCGCACGTTCGGTCAGGCGCGCGGCCAGCCGCTCCGCGGTGTCGTCGTCGAGCACCGGCAGGGTGTTGAAGATGCCCTTCGCCGACTTCCCGGTGACGACGGCCCAGCTCGCGAACGTCAGCCGCTCGGCGGCATCACGCGGGGGCACATCGACGTCGGACGGCGCGGCCTGCAACGCCTGCGCGGTGATCTCGGACTCGGCGGGGAGTGCCGCGGGCGCCTGCTCCGACTCCTTCTCCTTCCGCTGCTGCTCGGCGAGCGCCTCCACCTCTTCGCGGTTCTCGATCGCGTAGCGCAGGTACTTCTCCACCTCGCGCAGGCTTGCATCGCGGACCGCCTGCAGCTGCAGCTGCGGGATGTCGAACTCGTACTCGACGCGGTTCTTGATCCGCACCGCCATCAGCGAGTCCAACCCCAGCTCGATCAGCGGGATCTCGGCGGGCAGATCCTCGATCGCGTAGCCCATGGACTCCGCGACGATCAGCCCCAGCCGCTCCTCCAGACTCTGGCCACTGCCGGAATCCCACCTGCCACCGAAGGATTCGACGACCTCGGGCAGCTCCTCCATCGGCGAAGTGGACCGCTCCACCGGCACGATTGCAACCGGCTCGGGCAGGGCCACACCGGACGAGACGACCGCCTCGAACAGGAGCGTGAAACCGCCCGCACCCGCCTGGCGGAAGACCTGCACCGAAGCCCCGCCGAGATGCGGCACCAGGGTCAGCGTGAGGCGCCCGTCCGACGGCAGCTGGCCGTGCGTGACGGTGGCGCCAAGGACCGCGTCCGGCAACACATGTGCGCCCGCCGCCGTGACGAGCGCGCCGAAGTCAGTGGCCGACGACGCCCGAACCTCCCACGCGTGCCTGCCGTCCGGCAGCGGAACATACGCACCCAGGGTGCAGCTGGTTTCGCTCGACATGTGAAGCTCCCCTCCTCGCGACGCTCGCCGGTATTGCGGCACAGCGCCCAGATTTCATACGTGCGACACGCGGGTCCCGCCGCCCCGATCCCCCGGCATCCAGACCCAAACGGGAACGATCATGACACGTCAGGAGGCCTCGAACTGCTCTATCGCGCAATGGTGCTCGTTCGTTGCGGATGCCTGCGGCTCGGTGTGGCTATGGTGGGTCCGGTGACTGTGACGACCGAGTTCAGAACCGAACGGCGTTCTCTCAGCGGGTGGGGTAGGCGCGCAGCGACACCAGCCGACGTGCTGACGACCCCCGATCTGGAGGCCATCGCCAAGGCGGTGAGCCAAGCCGGACCGAGGGGGGTCATCGCCCGCGGCCTCGGCCGTAGCTACGGCGATCCCGCACAGAACGCGGGCGGACTGGTCATCGACATGACCGCCCTCGACCAGATCCACAGCATCGATCCCGATTCCGGCATCGTCGACCTCGATGCCGGGGTCAGCCTCGATGCGCTGATGCGTGCCGTTCTCCCGCACGGCCTGTGGGTTCCCGTGCTGCCCGGCACCAGGCAGGTCACGGTGGGCGGAGCCATCGGCGCCGACATCCACGGCAAGAACCACCACTCTCACGGCAGTTTCGGCAACCACGTCGAGTCTCTCGACCTGCTGACCGCCGACGGGAACATCCGCACCATCTCGCCTACAAGCGACAAGAAGGCCCTGTTCTGGGCCACCGTCGGCGGAATGGGGCTGACCGGCATCGTTGTCCGCGCGCGCGTGCGGATGAAGCATACCGAAACGGCCTATTTCATCGCCGATCACGACCGCACCGCCAACCTCGACGAGACGATGGAACTGCTGACAGGCGGCTCCGACGAGGGCTACGACCACTCGATGTCGGTGCCCGACACCATCTCCACCGGGCCGAAGCTCGGCCGAGCCGGGTTCACCCGTGGATCGCTGGCGACCATTGACCAACTACCGCCGAAGCTGCGCCGGGACCCCTTGCGGTTCAACGCTCCTCAGCTGCTGACCGTCCCGGACATCTTCCCGAGTGGCCTGGTCAACCGCCTCACGACGCGGGTCGCCGCGGAGGCCGCCCACCGGATGTACCCGAAGCACGGCCGGGGCACCGTCCAGAATCTGACGCAGTTCTACCACCCGCTCGACCTGCTCGGAGAGTGGAACCGCGCCTACGGCCCCCAGGGGTTCATGCAGTACCAGTTCTCCATCCCGTTCGGCGCGGAGCAGCAACTCGCCGACATCGTGCGCACGATCGCCGAGTCCGGGCATCGATCGTTCCTCAACGTGTTCAAGAGGATGGGCGACAGTAATCCCGCACCGCTCTCGTGGCCGCATCCGGGTTTCATGCTGAGCCTCGACTTCCCGATTCGCTCCGGGCTCGGGCGATTCTGCGACGAGCTCGACGAACAGGTGCTGGCCGCAGGCGGCCGCCTCTACTTCGCCAAGGACTCCCGCACGACTCCCGACCGCATCGCCCGGATGTACCCGCGGCTCGACGAATGGCGAAAGGTCCGCGACGGGGTGGACCCAGACCGGGTCTTCGCCTCCGACCTGGCCCGACGGCTTCGACTGGTGTCGGGCTAGCTGGATCGCGGCACCACGCCGAGGATCCGGCCGGTGCGGTCGAGGGTGGTGTCGACGCTGGCCTGATCTGCATCCACTCGGGTCTCGATGCCCGGCATGAGCTTCCGCAGTATCGGCTCCCAATCCTTGTGGCGGGCTGGGAAGCAGGTGGCGAGAAGCTCGACCATCACCGACGGGGCGATCGACGCACCGGGTGATGCGCCGAGCAGTCCGGCGATGGTCCCGTCGGCCCCGGTGACCAGTTCGGTCCCGAAGGTCAGTACACCGATCTTGCGTGGGTCCGGCTTGATCAGCTGGGCACGTTGGCCTGCCTGCACCAGCTCCCAATCGGCGGGGTCGGCGCCGGGATAGAAACGCCTCAGCTGCGCGAACTTTCGTTTTGGTGACGCCAGCAACTCACCGATCAGATAGCGGACGAGCGGCAGGTTCTTGGCCCCGACGGCGAGCAATGGCGCCAGGTTGTGCAGCCGAACGGTGGTGAACAGGTCGGTGAGGCGGCCCTGCTTGAGAAGTCGGGTGCTGAAGGTGGCGTAGGGGCCGAACATCAGGGACGGACCGCCGTCGACGACGCGTTTGTCGAGGTGGGGTACCGACATCGGCGGCGCGCCGACGGACGCTTGGCTGTATATCTTCGCATCGTGCCGTGTGACGACATCTGGGTTGCCGGTGCGCAGGAACTGCGCACCGAGGGGAAACACCGCGTAGCCGCGGACCTCCGGGATCTTCGCCTTCTGTAGGAGCTTGAGGGCGTACCCGCCGGCACCGACAAAGACGAAACGGGACCTGATCCGAAAGCGGTCCCCGCGGCTACGGTCCCTACCCGTCACGGTCCACCGGCCGTCGGCTCCCCTGGAGAGCCCCGTGACCTCGTGGTGCATCCTCACCTGTGCACCGCGTGCGGTCATGGAGCGGATCAGGGTGCGGGTCAGCTCGCCGAAGTCGATGTCGGTGCCGGCCTCGTAACGTGTCGCGGCGATCGGCCCGGTATTGGCGCGCCCCTCCATCAACAGCGGTGCCCATTGGCGGATCAGGTCGGGATCCTCGGTGAACTGCATCGCCGCGAACAGCGGCGAACGCTGCAGGGTGGCGAATCGTTGCCGCAGGTAGCGGATGTCGCGGTCGCCGAAGACGACGTCCATGTGCGGCGTCGGATTGATGAACGACGCGGCGGCAGGCAGGTCACCACTCTCGACGAGCGCGGCCAAGAACTGGCGCGAGAGGTGGAACTGCCGGCCGATGTCCTCGGCCTTCGCGGGGTCCTCGGGATCGGGCATGTAGTTGAGCTCGCACAGCCCGGCATGGCCGGTACCGGCGTTGTTCCACGGACCCGAACTCTCGCCCGCGAGCTCGCCTAGACGCTCGAGCACGACTATCGACCACTCGGGCTGCAACCTGGCGAGCAACGCACCCAGCGTTGCGGACATGATGCCCCCGCCGATGAGAACGACGTCGACCACCTCGGGGTCGATACTCGTTCCCGCGCTTGCCGTTTCACTGTGGTCCATGGGATCGCACTCCTGGTCGCCGGTGGTATCCCTCAGGGTGCGCCTGCGCCACTCATCCGTCCAATGAGGAGATGATGGACTTACAATCCGAATATGGATCGATTCCTGTCGGACGAGGTCGCGGCCGCGATTCCGCTGTTCGCAGCATTCGACACCGCTGCCCGCGAAGGCCACATCACCCGCGCAGCCGATGTCCTCGGGGTGCCACAGTCGTCGCTGAGTCGCCGCCTCAAGTCCCTCGAACAAACGCTGGGAGTGCCCCTCTTCCAACAGGTCGGACGAGGCGTCTCCCTCACCACCGCCGGACGCGAACTCCACGAACGAACCCGGGACCTGGTGTGGGCACTCGACGACGCCGTGAGCGCGGTAAAGGGCAACGCCGATCCAGACAGCGGACTCGTGCGCTTTGGATTCCCTCTCACCCTCGGTCCGGTGAGCATCCCCTCACTGCTCGCCGGTTTCCACCGGGTGGCACCGAGAATCCGACTACATCTCGTGCAGGCGCACGGCGAAGCGCTGTCGGAGATGGTGCGCGACGGCCGGCTCGACCTCGCCGTGATCATCCCACCACCCGACGATCTGCCAGTGACGGTCTTGGGACGCCAACGCATCCTGCTCCACGTCGCACGTACCCACCCGCTGGCCGGACGCAGCCAGGTAGAACTCGCGGAACTCGTCGAAGAGCACTTCATCGCCAGCCCGCCGACTTACCACCTCCGGCAACGCCTGGACTCGTGGTGCGCCCGAGCAGGGTTCACGCCACACGTTGCGTTCGAGATCAGCGAGTTCGAGACAATTCGAGTCCTCGTCGGACACGGACTCGGCATTGCCCTGCTACCCGCCGCGGAGACATCCCACCCCGACCTCGTGGGCATCACCCTGTCGGGGGTGGGTGACCGGACCATCGGGCTCGTCACGGGCAACCAACGACCGTCCGCCGCGGTGACGCGATTACACGATCACGTCACCGGCCACGCGGGTGAGTTCATCACGAACGCCACGAGGTGACTCCGCCACGCGAAAACGCGCTGAGCAGTCGCCGTAACGCTCCTGCAGCCAACGGCGACGGAACCAGCAGGACCGTTCGCCACGTCAACGGAGGAGCACTCATGCGAAAGAGGCAGACCAGGCGCACCGCAACGATTCTCGGACTGCTGGCGGCACCCGTCGCCCTCGGGGCCACGCTCGGCACCGCAACCGCGAGCGCGCAGCCGTGGGAGTTCGGACCGCTCTACCGGTCGGAGTTCTCCGGCGAGTCGGCCCAATACCTGTGCAGCAAGGCCGCGCTTCTCGAGCAGACGTCGCGCGCCATCGTCATCGTCCCGTGCACGCAGGATCCCGCGACGGGCAACTGGTACCGCGTCGTGTTCAACCCCCTCGGCCACGGCAGTTGACCGGCGCACGTCACCGCCGCGACAGATCGGGCCAGGGCGGACGGCGAAGGACCGCCAGGGTGGCGATGACCGCCGACGCGAGACCGACGGACAGGGCCATCAGCGCTATCCGGGTCTCGTCGACGGCGGGCCTCCAGGAGACCTCCCCGCCGTGGATGACGAACACGCCGACGGGCACCGCGGCGACGTCGTGGGGGCCGAAGCGGCGGCCGCCGACCCGGGCGACGGTGATGATCGTGGCGCCCTTGGCGGTCTCGTACGGCTCCCCGTAGACACGCATCTCCACGCTCGCTCCCCCGTTCCCTCGTCGGTGCGCGGGCCCTCGACCGGTCGGTCCGAGGGCCCCGCGCGCCGGTCGGTTCGCTACTGCTCGTATGTCCCGGTCAGCGTCGCGCGCGCGATCGCGTGACTGTAGAGGTTGAATCCCAGACGGGCCGGGCTGACAGACGCGTCCACATCCAGCTTCTCCGCCCCGACCGCGTGCACCGCGACGATGTACCGGTGCGGGCCGTGCCCGGCCGGCGGCGCGGCACCGAGATACCCGTACAGGCCGCCGTCGTTGAGCAGCTGCACCGCACCCTCGGGCAGGCCGGACCCGTCCGAGGTACCGGCACCGGACGCCAGCGACGTCACCGTCACCGGGATGTTCGCCACGGCCCAGTGCCAGAAGCCGGAGGCGGTGGGGGCGTCCGGATCGAACACCGTCACCGCGAAGCTCTTCGTCTCCGCGGGGAAATCTGACCACGACAGCTGCGGCGAGATGTCCTGGCCACCGGCCCCGAAGATCCCGCTCACCTGAGCGTTGGCCAGAACCTGGCCGTCCTCGATGTCCGTCGAGGTCAGCGTGAAGGACGGGAGCTCGGGAAGCGCGTCGTAGGGATTGTGCGAGGAAGCCATGGTGAGACCTTTCAGCGGGTGAGGGGCGGAACCGGAGCGATCACTCGATGGATTGCTGGCACTAGCAATTATGGAGAAAATGCTCGAGAACTCGGGTACCGAACTCGAGCGCGTCGACGGGCACCCGTTCGTCAACGCCGTGGAAGAGAGCGGTGAAGTCGAGCTCAGGCGGCAACTGCAGCGGCGCGAACCCGAAGCAGCGAATCCCCAGCTTCGCGAACGCCTTCGCGTCCGTGCCACCGGACAGCATGTACGGCACCGTCCTGCCGTTCTCGTCGTGCGCCAGGATCGCGGCGTTCATCGCGTCCACCAGGTGCCCGTCGAAGGTGGTCTCGTAGGAATCCAGCTTGGTGATCCACTCACGGGTGACGTCCGGCCCGATCAGCTCGTCCACCTCCCGCTCGAAGGCGGCCTGCCTGCCGGGGAGCACGCGGCAGTCGACCACCGCCTCGGCGGTCTGCGGGATCACGTTCGCCTTGTACCCGGCGCTGAGCATGGTCGGGTTCGCGGTGTCACGCAGCGTCGCCCCGATGATCCGCGAGATCGTCCCGAGCTTCTCGAGCGTGCCGTCGATGTCCGGTGAGGTCGGGTCGAACTCGACCCCCGTCTCCGCGCTCACCGCGCCGAGGAACTCGGCGACCGAGTCCGGCACCACCAGCGGGAAGGTGTGCCTGCCCAGCCGCGCGACCGCCTCGGCAAGGATCGTGACGGCGTTGTCCTCGTGCAGGAAGGACCCGTGACCGGCGCGGGCCTTGGCCGTCAGCCGCATCCAGCCGAGCCCCTTCTCCGCCGTCTCCACCAGGTACAGCCGGGCCTCGCTGCCATCGGGGCGCGGCACGCTCAGCGAGAAGCCGCCGACCTCGCCGACCGCCTCGGTGACGCCGTCGAACAGGTCCGGGCGATGCTCGACCAGCCACTGCGACCCGTACTTGCCGCCCGCCTCCTCGTCGGCGAGGAACGCGAACACCAGATCCCGCGGCGGCACGGTGCCCTCCGCCTTGAACTGGCGGGCCAGCGCGAGGGTCATCCCGACCATGTCCTTCATGTCGATCGCCCCGCGGCCCCAGACGTAGCCGTCCTCGACCGCCCCGGAGAAGGGGTGCACGCTCCAGTCCGCGGGCTCGGCGGGCACGACGTCGAGGTGACCGTGGATCAGCAGCGCGCCACGGGACGGGTCGGCGCCCCGCAGCCTGGCGAAGACGTTCCCGCGGCCGGGCGCGCCGGATTCGACGTACTCGGTCTCGTAACCGACCTCCTCGAGCCGGGCGGCCACCCACTGGGCACACTCGCGCTCCCCCTTGGTGGTGGCGAGCTCACCGGTGTTGGAGGTGTCGAATCGGATCAGCGCGCTGACCAGTTCGACGACTTCGGCCTCTGCTCGGCCCCGATCGGAGTTGATCTTGATGACTGACACCCCACTTTCCTACCACCGAACACCCCCTCCCAGCAGCGCAGACGCGCTGATTTTGGTGTGGGGCGCTGCATCAGCTAATCTTTCCCAGCACGCAGAACACGGCGGGCGAACAACAAGGTGTGCATGCGCGAGTGGCGGAATGGCAGACGCGCTAGCTTGAGGTGCTAGTGTCCTACTAATGGACGTGGGGGTTCAAGTCCCCCCTCGCGCACTCTGAGTTGAGACAGACGAGCAAGGCCCCGGATCACGATCCGGGGCCTTTTTCGTTTCTCCGAATTCTCTTGTCCGACATCATCGTCGGCCCGTCGCCACCTCCGCCCTTGCGTGCTCGGCGGCCGTCAGTTCGCGCATCGCCAGGTCCTTCGCACAGGCGAGCAGCGAACCGACCGCGCTGACCCTCGGGAAGGACAGCCCGGTGTGCCCGACGTTGTCGTGCTCGTCGTCGCCGTCGTAGATGACGGTGGCGCCGCGAACCAGCCACCGCTTCACGTCGGCGACCGACGGCAGTTCACCCCTGGTCCGCAGGTAGAAGGACTGCAACAGCAGGACGACTCCGGTCGCGATCGGTGTCGCCTGGCTCGTCCCGAACTGGAGCGACTCGCCGGTGTCGTTGAGGATGCCCGCCGACGTCACCGGAGACCCCGGCGCGAAGATGTCCGTCGCACACGGCCCACCGATCTTGCGGTGCAGCCGCTGCGAGAACGGCGTCATGCGGTCGGCAGCCGTCTCGAACGCCTTCGCCCCGTCCCGGTAGCGGAAGCTGCCCTCGTCGGCGTCGTAGACCGACCCGACGCTGATCGTCTGCCGGAAGATCGCCGGATAACTCATCCCCTGCAAGCCGCCGTGCGCGTAGTAGTCGTTGCCCGCCGACACGCAGCAGCAGACACCCTCGTCGGTCAATTCCTGGAGCAGGGCGCCGATGCCGTCGCCCGGCATGTCGGTGTCGGTCGTCCGGTTGTCCGAGGCGCCAAGCGCCAAGCAGACCGCCGAGATGCCCAGCGACGACCGCCGCTCGAGCACCCAGTCCAGTCCGTCCCGAATGTCCGTGAAGCTCCCGCCGCCGCTGTCGTCCAGGACCTTGACCGGGACGATGCGTGCGTTCGGGGCGATGCCGGTGTGGATCCGCGCCGCGCACACGATTCCCGCCACGTTCGTGCCATGGCCGTGACCGTCCGCGACCTCCGCGGGGTCGCCGGCGTTGTCGCGGGTGAAATTGCGCCCCGGCACCACCCGGCCGGCGAAATCCACGTGTGTGGTGCGTAATCCGGTGTCCAGCACCGCGACGGTGACACCGGAACCTCCGACGTTGAACTCACGACGGGCGTCCGCCGCGCGGACGAGGAGATCGACCTCCGTCAGTTCCGGCAGGAACGGTCCGTCCTTCTGCACCGGGGCCTCGACGGGTACCACCGACTCGACGTGCAGCAGCGAGTTCGGACGGGCCATGTCGTCGGTCACTGCTCTCGGGAACCGGGGCGGATCCGTGGAACCATTCATCTCATTCATGATCTCGGCCTTTCGGTGATCGGCATCGACTGCCGACGAATCCCCCGATACCGAAATCCTCCTCGGGCTTGTGAGCGATGTCACCACCTGTGTCAGCGGAAACTGCGATGGTCTCGGCACATCCCCGGACTCGGTAGAATCCGACGTCGACCGGCACTTCGAGATCAGAACTGAGCGACCTACCGATGGCACAACCAATGACGGGCATCGATCCCGCCGACCTGGAGATCTGCCTGCGCGTGCTGTCCGAGGCCGGCAGCCTCGACGCCGACCACCCGGATTCGATGGTCCTCCAGCGGGCCAGCGGCAAGATGTTCAAGCAGCTCAAGCGGCGCCGACGGGTGGAGGCGCGCGACGCAGTCTCCGAGGCCGACCGCCAGGTCGTGGCCTCGACCGCCACCGGTTCGCCCGAGCGCATCGACGACGAGACCGCTGGCGTGCTGCTCACCTCGAACGCGCCAGGCGCGAGCGCGGGCACTCTGATCCGTCCGCGGCCCTGCTACATCTGCAAGCAGCGCTACACGGTCGTCGACGCGTTCTACCACCAGCTCTGCCCCGAGTGCGCGGCCAGCAGCCACGCCAAGCGCGACGCCAGCACGGATCTGACCGGCAGGCGGGCGCTGCTCACCGGCGGCCGGGCCAAGATCGGCATGTACATCGCGCTGCGGCTGCTGCGCGACGGCGCCCACCTCACCATCACCACCCGCTTCCCCAACGACGCGATCCGCCGCTTCAAGGCGATGGAGGACAGCGGCGACTGGATCCACCGGCTGCGGGTGGTCGGCATCGACCTGCGCGATCCCGCCCAGGTCGTCTCGCTCGCCGACTCGGTGGCCGAGCAGGGTCCGCTCGACATCCTCATCAACAACGCGGCTCAGACCGTCCGGCGCTCCCCCGGCGCCTACTCCGCGCTCGCCGAGGCCGAGTCCGGCCCGCTGCCCGCGGGCGAACTGCCGGACGTGCTGACCTTCGGCAAGACCAGCGACGCGCACCCGGCCTCGCTTGCCAGTTCGCTGCCGACGCCGGAGTCGGTGATCCACCAGGTCAGCGAGCTCGCGCTGGTCGCCGGTTCCGCCTCGCTCGAACGCATCGAGCAGGGCATCGCGATCGACGCGGGCGGCCTCGTGCCCGACCTCGCGCACACCAACAGCTGGGTCCAGACCGTCGCGGAGGTCGATCCGATCGAGCTGCTCGAGGTGCAGCTGTGCAACTCGGTGGCACCGTTCATCCTGGTGTCCCGGCTGCGCCCCGCGATGGCCGCCGCGGCCGCACGCCGCAAGTACGTGGTCAACGTCTCCGCCATGGAGGGCCAGTTCAGCCGCGCGTACAAGGGTGCCGGGCATCCGCACACCAACATGGCCAAGGCCGCGCTGAACATGCTGACCCGCACCAGCGCCAAGGAGATGCTCGATGAGGACGGCATCCTGATGACCGCCGTCGACACCGGGTGGATCACCGACGAACGCCCGCATTACACCAAGGTCCGCCTCGCCGACGAGGGCTTCCACGCCCCGCTCGACCTGGTCGACGGCGCGGCCCGGGTGTACGACCCGATCGTGCAGGGCGAGCAGGGCGTCGACCTGTACGGCTGCTTCCTCAAGGACTACAAGCCGTCCCCCTGGTGACGTGTGGAAGCGCCGCTACGGCGCGGGGCCCAAAGCGGGGATACTGAGTCCGGGGCGTCAGCACCGGCCGAGGAGTATCCATGGGCCACGAGGTGACACGGCTGAAGTTCTCGCGCCGGGACCGGCAGGACTTCCGCGAGAAGGTGCAGGCCTGCCTCGATGCCCTGGCCACCCTCCTCGAGAACGCCGCCGAGATCCCCAGCCCGAAGATGGGCATGGAGATCGAGCTGAACCTGGTCGACGAGAACTGCGAGCCCGCGATGGTGAACGCCGCGGTGCTCGCCGCCCTCGCGGGCCCGAAGTATCAGTCCGAGCTCGCCCAGTTCAACATCGAGATCAACGTCGAGCCGAGGCCCCTTGCCGGCGCGAATCTCGCGGCACTCGAGGACGACCTGCGTGCCTCGCTCGACCTCGCGGACGCCCGCGCCCGCGAGTCAGGCGGCAGGCTCGCGATGATCGGCATCCTGCCCACGCTGCGTGAGGATCATTTCGAGCAGAAGTGGATGTCGTCCGACACCCGGTACACCGTCCTGGAGCAGCAGATCCTTGCCGCAAGGGGCGAGGACATCGAGCTGAGCATCGCGGGGGTGCCGCTGCCGGGCCACAGCGCGTCCGATCACCTGACGACCCTGACCCACACAATCCTGCCCGAGGCGGCATGCACATCGGTCCAACTGCATCTGCAGGTCTCCCCCGCCACCTACGCAGCGCACTGGAACGCCGCCCAGATCCTGGCCGGGATCCAGGTGGTGCTCGCCGCCAACTCGCCGTTCTTCGCCGGGCGGGCACTCTGGAACGAAACCCGGATCCCGTTGTTCGAGCAGGCCACCGACACCCGGCCGCCGGAGCTCAAGAATCAGGGGGTCCGTCCGCGGGTGTGGTTCGGCGAGCGCTGGATAACGTCGGTGTTCGACCTGTTCGAGGAGAACTCGCGCTACTTCCCCGCGCTCCTGCCGGATTTGACGCCGGAGGATCCTGTCGCGGTGGTCGCGGGCGGCGGCACCCCCGAACTCGCCGAGCTGACGATGCACAACGGAACGATCTACCGGTGGAATCGGCCGGTCTACGACCCCACGGACGCCCAGGCGCCGCTGCGCCTGGAGAACCGCGTGCTGCCAGCGGGCCCGACCATCGTCGACACCCTCGCCGATGCCGCGTTCTACTACGGCACGCTTCGCTCGCTCGCCCGCTCCGACCGACCGTTGTGGACCCAGATGCCGTTCGCCGCCGCGGAGGAGAACCTTCGGGTCGGCGCGAGGAACGGCTTCGACTCCGTGATGCAGTGGCCGGGGAACGGCGCGGTGAGCCCACAGGATCTCGTGGAGCGCACGCTGCTGCCGATGGCGGACGCCGGACTCGAGGAATTGGGGGTCGACGCCGGCCTCCGCGACAAGTACCTGGGCGTGATCGAGGGCCGCGCTCGCGCGGCCCGCAGCGGATCGGTGTGGCAGCGCGAGTGCGTCGCCGCGCGGGAACGTGCCGGTCAGTCGCGCGACAGCGCCCTGAGGTCCATGCTGTGCGAGTACCTGGAGCGGATGCACTCGGGCGAGCCGGTGCACACATGGAGCTGGTAGCAGGGCGGCCGCGAACGCGGTGATCCGCGTAGGGTTCTGATGCATGACCCGCACTCGCGATCTCGACATCGTCGTCTACGGCGCCACCGGATTCGTCGGCAAGCTCACCGCGCAGTACCTGGCCAGGAGCGCCCCGCGCGGCGCGCGGATCGGTCTCGCCGGGCGATCCACGGCCAAGCTGGAGACGGTGCGGGCCGAACTCGGCCCGGCCGCCGCGCAGTGGCCGATCATCGTCGCGAACGCGGACGACCCCACCTCCCTGACCGCGCTCGCCGAGTCCGCCCACGTCGTGATCACCACCGTCGGCCCGTACGCCAAGTACGGCATCGACCTGGTCCGGGCCTGCGCCGAGGCGGGCACCGACTATGCCGACCTCAGCGGCGAGGTGTTGTTCGGCCGCGAGAGCATCGACAGGTTCCACGATGTCGCGGTGGCCTCCGGGGCCCGGATCGTGCATTCCTGCGGGTTCGACTCCATCCCCTCCGACATCGGCGTGCACGTCCTGCACAAGCAGGTCGCGGCCGACGGCGAGGGCGACCTCACCGACACCACGATGGTGGTCAGCTCGCTGCGCGGCGGCGTCAGCGGCGGCACCATCGATTCGATGCGCAACCTCGTCGACACCGTCAAGGCCGACAAGTCCGCGCGCCGCATCGCGGTGAACCCGTACTCACTGAGCCCGGACCTCACCGCCGAGCCCGACCTCGGCCGCCAGTCCGACGTCGAGATGCTGAAGGGATCGGACATCGCGCCCGGCCTCGGCGGCCGCACCGCGCCGTTCGTGATGGGCTCGACCAACACCAGGGTCGTGCGCCGGAGCAACGCGCTGCGCAAGTGGGAGTACGGCCGCGCGTTCCGGTACCGCGAGGTGATGAGCGTCGGGCAGTCGGTGCTCTCGCCCGTCTTCGCGGCGGGGGTGTCCGCCGGCCTCGGCGCCCTGATGGCCGGCCTCGCCTTCGGCCCCACCCGGTACGTCCTCGACCGGGTGCTCCCCAAGCCCGGCGAGGGGCCGAGCGAGAAGTCCAGGGCCGCAGGCCATTTCACGACCGACACCTACACCACCACCAGCACCGGCGCCCGCTACGTCGCCCGGGTGCGAGCCAAGGGTGACCCGGGCTACGCCGCGACCGCGGTGATGCTCGGCGAATCCGCCCTCGCCCTCGCGCTCGACAGGGACGCCCTGCCCGATGCGGCGGGCGTGCTGACGCCCGCGACGGCGATCGGCGACGCGCTCGTGGATCGGCTGCGCACCGCGGGCGTCGAGATCAGCGCCCGGCGGAACTAGTCCCGACGGGGGGTGCTGGCGGTCGCGCGTGCGGCCGTGAGCACGCCCGCCGCGATGAGCACCGACATGAGTGCGGCGAGGGTCCCGCATCCGAGCGTCGGTGTCGGGGTCGGCAATCATCCGCCCATGCGAGCGGCGGGTATACCGTCCAGGGATGGCGTCTGGGGAGCTACTCGTCACCGACTACGCGAACGGATGTGGGCTGCCGCGCGCCCCGGGGCAGGTGGGCTTCCCGCCCGGCGACGGCTTCCTCGCATCCCGCTTGCCGACAGCCGCCCTCGCCCTCGGGTCCGTCGGCGCACTGGCCTCCGCCGTCGACCGACTGCTCGTCGTGCGTGGCCAGGAACCGCACCGCTGGAGCCTCGACCCGGAGCGGATCGCGGCCTCGTTCGCGGGCGACCGGATGATGCGCATCGACGGTGACCCGGTGCCAGGTTTCGCGCCGATGTCGGGGTTCTTCGCCGCATCCGACGCGTGGGTCCGGACACACGCCAACTACCCTCACCACCGCGTCCGGCTCCTGGAGGCGCTGGACCTGCCCGAGGACTCCGATGCCGGCCTCCTCTCGTCCCGCATCGGAACGCTGTCCGCACAGGAGATCGAGGACCGTGCCGCCGATGCGGGGGCCGTCGCGGCACGAGTGCGCACCGAGGCCGAGTGGACCAGGCATCCACAGGGCATCGCCTCCGGCGCGGGTCCGATCGTACGGATGGACACGACCTCCGGAGTGACCTTCACCGGTCCGACACCACTGACCACCGATCCGCTGCGACCGCTGGCCGGGCTCCGAGTTCTGGACCTGACGCGGGTGCTCGCGGGACCGGTCGCGGCACGGGCTCTTGCACTGCTCGGCGCGCAGGTACTGCGGGTGGACCCACCACAGCTGCACGAGATCGACTGGCAGCACCGCGACACCGGCCAGGGCAAGCGATCGGCGCTGCTCGACCTCGCGAGTGCCGACGGCGCCGACGCCGTCCATGCTCTGCTCGCGACGGCTGACGTGCTGGTCACGGGCTACCGGCCGGGCAGTCTGGACAGGTTCGGGCTGCACGAGGGCACCTCGGGCCTCGTGCACGGCTCCGTCAGCGCCTGGGGCAATGACGGTCCGTGGGCACATCGGCGCGGGTTCGACAGCATCGTCCAAGCCGCCTCCGGGATCTCCCTTGCCGAGGGCGGCCTGCATCCGGGCGCGCTGCCGGTGCAGGCGCTAGACCATGCCAGCGGGTACCTGTTGGCCGCCGGCATCGTGGACGCGCTGGCACTACGCGCCGTGGACGGACGGGGGCGTTCGGTGTCGGTGGCACTCGCCCGGACCGCCCGCTGGCTGCTCGACGCGCCGGGCCGGGTGGCCGATCCTGCGGAGCCGCGGGTTCCCGGCCCCGCCGCCACCGCCACCCACGGTGCCGTCACCTCCGCGCGCCCACCGCTGCCAAGCCACCCGCAGTATCCCTACCCCGCACACGACTGGGGATCCGATGCGCCCCACTGGATCTGACCCGTCCTGGGAAACAGGCGGACCCGTCACACACCGGATCTGAGAGGATCTTCCACGTGCGCGACCACCACTACGAACTCACCGTCACCTGGACCGGCAACCACGGCACGGGCACGACCGACCCGCGCGCCTACGGCCGCGAACACCTGGTGACCGCGGACGGCAAGCCGGACCTGGCGGGCAGCGCGGATCCCGCGTTCCTGGGCGACCCGGCGCGGTGGAACCCGGAGGAACTGCTGGTCGCCGCCCTGTCGCAGTGCCACATGCTCTGGTTCCTGAACCTCGCCGCCATCGCGGGCGTGGTGGTCACCGACTACCTCGACCGCCCGACCGGGACGATGACCGAGGAACACAACGGGGCAGGACAGTTCGCGGAGGTGGTGCTGCGGCCGGAGGTCACGGTGGCGGCCGCCGACATGCTCCCGAAGCTGCCGGAGTTGCACTCGGCCGCGCACGAGAAGTGCTTCATCGCCCGCTCGGTGAACTTCCCCGTGCACCACAGGGCCACCGCCCTCGTGGGGGCATGAGATGATCCGTCCCGTGCACTCCATCGTGCCGATGATCGTCGACGTCGACACCGGCATCGACGATTCGCTGGCGCTGCTCTACCTGCTCGCAAGCCCCGAGGCTGAGATCCTCGCGATCGCCAGCACCGGCGGCAACGTGCCCGTCGCGCAGGTCGCCGCGAACAACCTGGCGTGGCTGGACCTGTGCGGCCGGACCGACATCGAGGTCACCGTCGGTTCACCCACGCCGCTGCGAATCCCGCTGCGGACCACCGAGGACACCCACGGGCCGCAGGGCATCGGGTACGCGGAGCTGCCGCACTCGTCCCGCGGGCCGTCGGACCGCAGCTCGGCCCGCACCTGGGTCGAGATCGCGCGCCAGCGCCCCGGCGCGGTGACCGGGCTGGTCACCGGGCCGCTCACCAACCTCGCCCTGGCGTTGCGGCTCGAGCCCGAACTCCCCCACCTGCTCAAGCGTCTCGTCGTGATGGGCGGGGTGTTCAACCATCCCGGGAACACCACCCCGACCTGCGAGTGGAACATCTTCGTCGACCCGGAGGCCGCGCAGGAGGTCTTCGCTGCGTTCTCGGTGGTCCCCGCCGACCGTCGGCCGCTGATCTGCCCGCTGGACGTCACCGAGACGATCGAGATGCGACCGGAGCACCTCCGCCTGCTCGCCCAGGTGGCCGGGAGCGAACCCGCCGAGCTCATCACCGAACAGGACCCGCCCGGCACCCGCTCGCGCACGTCCAATCCCATCGTGCGGCACCTGTCGGACGCGGTGCGGTTCTACCTCGAGTTCCACCGCGACCACGGCCAGGGCTTCCTCGCGCACATGCACGACCCGTTCGCCGCGGCCCTCGCGCTGGATCCCGGCCTTGCCGTCACCCGCCCGGCGACCGTGGACGTCGAACTCGAGGGCACCCTCACCCGCGGCACCACCGTCGCCGACTGGACCGGCATGTGGGGCCGCGAGCCGAACGCGGACATCGCCGTGGGCACCGACCCCGCCGCGTTCTTCGTCCACCTCATCGAACGGGTGGGCGGCTTCGCCGCCCGTGCGCGGTTCGCGAGTCCAGAGACTCGTTAACCGCGCACGGGCGCGCAGCGCCTACTTGTCGAAGGCATCCAGGATCTGGTGTGCGGCCAGCGCCGCCGTCAGCGAGCCGTCCCGCACCTGCTGCTCGACGTCATGCCGGATCGCCTTGACCTCCGGGTCGGTCTCGAGCCGGCGCAGCAGCTGGTCGTGCACCATCGACCAGGTCCAGTCCACCTGCTGCTGGTGCCGCTTGGCCTCGAGTTCCCCCGCGTCGCCGAGCACCTTGCGATGCCGGAGCACAGTGTCCCAGAACTTGTCCACGCCGTCGTTCTCCAGCGCGCTCATGGTCAGCACCGGCGGCTTCCAGAGCGCGTCGTGCGGGTAGATCAACCGCAACGCGCCCGCGAGCTCGCGTGCGGCGGCCTTCGCCTCGATCGCGTGCTTGCCGTCGGCCTTGTTCACCGTGACGATGTCGGCGAGCTCGAGCACACCCTTCTTGATGCCCTGGAGCTGGTCGCCGGTCCTGGCCAGGGTCAGGAAGGTGAAGGTGTCGACCATGTTCGCCACGGTCACCTCGGACTGACCGACGCCGACGGTCTCGACCAGGATCACGTCGTACCCGGCGGCCTCGAGCAGCACGATGGTCTCGCGGGTCGCCTTCGCGACGCCCCCGAGCGTGCCGGAGGTCGGGGACGGCCGGATGTACGCGTTCGGCTCCACCGACAGGTTCTGCATCCGGGTCTTGTCGCCCAGGATCGAACCGCCGGTGCGGGTCGAGGACGGGTCGACCGCCAGCACCGCCACCTTGTGACCGAGCTCGAGCAGGTGCATGCCGAGCGCCTCGATGGTGGTCGACTTGCCCACCCCCGGGACGCCGGTGATGCCGACGCGGATCGCGCCGCCCGCGTGCGGGAGCAGGCGCAGCAGCAGCTGCTGCGCCTGCTCCCGGTGGTCCGCCCTGGTCGATTCGACCAGGGTGATGGCCTTCGCGAGCTGTGCGCGCTTGTTCGCGAGCACGGCGTCGCCGAGGGCCGTCAGATCGAGGGCGGGCCTGTCAGCTGGCACTCAGATCGTGCCCCAACTGAGCGGCCAGCTTCTCCAGCAGGCCGGTGGCCGCGTCCGCGATCACCGTTCCTGGCGGGAAGATCGCGGCCGCGCCGGCCTGGTACAGCTCGTCGAAATCGCCGGGCGGGATGACGCCGCCGACCACGACCATGATGTCGGGCCGTCCCACCGCGGCGAGCGCCTCCCTGAGCGCGGGCACCAGCGTCAGGTGTCCGGCTGCCAGGGAGGAGACACCGACCACGTGCACGTCGGCGTCGGCGGCCTGGTTGGCCACCTCGTCGGGGGTCTGGAACAGCGGTCCCACGTCGACGTCGAAGCCGAGATCCGCGAACGCCGTGGCGATCACCTTCTGGCCTCGGTCGTGTCCGTCCTGGCCCATCTTGGCGACCAGGATGCGGGGGCGGCGGCCCTCCGAGTCGGCGAACTTCTCAACGAGTTCCGTTGCGGTGGCGATGTTCTCCGCCTTTCCGGCCTCGTCCCGGTACACACCACTGATGGTCCGGATCTCGGCCTGGTGACGCCCGTACACCTTCTCCAGCGCGTCGGAGATCTCGCCGACCGTCGCCATGGCGCGGGCCGCGACGACGGCGAGGGCCAGCAGGTTGTTCTCCATGCCGCCCTCGGTGGAGGCTGCGGCCCTGGTGAGCTCGGCGAGCGCGGCCTGCGTCGCGTCCTCGTCCCGCTCCGCCCGCAGTCGCTCGAGCTTGGCAAGCTGCTCGGCGCGCACCTTCGAGTTCTCGACCTTGAGCACCTCGATGCTGTCCGGCTCGTCCGGCACATACTTGTTGACGCCGACCAGCGGCTGGCGGCCGGAGTCGATGCGGGCCTGCGTGCGGGCCGCGGCCTCCTCGATGCGCAGCTTCGGGATGCCCTCGCCGATGGCCTGCGCCATGCCGCCTGCCGCCTCGACCTCGGCGATGTGCGCGCGGGCGCGGTTCGCCAGTTCGTTGGTCAGCCACTCGACATAGTGCGAGCCGCCCCACGGGTCGATCGGCCGCGTGGTGCCCGACTCCTGCTGCAGCAGCAGCTGGGTGTTGCGGGCGATGCGGGCCGAGAAATCGGTCGGCAGCGCGATGGCCTCGTCGAGCGCGTTGGTGTGCAGCGACTGGGTGTGGCCCTGGGTCGCGGCCATCGCCTCGATGCAGGTGCGCGGCACGTTGTTGAACACGTCCTGCGCGGTGAGCGACCAGCCCGAGGTCTGCGAGTGGGTGCGGAGCGAGAGCGACTTGCTGCTCTTGGGATCGAACTTGGCCACCAGTTCGGCCCACAGCAGTCGGCCGGCCCGCAGCTTCGCGACCTCCATGAAGAAGTTCATGCCGATTGCCCAGAAGAAGGACAGTCGCGGCGCGAAAGCATCGATGTCCATGCCCGCGTCGAGCCCGGCCCGGATGTACTCGACACCGTCGGCAAGCGTGTACGCCAGCTCCAGGTCGGCCGTCGCCCCGGCTTCCTGAATGTGATAGCCGGAGATGGAGATCGAGTTGTACTTCGGCATCTCGGCACTGGTGTACGCGAAGATGTCGGAGATGATCCGCATGGACGGCTTAGGCGGGTAGATGTAGGTGTTACGGACCATGAACTCTTTCAGAATGTCGTTCTGAATGGTTCCGGCCAGCTTGTCCGGCGTGACGCCCTGCTCGCCCGCCGCGGCGACGTAGAGCGCGAGGATCGGCAGGACCGCGCCGTTCATGGTCATCGACACCGACACCTGCGACAGGTCGATACCGTCGAAGAGCTGACGCATGTCGAGGATGGAATCGATTGCCACACCGGCCATTCCGACGTCACCCTGGACGCGCGGGTGGTCGGAGTCGTAGCCGCGGTGGGTCGCCAGGTCGAAGGCGACGGACAGACCCTTCTGGCCGGACGCGAGGTTGCGCCGGTAGAAGGCATTCGACTCGGCGGCGGTGGAGAATCCGGCGTACTGGCGGATGGTCCACGGCTGGTTGACGTACATCGTCGGGTAGGGCCCGCGCAGGAACGGGGCCGCACCGGGGAAGCTGTCGAGCGGGTAGCCCTGTGCCTGCGCCGCGTCTCGATCGGCCTGGGTGTAGACCGGCTTGACGTCGATGCCCTCGGGGGTCGACCACACCACCTGATCGGCGGTGTAGTGATTCGCCGCCGCGGCCTCCGCGATATGAGCGGTCGCCTCATCGGCGGTCGGCGCTTGCGGGGCCGGGAAGTCGGGATCCGTCAGCGGCACGTCGGCGAAGCTGCCGATCACGTGCTTGACCTCGCGGGTGGTCATTTCACTCCCAAGGTGTCGAGCAGGTCGGACAGCGCCGACACCGCATCAATACGGGCGGTGAGGAATCCGTCGGGACGGTCCTGGCCTTCCGCCTCGGCAAAGGTCTTCTCCGGACCGGCCAGCAGCACGGTGGTGATGCCCGCCGCGCGCAGCGCGTCCACCGCAGGTACGCCGTCGGCGACGTACCGCTTGTCGGTGCCGCAGAGCACCGCCACGGTGGTGTCCGCCTCGCGCACGATGCCCGCCACGGTCGCGAGGTCGAGGGTGCCCGGGTTCACGGCCTCGATGCCGCCGGACGCGAGCAGGTTCGAGGCGAAGGTGGTGCGGCCGTTGTGCTCGGCCACCGGGCCGAGCGCGGCGAGGAACACCTTCGGCCGGGAACCGTTGTCCGCCAGGTACCGGTCCGAGCGGTCCCGCAGGGCCTCGAAGGCCGCCGCGTAGCGGGCGACGTCGGCCAACGGCGACTCGGCGTCGACCGGAAGCGGCTTCTCGTCGAGGTTCGGGAACTCGTTGACACCCGTCAACGAGGTCTTGCGGTGGGCGATGTCGGACTCACGGGAGGTGCGGGTGGCCGCGACCCGATCGGCGATCAGGCCCGACTCGAGCGCCGCCGCGTAGCCACCGTCGGCCTCGATCTGCTGGAAGAACTCCCACGCCTTCGCCGCGATGGCGACGGTGAGGTCCTCGACATACCAGGAGCCGGCGCTGGGATCGAGCACTCGACCGATGTGGGACTCCTCGAGCAGCAGCAGCTGGGTGTTGCGGGCGATGCGGGCACCGAACGACTTCGACGTCTCCAGCGTGCCCTCGGGCACCGCCACGTCGAAGGGCAGCACGGTCACCGCGTCGGCACCGCCGACACCGGCGCCGAACGCGGCGAGGGTGGTGCGGAGCATGTTCACCCACGGATCACGCTGGGACATCATCGCGGCCGAGGTGACCGCATGCTGCGGCGCACCGCCGAACTCGGAGGCGCCGCAGACCTGCGCGATGCGGGCCCACAGCTGGCGCGCCGCGCGGAACTTCGCGATGGTCTGGAACTGGTCGTCGGTTGCGGCGAACCGGAACTCGACCTGACCGAGGGCGGCCGAGATCGTGATGCCTGCGCCCGTGAGCGCGCGCAGGTACTCCAGCCCGGCCGCGATGGCCGCACCCAGTTCCTCGGCGTCGCTCGCGCCCGCGTTGTGGAATGCGGTGCCGTCGACGGTGATGGCGCGGACCGTCTCGGCCCGACCGGCCGCGGTCCGTGCCAGCGCGACCGCGGTGGCCGGGTCGATGTCGCCGCGACCGGAGAAGGCACTGGTCAGCGGTGCGGCACCGAAGCTGACGGTGACCGCGGAGCGATCCGCGACACCATCGCCCGCGGCGGCGCGCTCGTCGAGCAGGGTGAGCACCGCCTCCGCGGCGGTGACCGTCTCGGCGCCCGCGTCGAGGGTCAGCGGCGCGAGGTCGAGCAGCACCCCGTCCAGGGCCTGCGCGACGGTCGCGGCGGGCAGGTTGTTACCGCCCGCGCTGAGCCAGATCGCGCTGATGCCGTTCTCGAGCCCGTCCAGGATCGTCTGGTTGGCCGCCTTCGGATCCGCTTCGCCCGCACCGAAACTGGCGCTGACGAGCCAGCCGCGGTTCACGTCGCGGTGGGCGTCGCGACCTCGAACGAAGGGGAACACACCCGGGAGGGTGGTTTCGGGGGTCTCGTCGCGCCGGGTGTACAGGGGCGCGACGGTCACACCGTCGTAGGTGGTGGTGTCGAGCAGCCGCTCGGGTTCGGCGGGCATGTCAGCCACATCGACCTTGCGGGCCTTCGCCAGCACCGCGGCCACAGCCTTCTGCCACTTCGCGTAGTCGCGCGCAGCGTCCTCGGCCTGTGAAGCGTGTGACACAGGAGCTTGTGACACGGTGTCTGCTTCCTCTCCATATTCGGACACAGTCATTGTTTCTGTGATGCTAGCCGCACCCTTTCGGCCACTATCGCCTGGATCACCTACCCTTCGGTAACCTCCACGCAATGAGCATTGCGAATGTCCGGACGGGCGCCGAGCGGAAGACGCCACAGGCCCTGTTCCGGGTCAGTCCGGCCACCCGCGACGGCGCGGTGAACCGGATGACGATGGACCTGGGCGCGCCCGAGCCACACGGCAGGACCGCGGCACTCGGGGTGCTGCTCGACGACTGCCTCGGTTTCACCATGTACGAGCGGCGCGGCGACCGGGCCGGGCTGGTCAGCGCCGACCTGTCCGTCGACTTCGTCCGGCCGACCGGCTGGACCGGGCCGC
Source organism: Rhodococcus sp. OK611 (assembly GCF_003050885.1). NCBI lineage: Bacteria > Bacillati > Actinomycetota > Actinomycetes > Mycobacteriales > Nocardiaceae > Rhodococcus > Rhodococcus sp. OK611. The sequence goes on from NZ_QAOZ01000001.1 coordinate 253,638, forward strand.
ACCTGACCGCCGAGGGCAGGCTCGAGACCCGCGGCGAGGACGGCGCGATGAGTTCGGTGCGGGTGTTCGACGCCGCAGGCGAGCTGGTCGCCACCGGCACCGCCTGGGGCAACTTCGTCGACGGCGTCCAGCAGTCCCGCGACGAACGCCCGCTCGCACCCGCCGACGGATCCGGACCGACGATGACGCCGCTGGAGACGATCGGCGGCACCATCGAACGGACCGACCGCGGCGCACGGCTGACCGTGCCGCCGAACCGGTCGCTCGCCAACGCGCTCGGCGTGATGCACGGCGGCGTGCAGGCCTGCGCGTACGACCTCGCGGGCAACGCGGCCGCGGCCGGGTCGGCGGGCGCCATGGACACCAGTTCCCTGCGGATCAACTTCTTCCGGACCGTGCCGCTGGACCGCCCCGTCGTCTTCGAGGCCGAGGTGCTGCGCGCCGGACGCCGGGTCGCGGTGAGCCGGGTCACCTGCACCGACGCCGACGGCAGGGAGTGCGGGGTCGCGACGGTCACCTGCCGCCGCCCCGCGCCGAGTACTCTTGGCGAACGTGACCAGGCGCCTTCGTGATCCGAAGCTGATCGCCGGGCTGCTGGTCGTCGCGGCGCTGCTGGTCGCCGCACTGCTCGTGCCGCATCCGTCCATCGAGCAGGTTCGGGAGTGGGCGCGGTCCGTCGGCCCCGCATTCCCGCTGGTTTTCTTCGCCGTGCACGCCCTCGTCACGGTCGCCCCGGTCCCCCGCACCGTCTTCACGCTCAGCGCCGGGGTGCTGTTCGGGGCGGCGACCGGAATCCTGATCGCCGTCGCCGCGACCACCGTCAGCGCCGTGCTCGCTCTGCTGCTCGTGCGCGCCGTCGGACGCGACGCGTTCGCCTCGCGGATGACGCACCCGGCGATCCAGGCGATCGACGACCGGCTCGCCCGGCGGGGTTGGCTGGCCGTGGGTTCGCTGCGACTGATCGCCCCGGTTCCGTTCTCGGTCATCAACTACTGCAGCGGCGTGTCGTCGGTCCGGCTCCTGCCCTACATGCTCGCCACCCTGGCCGGAGTGCTGCCCGGCACCATCGGTGTCGTGGTGCTCGGCAACGCCCTCGGTGGCGATACCAACCCGGCCCTGCTCGCCTTCTCCGCGGTCTGCATCGCAATCGGCGTCTTCGGCCTGGTTCTGGATACCCGAATGGGCGTGCCGACCAGGAGCGACAGCGCCGATGTCAAGGCTGCACACTAGATCACGTCTAATCAAGTTATGAACCTTGACGTCATAGGATCCAGTTTCTAGCCTTGATAGATGTTCGTCATGACGGTCGACCAGCGTGGCAGCCGCCGCGACGTCGACCGCGTCGATCCGATCCTGCGCGAGTTCGCCGACGCACCGCTGCTACGCCCCTTCGAGCGCACCGCGGGCGACGAGGTACAGGCGGTGGCGGAGCGGGCCGATGTGGTCGTCGACCTCGCACTCGAACTGGCGACACGCGGGTACTGGAGCGTCGGGATCGGCGTCGGCCCCGTCGAGAGCCCCCTGCCCGCCAGCACCCGAGCCGGACGCGGGCAGGCCTTCGAGGCCGCAAGGGACGCCGTCGATCGCGCCAAGAACCTGCCCGGCTCGGTCGCCGTCACCGGGCCCGACGCCCCCTCCGCCGCCGATGCGGAAACCGCCCTCATGCTGGTGTCCGTCCTCGTGTCGAGGCGGTCCGAGCCGGGTCGGGAAGCGGTCGCCGCGATGCGGGAGGGACTCACCCAGGCCGAGGCCGCGGAGCGGCTCGGCATCAGCAAACAGGCCATCTCGCAGCGGTTGGCCGTGGCCGGATGGCAGGCGGAGTGCGCCGGACGCACCCTCGCCCTGCGACTTCTCCAGGAGGCCGCCCGATGACCACGCTCGCCCTGATCCTGCTCGGCCTCGCCGCGGTCGCCCCCGTGGTGCTCGCGAGCGGCCGGATTCGGCTGTGGATCAGCCCGACCATCGCGACGCTCGCCCTCGGCGGCGCCGCGCTCGCCGCCACCGCGACCCGGCCGTCACGGGATTCGCGCTCGGCGCGACCCTGGTACTCGCCGTCCTGGCCGCTACCACCGGCGGAGCACCGTTGGTACGCGCGGCATTTCGCATCGCCAAGCGTCAGGAGGATGCGGGACCGACGCCCGACACCGCCATGCTCTCTCCTCGCATCGCCGGTGAGGGCCCGCTGCGCGGCGGCCGGATCATCGGCGTGCTCGAGCGCAGCGCCGTCGCGGTGGCGATCCTGGCCGGCTGGCCCGAGGGCCTCGCGATCGTGCTCGCGGTCAAGGGCCTGGCGCGCTACCCGGAACTGCGCGAACCCCATGCGTCCGAACAGTTCATCATCGGCACCTTCACCAGCGTGCTGTGGGCGGTGGCGGTGTGCGGGGTCGCCAAGGCGCTCATCACTTAGACGCTGAAGCACCTAGACACTGAAGCACTCAGACGCTCAAGGACCTAGACCGTCGGCGCCAGGATCACCTTCCCCGTGGCGGCCCGCTTCTCGATCTTCTCGTGCGCCAGCGCGGCGTCGCCGAGTGGAAGGATCGAGTCGACCACGGGTGTGACGGTTCCGGCGGCCGCCCGCTCGAGGATCTCGGTCCTTGCCGCCGCGACACGCCCCAGCCAGGCCGGCCCGCCACAGCCCGTGAGCGTGAGCCCTCGCGGCATCAGGTCCGCGGACCCGATGGCCGCCGGGCGACCACTCAGCAACCCGTAGAACAGCATTCGGCCCGCCAGCGGGGTCATCAGATCCAGCAATTGCGCCGCGGACTCGCCGCCGATCGACTCGAACGCGACGTCGATGGTCGCATCGCCCAGGACGTCGCACACGCGGCCCGGCCATTCCGGGTCGGAGTGATCGATCACGTCGTCGGCGCCGAACGAGCGCGCCCGGTCGCGCTTGTCGGCTGCCCCTGCGGTCGCGAGGATGCGCGCCGCGCCGAACTCTCCGGCCAACTGCGTCAGGTACGCGCCGACTCCCGTCGCGGCGGCTTCCACGAGCACCACCTCACCGCCCCTCAGGTCAGCGGCACGCAGCAGGGTCAACGCCACCGCACCCGGCACCGCCACCGCGACCGCGTCGGTCAACGACAACCCCTCGGGGACTCGGACGGCCGCGGCGGCCGCGGCCACCACCCGCTCGGCGTAGGCGCCGGTGCCATCGGTCGTCGCGATCACCCGCGCGCCGATCATGCCCCGGTCGACGCCCGCGCCCACCTCGACGACCGTCCCCGCCGCCTCGCCCCCGAAGACGAACGGCGGGACGGCCGGCGACGGGAAGATCCCTGAGCGGAGCTGCGTTTCGGCGAAATGGACCCCGATCGCCTCGGCTCGGATCACCACCTCACCGACCCCGGGCTGCGGTGCGGGCACGTCCCGCTCGACGAGGACCTCGGGCCCACCGACCGATGTCATTACTATTGCCCGCATCGACACTCCCTAATTTGACCGCCGGTCCAGTTGTCGGACGAGAGTCACGTTATGGACCGAAGGTCAACTTGTCAACGGAGGTACACGGGTGGGTAGCGGATCAACGCGGGAGCGCAGCGACGCCGCCCGAAATCGGCGCGCGATTCTCGATGCGGCCAGTGAGCTCCTGAGCGAGTTCGGCGCCGAGAACGTCTCGATCGAGCAGATCGCCGCGGCGGCAGGCGTCGGCAAGGGAACCGTCTTCCACCGGTTCGGTAGCCGCGCCGGGCTGATGAAGGCCCTGGTCCTCGAGCGCGCGCACAACCTGCGCGACGCGGTCGTGAGCGGCGAGCCGCCGCTGGGACCCGGCGCGCCCGCAGCCGACAGACTGCTCGCGTACTTCGACGCGATGTTCCGACTGGTCGCGGACAACGTCGAGCTGATGATCGCCTACGACGACGCCACCCCCGACGCGCACACCGAGGCGATTCACGGATTCTGGTACGGGCACATCGCCGCTCTGCTCGCGGATGCCCGACCAGATCTCGACGCCGAGGCAGTGGCCCCGGTCCTGCTGGCAGCCATCAACCCCGACATGGTGCTCCACTACGTCCGCGACGGCGAGACCGAGCGTCTCGCGGCCGCCGTCCTCAGCGTCGTCGAATCGGTCGTCGGTCGACCCGCACCCACGCCGACCTGAGCGACCGCATCCGGCTACGCGGGCGGCAGCTGCCCACCCGGATCCGCCGGGCCCGCGGGCAGCTCGCCCGACTCGTGACGCTGCGGCTCGAGCTGGTGCTCGGGCACCAGTGAGGTGTCGACTGGTTGGCGCGCAACGGCTTCCGCCGCCGCGACCGCGCGCGCGACGGTCGGGTCCGCCTTCATCTCGAACCAGTCGGCGACCTCCGCCGAATCGTCCTCCGGCTTGGGCAGGTCCTCCTGGACCTGGCTCGGCTCGTAGCGGAACACCCCGTCCTCCCCCGGCGCCCCGAGGGTCCGCGCGAAGCCCTTCAGCGCATCCCCGAAGTCGCTCGGCACCAGCCACACCTTGTTCGCGTCGCCCTGTGCCATCTGCGGCAGGGTCTGAAGATACTGGTACGCAAGCAGTTCCGGCGTCGGCTTGCCTGCCTTGATGGCCGCGAACACCTTTTCGATCGCCTTCGCCTGGCCCTGTGCCTGCAGGTACTTCGCGGCCCGCTCACCCTGCGCACGCAGGATGCGGGACTGTCGCTCGCCCTCCGCGCTGAGGATCGATGCCTGCTTGGCGCCCTCGGCCGCGAGGATCCGTGACTGCTTGTCGCCCTCCGCGGTCTTGATGGCGGATTCGCGATGTCCCTCGGCGGTGAGGATCATCGCCCGCTTCTCGCGGTCCGCCTTCATCTGCTTCTCCATCGACTCCTGGATCGACGGCGGCGGGTCGATGCTCTTGAGCTCGACGCGGGCGACGCGCAGGCCCCAGCGGCCGGTGGCCTCGTCCAGCACCCCGCGGAGCTGCCCGTTGATCGAATCGCGGGAGGTCAGCGTCTCCTCGAGGGTCATGCCGCCGACCACATTGCGCAGCGTCGTGGTGGTCAGCTGCTCCACGCCGACGATGTAGTTGTTGATCTCGTACACCGCGGCCTGCGGGTTGGTCACCTGGAAGTAGACGACGGTGTCGATGTTCAGGGTCAGGTTGTCCTGGGTGATCACCGGCTGCGGCGGGAAGGACACCACCCGCTCGCGCAGGTCGACCTTGGCCCGGATCCTGTCCACGAACGGCACCAGGAAGGTGAGCTGGCCGGACACCGTCCTCGCGTAGCGGCCGAGCCGCTCGATGACGGCCGCCTCCGCCTGCGGGACCAGGGCGACCGACTTCGCCACCACGATCACCACCAGCAGCACGATCACGGCCAGAACGATCAATGCGGCCATTTAGGGCCCCCTCCATACGACGGCGGTCGCGCCGTCAATCTCCATCACGGTCACGGTCGTTCCTGGCGGATACACCTCGGAGCTGTCGAGCGGGCGGGCGGTCCACACCTCGCCCGCGAGCTTGATCTGGCCCGCGTGCTCGGCAACCTCCTCGAGCACCAGTGCATGCTTACCCGCAAGCGCCTCGACATTGGTGGGTACCAGCGGCGGCTTCGCGAAGCGGCGCAGCAACGCGGGCCGCACCCCGAGGACGAGTGCGAGCGAGACCACACCGAACACGACGGCGTCGACCCACACCGGCCAGTCGGTCACCGCGCTGACCCCGGCCGCGGCAAAGGCGCCGCCGGCCAACATCAGCAGGAAGAAATCCCCCGACAATGCCTCGGCCGCGGCCAGCAAAACTCCTGCTATCAGCCAGACAAGTGCTGCCACAACACCATCTAACCAGAGTTCCCCGCGAGTGCGGCCCGGGAAGCGACCGCGGGATCAGTCCGTGGCGGTGACGAAGTCGACCAGCCGCTCGACCGCGCCGATCAGCGGCGACTCCAGGTCGCGGAAGCTGGACACGGCGCCGTAGACGCGGCGCCACCCGTCCTGTGGGGTCCCCCAGCCCAGCTCGCGGCAGATTCCCGTCTTCCAGTCCTGCCCGCGCGGGATCTTCGGCCACGCCGCGATGCCGACCGCCTTGGGCCGCACCGCCTCCCACACGTCGATGTACGGATGACCGGTGACCAGCACGTGCGGTCCGACGTTCTGTGTCATCCGGGACTCCTTCGAGCCCTCGACCAGATGGTCGGCGAGCACGCCGACCCGCCGTCCCGGTCCCGGCCGGAACTCGGCCAGCCGGTCGGCGAGATTGTCGAGCCCCTCCAGGTGCTCGACCACGACGCCCTCGACCCGCAGGTCATGGCCCCAGACCCGCTCGACGAGCGCGGCGTCGTGGATGCCCTCCACCCAGATCCGGCTCGGCAGCGCGGTGCGGGCCTTCAGCCCCTCCACCCGGGTCGATCCGGACGCGGACCTGGTGGCCGCCGCCGGCTTCTTCGCGGCGGTCGGCCGCACCAGGGTCACCGGCTTGCCGTCGATCAGGAAGGCAGCCTCGCGCATGGCGAACAGTCGCGTCTGGCGTCGAGAGTCCTCGAGGCGCACGTAGTCGCCGTCGTACGTCTTCTCCATGCCGACCACCGCGCCGCAGTAGCCGGTCGCCGAGTCCTCGACCACGAGCCCCTTGTCCGCGGGGACCTTCGGGTACTCCGGCCGTCGGCTACGGGTGTGACCGGAGAAGATGTTTCCGCCGTACATGTCGCGTGCACTCACGGTCGACAACGCTAGGACACCGATTCGGTTGGTCGCCGCCCGCCACGCCGACCTATGCTGGAATACCGTGTCCTGTCCCAGCACCACCCTGACCATGTGGGCCGCGTCCTGGCTCGCGGGGGCCAGCTCCCCCGACGACGTCATCGACGCCGTCCAGTCCTGGGCGCCCATGCACCTGGTCGGGGCCGGCGACGCGGAGGTCGCGCTGCGCCTGGACCTGCCGTGGCCGCAACTCCAGGACAACGGACCGATCGTGCTGATGCGGATCGCCCGCACGCTGAGCGCCGAGGACCCGGACACCCAGCTCACCCTTGTGTTGCCCGCGCCGGGCGATGTCCGCGGGCTGCCCACGGGTACCGACTTCGCCGCGGCCGCCATCCACGCCGAGGAGGGCATCCTTGTCGGTGCCCCCGGCCAGCCGGGGGCCGGCATCGTGCCGACCGTGGAGGGGCCGGATGTGCTGCGCTGGACGGTTTTCCCGGTGCCGGTCATCCCGCAGCCCGTCGAACAGATGGGGCTGGGCGAGGCGGAGTTCGAGATGCGCAGCGCTGTCCGCGACGCCGCCGACACTCTCGCCTCGATGCGCGGCGGGTTCGCCGCCGACGACCGCGACCCGCGCGCCCGCGTCGCCGAGGCGCTCGAGGAGTTCTCGCACCACAGCTACCCCGAATCGACCCCCGATCGCGCGCTGCGCATCTTCGACACCGCCGACCAGGTGGCCGCGATCCTCACCGTCGCGGGCGAAACCGGACTCCGAGCGCAGACCGCCGCGGGCGTGGCGGCACGCGAGGAGACCCTCCGGCCGCTCTGGTCGACGATCCGGGCGGCCCGCCTGGGTGCGGTCGCCGCGACCGTGCGAGCAGCCAGGCCGCGGGTGTAGCCGGCCGCTATTTCGTGGCCGTCAGGTACGCGGGAGTCCGCGCCAGGTCCGCGAGGTCGTCGGGAAGATCCGGGACCTCCACACCGTAGGCCGCGGTGAGTTCGACCGGGCTGAACCGCCGCACGGTCCAGCCGTGGTCGGTCAACCACTGCGCCGGGTCGGCCCGTTCGTCGTCGTAGAACAGTGACGCGATATCGATGTCGTCCAACTGCTTGTCCCCGAAGTACTTGTCCCGCAATGCAAGGAACCGTTTCACGTCCGTCCCGGCACCGAATCCGTCGAGGGCGATCCGGCTGCCAGCAGCAGAGAGCCCGTCGATCCGCTCGAAGAGCGCATCGTGCGCGGCGCCGGGGAGATACGGCAGCAGGCCCTCGGCCGACCACGCACACGGCCGGCCGGGGTCGAATCCCCCGGCCTCCAGTGCGGTCGGCCAGTCCTCGCGCAGGTCGACGGCGACTGGCCTGCGGTCGACCTTCGGCCGGGCGCCGTGCGCGGCGAGCACGCCGGATTTGAAAGCCAGCACCTTCGGCTGGTCGACCTCGAAAACCGCCACGTCCGGCGCCCAGTCCAGTCGGTAGGCCCGCGCGTCCAGTCCGGCCGCGACGATCACCGCCTGCGCCACCCCGTCGGCGGACGCCGCGGTGAAGTACTCGTCGAAGAATCGGGTCCGCACACCCATGAAGCCAGGAAAGAAGAACGGCATCTTCTCGAGGGGGGACGGGTCGGCCAGCAGCCGGGTGAAGTGCTCGTCACCGGCCGCCTCCACGAACCAGCGCGCGAATCCGTCCGTGATCAGCGGATCGGGACGTTCCGATTCCAGCGCCCGGAAGGTCGCCACCCCCAATGCGGTGCGGCCCACGCTGCTCACGATGTCCCAGGTGTCTCCGTCGGTACGCATCAGCACCATCGCCTCTCCAGGTTCCGACGGTCCGAACACTACGCCGGTGTTCGCCGGCCCGACACCGTCGACGAGGTACGTCGACAACCTGCCGGGCCGAGGAGGAGGATCCTCGGTGATCAGTTCCGCGTCCTACAGCTGACCCCGCCCTGGTCGGCCTGCTCCATCTGTTTCGGCATCGGCATCGTCGACACCTCCAGGCTCGGCGAAGGGCTATCTCCGCCTGATCCGAGCGGTCAGCGCCGCGGCCTGCGCGGCGGCTCGCAGCACGCCACCGCACACAGGGCGCCGTTCGCGCCCGCCCCGTACAGCGGTTCCGATCCGAGCCGCTGCGGGGCGGCGCCGTCCGACTGCTCCCGCACCAGCGCCGAAACCAGCTGCGCGAAGCGCGGATCGGTGCCCGGCGTGCCGACCCGGACGTAACCAAGCCCGAGCTCGGCGGCCCTGTCCCTGGCCTCGGTGTCCAGGTCCCAGATCACCTCGAGGTGATCGGAGACGAAGCCCACCGGGCACACGATCACTGCCTCGGTGCCCGCCGCGGCCAGCGCGTCGAGGTGATCAGAGATGTCGGGCTCGAGCCACGGGATCTGCGGCGGACCCGACCGCGACTGCCAGACCAGGTCGAACTCCTCGACACCGACTGCATCCGCGCACAACCGGGCGGCCTCGGCCACCTGGCGGCTGTAGAGCCGGCCGCCGTCGGCGGGCGGACCAGCCGAGGCGTCGGCGGAGACGGGGATGGAGTGCGCGGTGAACACGAGCCGGGCCCCGGCGCGCCGGTCCGCGGGGAGCTGCTCGCGGGCCGCGACGATCGCCTCGGCGAACGCGGCGATGAGCAGGGGGTGGTCGTAGTACTGGCGCAACTTCACCAGCGCGGGCGCCCCGTCGCCGACCGCGGACCTCGCCCGCTCGATGTCCTCGTGGTACTGCCGGCAGCCGGAGTAGCCGCCCCACGCCGAGGTGGGGAACACCAGTGCCGAGCGGACACCGTCGTCGCGCATGCGAGCGACGGTGTCCTCGACCATCGGATGCCAGTTGCGGTTGCCGAAGTAGATCGGCAATTCGATTCCCGCACCAGTGAACTCGGACTCCACCGCGGCGATGATGTCGCGGTTGAGCCGATTGATCGGCGACACCCCACCGAAGTGCAGGTAGTGCTCGACCACCTCGTCGAGGCGCTCGGGCGGCACTCCCCTGCCCCTGGTCACGTTCTCCAGGAACGGGCGGACGTCGTCGGGCTTCTCGGGTCCGCCGAAGGAGAGCAGCAGCAGGGCATCGAACTCGGTGGTCATGGTGAGAGAGCTCGTACCTATCCGGCCATCGCGTGGAAGCCACCGTCGACGTAGATGATCGAGGCGCTGGTACCGGGCAGCCAGTCCGAGAGCACCGTGCAGACGCTCTTGGCGACGGGCGTCGGGTCATCGACGTTCCAGCCGATCGGTGCGACGTCGTCCCAACCCGTGTTCAGCCTGTCGAGCTCGGCACCCGGTCCGGTGCTGTCGCCCGCGATGGCCTTGGCGGCCAGGGTCTTGATCGGACCCGCGGCAACGAGGTTCGAGCGGATGCCACGGACGCCGACCTCCTTCGCCACGTAGCGGTTGACTGCCTCGAGGGTGGCCTTCGAGACACCCATCCAGTTGTAGAACGGCATCGCCCGCGACGGGTCGAAGTCCATGCCGACGATCGAGGCGTTGTCGTTGAGCACCGGCAGCAGTGCCTTCGCCAGCGACGCGTACGAGTAGGCCGACACCTCGAGTGCGGTCGAGATGTCCGACCACGGCGCGTCGAGGAAGGGTGCACCCAGGCCGGAGCGCGGAGAGAACGCGATGGAGTGCACGACGCCGTCGATGCCCTCGGGCGCGAGTTCACGGACGCGGTCCGCCAATGTCGCGAGGTGCTCATCGTCCTGCACGTTGAGCTCGATCGCAGGCGGCACCGGCTGCGGCAGGCGCTGCGCGATGCGGTCGATCAGCCGCAGCCGGTCGAACCCGGTGATGATGACCTTCGCACCCTGCTCCTGCGCCACCTTCGCGACGTGGAACGCGATCGACGAATCGGTGATGATCCCGGTGACGAGGATGGTCTTGCCTTCGAGCAGTCCGCCCATGTTTCTACTCCTGTGAATGAAAGTCGTTGGGTGCGTGATGTTTCGAGCGGACCTAGTGGCCCATGCCCATGCCGCCGTCCACCGGGATGACCGCACCGGAGACGTATGCGGAGTCCTCCGAGGCGAGGAAGCTGACCACGGCGGCGACCTCCTCGGCCTTGCCCACTCGCTGCAGCGGGATGAACTTCTTTGCCATCTCTTTCATGTCCTCCGGCAGATCGGCGGTCATGTCGGTCTCGATGAAGCCGGGCGCCACCACGTTCGCAGTGATCGACCGCGAACCCAGCTCACGGGTCACCGAGCGCGCCAGACCGATCACGCCGGCCTTGGAGGCGGCGTAGTTGATCTGCCCGGCCTGACCGGCCATGCCCACCACCGAACCGAGGAAGATCATCCGGCCCCAGCGGCCGCGCAGCATTCCTCGGTTGGCCCGCTTGGCGCAGCGGAAGGCGCCGGTCAGGTTGGCGTCGATGACGTTCGTGAACTGCTCCTCGCTCATCCGCATGAGCAGCGTGTCGTCGGTGATGCCCGCATTGGCGACCAGCACCTCGACCGGACCCTGGTGCTCCTCGACCTCGGTGAACGCCCGATCCACCGACTCCGCGTCGGTGACGTCGCACTTCACGCCGAACAGGCCCTCGGGAACCCCGGACCCACGGTGCGTGACCGCCACCTTGTGGCCGTCCGCCGCCAGACGCTGGGCCACCGCGAGGCCGATGCCGCGGTTGCCTCCGGTCACGAGCACGGAACGGGACGGAGAGGGGGTGTTCGACATGCGATCAACCTATCTGTTCGTGTACGCCGCATCGGCGTCGGTCGGTGGAATTGTGACGGGTCATGGCCCCGCTAGGGCAGGCGTTGGCGCAGAACCAGCGCCATGGCGAGCCCCGCCGTTGTGCACAGCACCCCGAGCACGAGCCAGGGCCTGCTGGCGTCGCCCCTGGTCGTCTCGAACCCGATCTGTTCCTCGAGGGTGTCGTAGACCTTGCGCAGTTCCTCGAGGCTGGACGCCGTGAAGAAACTACCTCCGGAGAGGTTCGCGATCTCGCGAAGCGACGGATCGTCGACCGGGACCGGGATCCGCTCGTCCTCGATGTCGACGGTGCCGTAGGTGGTGCCGAACGAGATCGTCGAGATCGGCACGCCCTTCTCCTTCGCCTCCCGTGCGGCGGTGTAGCCGCCGCGCGGGGCATCGGGGTCGTCGGGGACGGTCTGTTTCCCGTCGGAGAGGAGCACGATCCGCGCGGGCGGCGCCTGATCCCCGCCGCCAAGGACCGCGCCGAGCGTCTCGATCGACTGCAGCGAGGTGAAGATGGCCTCGCCGGTCGCCGTGCGTTCGCTCAGCTTGAGGTGGTCGATCGCGGTCTTGGTCTCCTCGCGATTGATGGTCGGCGAGACCAGGACCGAGGCGGTACCCGCGAACGCGACGAGCCCGAGGTTGATCCCGGGCGTCAGCCCGTCCGCGAAGTCCTTCGCGGCGGCCTTGGCGGCGTCGAACCGGGTCGGCTCCACGTCGGTGGCCTTCATCGACAGCGAAACGTCGATCACCATGATCACGGTGGCCCGGTTCCGCGGCACCCGCTTCTCCGAGGTCGGGCCTGCGAGCGCCACCGTGAGCAGCAACAGTCCGCACAGCACCAGCGCGGTGGGCACGTGCCGGTACCGTCCTGGCCGCGACGGGGCGACCTTCTCGAGCAGCTCGAGGTTGGAGAACCGGAGCAGATGCTTGTGCCTGGTGCGCTGGACGAGGACGTAGGCGACGGCGAGGGCCGCCACCACCACGAGGAACGCCAACCACAGGGGGGACGCGAAATCAGCGAAGCTCACTGGCGCGGCACCCGATTCACCCGAGCACCATAACTGTGTCGGCGCGACGCCACGAAGCGAACGACATCGGCGATCCAGTCCCGGTCGGTGCGCAGCGCCAGGACGGGAGCGCCGCACCCCCGCAGCGTGTGCTCGACGGCGCGGCGGTGCTCCTGCGCGGCCGCGGCGAAGTCGGCACGCAGTGAGGTGCTGGTGTGGAATTCCCGGGTCCGGCCCGTCTCCGGGTCGTGCAGCACCACGTCTCCGACATCCGGCAGCTCCAGGTCACGGGGGTCGAGGACCTCGATACCCAGCAGGTCGTGCCTGCCGGACAACGCGCGCATCGACCGCTCCCAGTCGAGCGGACCGAGGAAGTCGCTGATCACCACGGCGAGCCCGCGTCGGCGCTGCGGTCGGCGCAGCGACTCGATCGCACCGCGCAGGTCGCCCCGCACCCCGTCCGGGGCGTGCGGGGTGGTCGCGATCTTCCGGAGCATCGCCTGCGCGTGCAACCGGCCGCCGCGCGCGGGGATGCGCACGGTCCGTTCGCCGGTCGCGACGATGGCGCCGATCCGGTTGCCGCCCCCGCTGGTGAGGTGGGTGACGGCGGCCGCGGCGGCCACCGCCAGGTCGCGCTTCTCGGCCCCGGTCGTCCCGAAGTCCAGGCTCGCGGACAGGTCGACGACCAGCCACGTCTCGAGCTCGCGATCGGCGACGGACATCCGCACGTGCGGATGCGTCGTCCTCGCGGTCACCGACCAGTCCATCTGGCGAACGTCGTCGCCGGGCTGGTACTCGCGGGCGTCGCCCGATTCGGTGCCCGGCCCCGGGATCAGCCCGAGGTGCTCGCCGTGCAGGACACCGTCGAGCCGCCTGCGGACCGTCAGCTCGAGAGTGCGCAGGGCCGCGGACAGCTCCGGGTTGCGCAGCTCGCCCGAACGGAACGAGGGCAACGCGCCGCCGTCACGATGAGCCGGGGCGCTCACCGCTGCTGGCCACCGACCGACGCGGTCGGGTCGGCGACAGCCTGTTGCTGCGGCGTGCCGTTGGACTGCGGGGCCGCCTGCGGGGCGACCACTCCGTTCGGCGCCTGCGCGGGCGGGGCGACCGGCTGGGCCGCGACCTGCGGGAGACCGACGCTCTGCAACACCCGGGTGATGACGTCGTCGGGTGAGACGTCGTCCGCGAGGGCGTCGTACGAGAGCACCAGGCGGTGGCGGAGCACGTCCGGGATCACCTCGAGCACGTCCTGCGGCACCACGTAGTCACGTCCGCGCATCAGCGCGAGGGCGCGTGAGGCGGCGATGATGCCGAGCGTCGCGCGCGGCGAGGCGCCGTACGCGATCCACCCGGCCACGTCGGTCAGGCCCAGATCGGCGGGGGTACGGGTGGCCGCGATGACGCGGACCACGTAGTCCACAAGGGCGTGGTGCACGAAGACCGCGCTTGCGGCCTTCTGCAGGCGGATCAGCTCGGCGGGATCCAGGATCGGCTTCGGCTCGGGAGCCGCGACACCCATCCGGTAGACGATCTCGCGCTCCTCCTCCACGGACGGGTAGTCCACCAGGATCTTGAACAGGAAGCGGTCGCGCTGCGCCTCGGGCAGCTGGTAGACGCCCTCGCTCTCGATCGGGTTCTGGGTCGCCATCACCAGGAAGGGCTCCGGCATGGGGAACGTCTTGCCGCCGATGGTGACGTGGCGCTCGGCCATCACCTCGAGCAGTGCCGACTGGACCTTCGCGGGGGCCCGGTTGATCTCGTCGGCGAGCACGAAGTTCGCGACGACGGGACCGAGCTCGGTGTCGAACTCCTCCCGGCCCTGCCGGTAGATCCGGGTACCGACCAGGTCGGTGGGCACCAGGTCCGGGGTGAACTGCACGCGGGAGAACGAACCGCCGACGACGGTCGCGAAGGTCTCCACCGCCAGGGTCTTGGCGACGCCGGGCACGCCCTCGAGGAGCACGTGCCCCTTCGCGAGGAGTCCCACGAGAATGCGCTCGACCAGCCGGTCCTGCCCGACGATCACTCGCTTGACCTCGTAGATCACCTTCTCGAGGATCTGCACGTCCGTACTGCCGGTTGCCCCGTCAGCTGAGGTCACCAAGAATCCACCGCTTTCACATCGATCGCCTCGATCCGCCTCCGTGTCCCGGAATGCGGTCAGGTCGCTACACCATTCGGACCACGTACGGGGTCATGCCGTCCCAGCGCACCGGCGACACCTTGACGATGGAACCGGACTGCGGCGCCTCCAGCATCTCCCCATTGCCAAGGTACAGCGCAACATGCTGACTGGCGTTCGGTCCATAGAAGATCATGTCGCCGCGTCGCATCTCCGAGGACGGAACCTGCTCGCCCGCGGTGTACTGATAGCCGGTGTAGTGCGGCAGCGAGACGCCGATGCCGGCGAAGGCGTAGATCATCAGGCCCGAGCAGTCGAAACCGACCTTGTTGAAGTCGCCGTAACTGTCCGCCACGCCACCGTCACGGATACCGAGGGTCGGCCCGTTCTCGTCGCCGCCGCCCCAGGCGTAGGTGACACCGAGCTGCGACATCCCGCGGTCGATCACGGTCTCGACGGCGGCGCTGCCGGTGACAGCCGGTTTGGGCTTGCTCGGCTTCGGCTTCGGCTTGACCGGCTTCGTGGTGACCGGCGGCGACTCCTCGGACTCCTCCGACGCTTCGGACTCGGCCTCCTCGGATTCCGAGTCGACGGTGCCCGATTCCTCGGTGCCGTAATCGGTCGCGGTGTCGTCCTCGATCTGGGTGTGCGGGCGCTGTCCCGTGGCGAGCTCGCGGGCCCGGTCCTTCGCCGCCTGGTTTGCGGCGACGCGCGCCGCGGCCGCGGCCGCGACCTCTCGGGCAGCGGCCGCCGCGGCGGCGATCGCGGCCTGCTCGGCGGCCCGCTGGGTGTCCCAGTTGACGAACGCCTGACGCTGGCTCTGCAGCCCGGATACGTTCTCCCTTGCCGCCGCGAGCGCGGACTCCGCCGACGACTTCTGCGCCTCGATCGCGGCCTTCTTGCCTGCCTGCTCGGCCAACGCGGACCTCGCGACCGAGATGGCGTTCTCGGCGTCGGACTTGCGGGACTCGGCCGCGACTGCGGCGACATCCGCCTGTTGCTTCGCCTCGCGGGTCGACGAATCCTTGTTCGCCTGTTCGGTTCTCGCGCGTTGCAGCGCGTCCATCACCGAATTCTTGTTGGTGGCGAGGATCTTCATCACCTGGGCGCGGTCGAGCACGTCCCCTGGCCCCTGCGATCCCAGGAACGACGCGAAGGACGCGAGCCCGGTGCCCTGCTTGTACGTTCTGGCCGCGAACTCGTCGAACCTGGTCTGCGCCAACTCGATCTGGGCGCCCGCGTCCCGCAGGGCCTGCTGGCTGATGCCGACCGCACCCGCGGCCGCTGCGGCCGCGTCACGGGACATCTGCAGGTCGACCAGCGCCTTGTTCACCTGCTCACGCTTGATCGCGACCTCATCGTCTAGCGCGCGCAACTGCTGGTCGGCGGCGGCCACGTCGTTGATGAGGGTGCTGACCTGACCGACGCGCTCGTCGACGCCCTGGCCGGCCTGTTGCAGTTCGGATTCGCTCGGATTCGGCGGTGGCGGCGGCACTGCGGCGGCCAGTCCAGGGGTTCCCGTGACCAAGGAGGCCACTATCGCCATTCCGATGAGCAGTTGTGCACTACGAGTCCTCGTGCGCGGTGCCCTTCGCCTCACAGGTCTCTCCCTCGGTTCTCCACCGAGCCGGACGGATCAGCGCTCAGCTCGGTCGTACCCGCACAGGGAAGACGCGCAAGCTCGGCAGCACACGACGTCAACAGGCCAACGTCGAACTCGCGCCACTTGCGTGGCCATGCTGCTCAAAGCGACACTTCTTCCCCATAAGTGCCAAAAGTATCGTACGACACAATGCCCACTAGTGGAACTCTAGTCACAAGAAGAACACTGGTTCGCACACCCACGGGGCGCCGTGAGCTGCGGGTTTGTCGAATCGGTTGCGAAAGATATTCGCGGAGTTGGGATTTCTCGCGGCGGACGGATCGATTCCGAGGCGGCGCGGAGGGCCACCCGAATGAGTCGGCTTATCGAGCGTCGACGTCGCCGTCGACGGTGGCCGCCGAACGCCGTGAGCGCGCCCAAAAGCTCACCGCGGCAACGCCGCCGACCAGCAGCACCAGCGCCGCCGTAATGAGCCCGTACGGCGGGTCCGGCCGCGTGATCGCGCCGAGGAAATTGTCGGCCGAGGCCACCGCGTTTCCGGTGTACGCCTTGTCCTGCGCGTCCTCCACGGTGACCCGGCTGAGGGTGTCGCTGTAGGTACCCACCCAACTCGGGCTCAGCACCAGCACGGTGCCGCCCTCCTGCTTGCCCACCTCGGTCGCGATGTCCCGCAGTTGCGAATCCCGCACCGGGTTCGCCGCAAGCACGACGACGCTCAGCTCGACCCCGTCCTGCTCGGCCCGGACCACGACACTCCTGAGCCCGTCCACATCACTCGCGGGCGCCGACACCCCGTCGTCCTGGACGTCGGCCAGGATCGCGTCGATGCCGATATCGGGGGGGACGTCAGCCAGGACCGGACGAAACACAGAGGTGAGAGCAGCAGGCATCTTTCATCCGGATCGGGTCGAGGGATATGCAGCGGTTACGGGTACGACGGCATGGGGACCATCGCTGCTGACCCGATGCACATTACGTGACACTCGTCGCGGCGCGGCGAAACCCGGGATTGCCGCGTTGCGACCGCCGGTGCCGTCGACAAGAATCGACAGGTGTCGGATCGGGCGCGATGCGCCCTACGCACATGCCCGAAATTCTCACAGGACAAGCGTACTGTTAGACTTGCCGCGATGCGCCCGGCGTGACCGTTTGGTCCGCCGCGATGCGCTTCGCTTCAGCCGTCGGCACAGCCCCGTCGACGGCGAACCTCAATGACGAGTGGAGCTGACGTGAGCACCAGTATTGATTCGTTCGGCGCCAAGGGAACCCTCGAGGTCGGAGAGAACTCGTATGAGATCTTCCGCCTCAACGCCGTTCCCGGCACCGAGAAGTTGCCCTATGCACTGAAGGTCCTGGCAGAGAACCTGCTGCGCACCGAAGACGGCGCGAACATCACCGCCGACCACATCCGCTCGATCGCGAGCTGGGATCCGTCGGCCGACCCGAGCATCGAGATCCAGTTCACCCCGGCCCGCGTGATCATGCAGGACTTCACCGGCGTGCCCTGCATCGTCGACCTCGCCACCATGCGTGAGGCCGTCACCGCTCTCGGCGGCGACCCGAGCAAGGTCAACCCGCTCTCCCCCGCCGACATGGTCATCGACCACTCGGTCATCCTCGACGTCTTCGGCCGCGCCGATGCCCTCGAGCGCAACGTCGACCTCGAGTACCAGCGCAACGGCGAGCGTTACCAGTTCCTGCGCTGGGGCCAGGGCGCGTTCGACGACTTCAAGGTCGTCCCCCCGGGCATGGGCATCGTGCACCAGGTCAACATCGAGTACCTGGCGCCCACCGTCATGATCCGTAACGGCCAGGCATACCCCGACACCTGCGTCGGCACCGACTCGCACACCACCATGGTCAACGGCCTCGGCGTGCTGGGCTGGGGCGTCGGCGGCATCGAGGCCGAGGCCGCGATGCTCGGCCAGCCGGTCTCCATGCTGATCCCGCGCGTCGTCGGCTTCAAGCTGACCGGCGAGATCAAGCCCGGCGTGACCGCCACCGACGTGGTGCTCACCGTCACCGACATGCTGCGCAAGCACGGCGTCGTCGGCAAGTTCGTGGAGTTCTACGGCAAGGGCGTCGCCGAGGTGCCGTTGGCCAACCGCGCCACCCTTGGCAACATGAGCCCCGAGTTCGGTTCCACCGCCGCGATCTTCCCGATCGACGAGGAGACCGTGAACTACCTGCGCCTGACCGGCCGCAGCGAGGAGCAGCTCGCGCTCGTCGAGGCGTACGCCAAGGAACAGGGCATGTGGCACGACGCCGACGCCGAGCCCAACTACTCCGAGTACCTCGAGCTGGATCTCGGCTCCGTCGTGCCGTCCATCGCAGGCCCGAAGCGCCCGCAGGACCGCATCCTGCTCTCGGACTCGAAGAACGCGTTCCGTCGCGACATCCACACCTACGTGGAGGATCACGCCGCAGCCGACCACAGCCAGCTGGACGAGGCCGTCGAGGAGTCCTTCCCCGCGTCCGATCCCGCCGCGCTGTCCTTCGCCGACGACGGTGCGGGCGCCGTGGCGTCGGCCGCGAACGGCGCCGAGGGCCGCCCCTCCAAGCCGGTGCGCGTCACCACCCCGGAGCAGGGCGAGTTCGTGCTCGACCACGGCGCCGTCGTGGTCGCGGGCATCACCTCCTGCACCAACACCTCGAACCCGTCGGTGATGCTGGGCGCCGCCCTGCTGGCCCGCAACGCGGTCGAGAAGGGCCTGTCCACCAAGCCGTGGGTCAAGACCAACATGGCGCCGGGCTCGCAGGTCGTCAACGACTACTACGAGAAGGCCGGCCTCTGGCCGTACCTCGAGAAGCTCGGCTACTACCTCGGTGGCTACGGCTGCACCACCTGCATCGGCAACACCGGTCCCCTGCCGGAGAACATCTCCAAGGCGATCAACGACAACGACCTGTCGGTCACCGCGGTGCTCTCGGGCAACCGCAACTTCGAGGGTCGCATCTCCCCCGACGTCAAGATGAACTACCTGGCCTCCCCGCCGCTGGTCATCGCCTACGGTCTCGCAGGCACCATGGACTTCGACTTCGAGACCGATGCCCTCGGACAGGACCAGGACGGCAACGACGTCTTCCTGAAGGACATCTGGCCCTCGACGCAGGAGATCGAGGCGACCATCGCGTCCTCAATCAACCAGGACATGTTCGTCAACTCCTACGCCAACGTCTTCAAGGGCGACGAGCGCTGGCAGAACCTGTCCACCCCGGAGGGCGACACCTTCGCGTGGGACGAGAACTCGACCTACGTCCGCAAGGCGCCGTACTTCGAGGGCATGACGATGGAGACCACCCCGGTCACCGACATCACGGGCGCCCGCGTCCTTGCGCTGCTGGGCGACTCGGTCACCACCGACCACATCAGCCCGGCAGGCCCCATCAAGCCCGGTACCCCGGCCGCGCAGTACCTGGACGCCAACGGTGTCGAGCGCAAGGACTACAACTCCCTCGGCTCGCGTCGCGGTAACCACGAGGTGATGATCCGCGGCACGTTCGCGAACATCCGCCTGCGCAACCAGCTCCTCGACGACGTCTCGGGCGGCTACACCCGCGACTTCACCCTCGAGGGCGGCCCGCAGTCGTTCATCTACGACGCGTCGCAGAACTACCAGGCCGCAGGCATCCCGCTGGTCGTCCTCGGCGGCAAGGAGTACGGCTCCGGCTCCTCGCGTGACTGGGCCGCCAAGGGCACCAGTCTGCTCGGCGTCAAGGCCGTCATCACCGAGTCGTTCGAGCGCATCCACCGCTCCAACCTCATCGGCATGGGCGTTGTGCCGCTGCAGTTCCCGGTCGGCCAGTCCGCCGCGTCGCTGGACCTGGACGGCACCGAGACCTTCGACATCACGGGCATCGCCAAGCTCAACGAGGGCGTCACCCCGAAGACCATGAAGGTCACGGCCACCAAGACGGACGGCACCAAGGTGGAGTTCGACGCGGTCGTCCGCATCGACACCCCCGGTGAGGCGGACTACTACCGCAACGGCGGCATCCTGCAGTACGTGCTCCGCAACATGATCAAGGGCTAGGCGCTACGCGCCCGTGAGTGTTTTCGGCCCAGATCGGCACTAAGCGCGCACGACCACTTCCAGCGGACAGTTACCGACCGAGGAACGTGGTCGTGCGCGCTTAGTGCATGACGCGACATATCTCGCGAAGGGCCGAAAACACTCACGGGCGACCGACGAAGGAGGGAGCCTAGTGCCGAAGGTCAGCGAAGACCACCTCGCCGCACGGCGGAGCCAGATCCTCGACGGCGCTCGCCGCTGCTTCGCGGAGTACGGCTACGACGGTGCCACCGTGCGCCGCCTCGAGGAGACCACCGGTCTCTCGCGGGGAGCGATTTTCCACCACTTCAAGGACAAGGACGGCCTGTTCCTCGCGCTCGCGCACGAGGACGCCATGCGGATGGCCGATGTCGCCGCGAACCAGGGCCTTGTCCAGGTCATGCGGGACATGCTGGCCCAGCCGGACCAGTTCAACTGGCTCGGCACCCGGCTCGAGATCGCCCGCCGACTCCGGACCGACCCCGAGTTCGCGCGGGGCTGGTCCCAGCGCAGCGCGGAACTGACCGAGGCGACGATCAACCGGCTCGAACGCCAGAAGTCCGCGGGCCGGCTGCGGGACGACCTCCCGACCGATGTGCTGGTCGGTTATCTCGATCTGGTCCTCGACGGGCTCATCGCCCGGATCGCGTCGGGACACGCGGGCGAGAACCTGTCCGCCGTGCTGGACCTGGTCGAGGAATCGGTCCGCCGCAGGGAGTGACGCGATCGGCGCCCGCGATCAATGCGAGAGGCGGCCGCGGCGGTTCGCGCCGCCGCGGCCGCGCAGCGTCACGCCCGCCTCGGTGAGCAGGGCCCGGATGAACCCGTACGAGCGGCCGGTGGCGTCCGCCAGCGTCCGGATGCTGGTGCCCGACTGATAGCGATCCCGCAGCTCCGTCTGCAGGGCCTCCCGCGCACCCCCAGACACCCGGGCGCCCTTGGGTAGTCGCGTGAGCTCGGCCATGGCTGACCTCCGTACAGGAGTGCGCACGAATCCCTCGCGCGCGGCGCGTGCCGTCATTCGGCGGACTTGAGCGAACACTCTCAGGCTAGCCACCCGCGCCGCGCCGCGGCAACGATCAGGCCAGCTGGATCAGTTCCAGGTACTCCTGCGACCAGTGGTCCTCCTGGCCGTCGGGCAGCAGGATGACCCGCTCCGGGTTCAGCGCCTCCGCGGCGCCGGGGTCGTGGGTGACCAGCACGACGGCACCCTTGTAGCTGCGCAGCGCGTCGAGCACCTGCTCGCGCGAGATCGGGTCCAGGTTGTTGGTCGGCTCGTCGAGCAGCAGGACGTTGGCCGCCGAGGAGACCAGGCCTGCCAGCGCGAGGCGCGTCTTCTCACCGCCGGAGAGGGTGCCGGCAGGCTGCTCGAGCTGCGGGCCGGTGAACATGAACGCGCCGAGCAGCGAGCGCAGCTCCTGCTCCCCCGTGTCCGGCGCGGCGTGCCGGATGTTCTCCCACACGCTGGCGTCGTCGTCGAGGGTGTCGTGCTCCTGCGCGAAGTAGCCGACCTTCATCCCGTGACCGGGAACCAACTCGCCGGCATTGGCCTGCTCGGTGCCCGCCAGGATCCGCAGCAGGGTCGTCTTGCCCGCACCGTTGAGCCCGAGCACGACCACCCGGCTGCCGCGGTCGATGGCCAGGTCGACGCCCGCGAAGATCTCCAGCGAGCCGTACATCTTGGTCAGGTTCTTCGCCATCAGCGGCGTCTTGCCGCAGGCCGCGGGCTCCGGGAAGCGGATGTGCGCGACCTTGTCCGAGACCCGGACCTCGTCGAGGGCGGCCATCAGCTTGTCGGCGCGCTTGGCCATGTTCTGGGCCGCGGTCGCCTTCGTCGCCTTGGCGCCGAGCTTGGCGGCCTGCACCCGCAGTGCGCCCGCCTTCTTCTCGGCGTTGGCGCGCTCGCGCCTGCGACGCTGCTCGTCGGTGGCGCGCGCGTCGAGGTATTTCTTCCAGTTCATGTTGTAGATGTCGGCCTCGCCGCGGACCGCGTCCAGGAACCAGACCCGGTTCACGACGTCGCCGAGGAGCTCCACGTCGTGGCTGATCACGATGAGCCCGCCGTCGTGGTTCTGCAGGAACCCGCGCAGCCAGGTGATCGAGTCGGCGTCGAGGTGGTTGGTGGGCTCGTCGAGGAGCAGGGTGGTGTCCGACCGGCCGCCGCTGCCGTCCGAGGCGGCGAACAGGATGCGGGCCAGCTCGACGCGGCGGCGCTGACCACCGGACAGCGTGCGCAGCGGCTGGGCGAGGATCCGGTCCGCGAGCCCGAGGCTGTTGCAGATCCGGGCCGCCTCGCTCTCCGCGACGTAGCCGCCGAGGGACGAGAACCGGTCCTCCAACGCGCCGTACTTGCGCACGGCCTTGTCCAGCTCGGCGCCGTCGACCAGCTCGGCCATCAGGGTCTGCTGCTTTTCCATGTCCCGGATGATGGTGTCCAGGCCGCGCGCGGAGAGCACCCGGTCCTTGGCGAGGACGCTGAGGTCGCCCTCCTTGGGGTCCTGCGGGAGGTATCCGAGGTCGCCGGTGCGGATCACCGAGCCCGCGTAGGGCTCGCCCTCGCCCGCGAGGATGCGCAGCGTGGTGGTCTTGCCTGCACCGTTCCGGCCGACGAGGCCGATCCGGTCGCCTGCCTGGACCCGCAGGGCGGGTCCCGGCGCGGAGAGCAAGGTCCGCACACCGGCACGAACTTCGAGGTCGGTGGCGGTAATCAACTAGAACTCCTAAATGGAAACGGGAAACTTTTTCGTGGCCGGGCAAACGCCGACGGCGCACGAGACACAAGAACGCTCCACTTTACCGTGACATTCCCTGCGGTAGTTGCGCGGCGATGTGATTCGGCTAACGTTCCGCAGATGACGCACCCGAAGGATCTGCAGGGAAAGACGGCGCTGGTCACGGGCGCGAGCCGCGGCATCGGCCGGGCCATCGCGGCCGAATTCCTCGCGCGCGGCGCCGCGGTCGCCATCACCGCCCGCAAGCCGGAGCCGCTGGAGGCCGCCGCGCAGGAGCTTCGTACCGCCGTCGCCGGGGCCGTTGTCCTGCCGATCGCGGGCAACGCGGGCGACGCGGACGCGCGCGCGGAGGCGGTCACGCGGACCGTGGCCGAGCTGGGCTCGCTCGACATCCTGGTCAACAACACCGGCATCAACCCGGTCTTCGGGTCGCTGATGGATGCCGACCTGGACGCGGTCAGGAAGATCTTCGACGTGAACGTGGTCGCCGCTCTCGGCTACATCCAGCAGGCATACAAGGCCTGGATGGGCGAACACGGCGGCGCGGTGGTGAACCTCGCCAGCGTCGGCGGACTGCGATCGACCGGGGTGATCGCCGCCTACGGCGCCTCGAAGGCTGCGCTGATCCGCCTGACCGAGGAACTGGCCTGGCAGCTCGGGCCGAAGATCCGGGTCAACGCGGTGGCCCCTGGCATCGTGAAGACGCAGTTCGCGGCCGCCCTGGTCGCGGCGGGCGAGGATCAGGCCGCCGCCGGCTACCCGATGAAGCGGCTCGGGTCGCCGGAGGACGTCGCGAACCTGGTCGGGTTCCTGGTCTCGGACGCCGCATCCTGGATCACCGGCGAGACGGTCCGGGTAGACGGCGGGCTGCTCTCGACGGGTTCGATGTAGTCATGAGTGTTCGATGTAGTCATGAGTGAGGAGACGCTGTGACCATTCGCCGAGTCGTGCCGGACATCCGCACCGACGATCTGGACGGGAGCCGCAGGTTCTACGGCCTCCTCGGCTTCGTGGAGGTCATGAACCTGGGCTGGGTGAGGACACTGGCGTCGCCGTCGAACCCGACGGCTCAGCTGACGCTCATGGGCGCGGACGCCACCGCGGCCGTCCATCCCGACCTCAGCGTCGAGGTGGACGACGTGGACGCGGTGTACGCGAGCGTCGTCGAGGCGGGCGCGGAGATCGTGCACCCATTGCAGGACGAGGAGTGGGGCGTGCGCCGGTTCTTCGTCCGCGACCCCAACGGCCGCGTGGTCAATGTCGTGAGCCACCAGTGATCCGATGACGACCCGCGAACCGGCGGCCGATCTCGCCGTGGTCGGACTGGGGCCTGCCGGCCGGGCGCTGGCCCACCGGGCCACCGCCGCCGGGCTCGACGTGGTCGCCGTCGATCCGCATCCCGACCGTCGCTGGACGCCCACCTACGCGGCGTGGTGCGACGAGCTGCCGGATTGGCTCGGCGGGCACTCGGTGGCCGCGGCCCGGGTCGACCGGCCCCGGGTGTGGACCACCCGCGAGCACGTGCTGGCGCGGCCCTACTGCGTGCTCGACAACGACGCGTTGCGGGCGGCGCTGGATCTCGGCTCCGCCCGGGTGCTCGCCGGAACCGCCGCCGACGTCGAGCCGGACCGGGTGATCCTCCGGGACGGCAGCCGACTGCGCGCCCGACAGGTGATCGATGCCCGCGGCGCCCGGCCCGCGCGGGGACTGGCGGAGCAGACCGCCTACGGCGTGGTGGTGTCCGGGGAGGCCGCGGTCCCGATCGTCGGGGACGGCGAGGCATGGTTCATGGACTGGCGCGCGGACAACGGTGCGGCACCGGACGAGACCCCGTCGTTCCTCTACGCGGTCCCCCTCGGCCACGACCGGGTCCTCCTCGAGGAGACCTGCCTGGTGGGCAGACCGGGGCTGTCCCAGGAGGTGTTGCGCACGCGCCTGGAGACCAGGCTGCGCGCGCGGAGGGTGCCGGTTGCCGCCAACGGGGAACGCGAACGGGTGCGGTTCCCGGTTCAGGTTCCGCGCGCGGAGGGCGCGACGGCCACGTTCGGCGCCCGCGCCGGGATCATGCACCCCGGCACCGGATACAGCGTCGCCGCCGCGCTGTCCGCCGTCGACGGGCTGGTCGGCGCCATCCTCGACGACGACGATCCGACAGCCGCGCTGTGGCCGCCCGCCGCCCGGGCGGTCCGCGGTCTGCGCGAGGTCGGGCTGCGCGCGCTGCTCCGGCTGCCACCCCCACTCACAACGGAGTTCTTCGAGGCGTTCTTCGACTTGCCCGCCGGCCGACAGCACGCCTATCTCTCCGAGCGTGCCGACCCGGTGGCCGTGGGCCTGGCGATGGCCGCGGTGTTCCGACGAGCCCCGAACCCGGTCCGGCGCACGCTGGCGAGAGCGGCGCTGCCGACCATCAACCCCAGGCGCTGATCTCGGCCACGACCTCGGTGACCGCGCCGGGGACACCGTCGATCGCCCAGACCGCAAGACCAACCGCGACGAGGGTCAGCAGCGGACCGAGCACCACCTTTTCGACCGTGCCGCCTGCCCGGATCGAGAGCATCGACGGCAGGCGCAGCTCCCACCACCGCCTGCGCCCCCAGGGCAGGAACGGCGCGAGGAACGGCACGCCCTCCTTGGTGATCGCATCGCCGAGGCAGTGCACCGCGCATCCGAGGCCAACCGCGACGCCGAGTGCCCTGGAGCCCACCTCGTCCGGGTACCAGGTCCAGGTGAACGCCGAGAGCGCCGCGGCGACGAGGGCGACCGCGATCCAGCCGTTGCGCGCGGCCCAGCTCCCCGCCAGGCCGCGCAGCGCCAGGCCGAGGGTGACGAACAGGGTGCCGATGATCGCCGGGCGCCCGAACTCGATCACCAACGCGGAGATACCCGCGCTCAACGCGATCGCGAACAACGCTGTGTGCGTGAGCGTCCGATGGCCGCCGCGACGCTTGGGGTCCCGTTTCCCGCGGGTGAGCCGGTAGAACCACAACGAGAGCTCGTCCACACCGCGGGCGACCAGCTGGCTGACCGGACCGAAGGACCTCGCGACCGTGGACTGCGCCGTGTCGAGGTCGGGCAGCAGCGCGGCACCCGCGCACACTCCCGCAAAGGTGAACACCTCGGCCGTCGAGGTCGGCCCACCCCATTCGGGTGGAAGAACCTGTGCGGCAAGCAGACCCGCGACCGCGCCGGAAACAGCATGGGTAGCACCCATCACCATGTGAGAGAACGCCTTTCGGAGAAACCGTCGAGCAGTGCCCGATCGGAGCCGCCCACACAAAACTAGCAACCCGCACCGACACGCCACCTCGACAGCCGTCAACGCACGCCGACCCCGCGAACGGTCAGCCCTCCAGCGGCACGCTCCTCGCCAACGGCTTGCCGTCGAGGTTCGCCGGGCGCGGCACGCCGAGGGTCTCCAGCACGATCGGGGTGATGTCGGTGATCGTGTAGCCGTTGTCGATGCCGCCCGCCTGGTATCCATCGCCGCGCGCGATCACGAAAGTCGATGCCTCGTCGGGGGTCTGGCCGCCGTGCCCACCGAACAGCAGGTGACCGTGGTCGGCGGTGACCAGCACGGTCCACCCCTCGCCGGTGTCGCGCTGACGCTGGTCCACCGCAGCAACGATCCTGCCGACCTCGATGTCCTCCGCTTCCACGGCCTAGTTGTACGCGGGGCCGAGGGTGCCGGTCCAGTGCCCGGCCCCGTCCACCTGATCCACCTGGGTGAAGATGAAATCGGGCCGGCCAGGGTCGGTCCTCTCGATCTGGGTGAACGCACTGGGGTACTGGTCGTACCGGGCGCCGGCGAAGGAGTTGTCCTGGACGCCGTGCTCGGCGTTCCAGACACCGGTCAAGATCGTGGACCAGGACGGCGCGGAGATGGTCGGGTGGCCCAGGATCGACGAGGATCCGGTGGTCCCCTCCGCCATCAGCCGGTCCAGGTTCGGGGTGTTGACGGCCTTGATGTGGTCGAGCATCGTTCCGTCGAGTCCGATGACGACGATCTTTGGGGGGCCGTTCGGCGCGACGGCAGCCGGAGGCGTTGCGGCGATCCGATCCTCCTCAACCCAGACCCGCGACCTGGTCCGGTGTCTTGTCGGGACGGAGACCGCGCCAGCTCGGGTGGCGCAGCCTCCCGTCGCCGGTCACCTCCGAGTACCGCACCTCCCCCACGATTTCCGGGCGCACCCAGTGGGCGGTGCGAGCATCCACCGCGGGGACCGCGTCGCCGAACGGCGAGCTGTCCGCGGACGCGTCGGCCAACAGACGCGCCAGCCGCGCCAGGGCGGCATCGCTGAAACCGGTCCCGACCTTGCCGACGTACCGCAGGCCACCGGCGCCCTCCGGCACACCGAGCAGCAGGGATCCGATACCCCCCGACCGACGACCCTCCCCCTGCTGCCAGCCACCCACCACCACCTCGAGGTCCAGGAAATGCTTGAGCTTGAGCCAGGACGCGGATCGGCCTGCCCGGTAGGTCGAGTCCCAGCGCTTGGCGACCAGCCCCTCCATCCGGGCGGTTCGACTGGACTCGAGCGCCTCACCGAGATCCGCGGGCGCCAGCGGGAGCACCCGCCAGGGCTCGTCCTCGTCCAGGCGTATCGCGTCGAGCACCCTGCGCCGGTCCCGGTAGACCTTGGCGCGCAGGGACGTCCCGTCGAGCTGCAGGACGTCGAAGATCTCCAACAGCACCGGGTACTTCTCCGCCGCCGCTCGCACATCGCGCGGCTTCGTCAGGCCCATCCGCTGCTGCAGCCGGCCGAAGCTCGGGGCGCCGTCGTCGCCGAGCACCACGATCTCCCCGTCCACCACGCCCGAATGACCGTGCAGGCCTTCCGGAACGGCCAGCAACTCCGGATAGCCCGCCGTGAGGTCCGATCCGCTGCGGCTGACCAGCCGGACCGTGGACACGCCGCTCTCGGCGTCGTGATCGAAATGCACAAGGGCGCGAATACCGTCCAGCTTCGGCTCCAGGGCCCACACCTCGGGGTCGGCCCTGGACGTGAAGTCCTCCACGGTCACCGCCGACGCCAGCATCGGGGCCAGATCGCTCGCGGCGGCGCGAGATCGGCGCGAGGAACCTGGGCGCTCGGGCTCCGGAGCAGGCGGGATCCCCGGCTGCTCACCCCCCGCTGTTATCCGGTCGAGGACCTCGCGGAAGTCCAACTGGCGCAGTCCCGGCTGGGTCAGCTCGTCCCAGGTCCGCGGGGCGGCCACGTTCGGGATCGCGGTGCCGCGCAGCGAGTACGGCGACACCGTCGTCTTCGACGCCGAGTTCTGACTCCAGTCCACGAATACCCTGCCGGCACGCTCGGCCCTGGTCATCTTGGAGATCACCGACTTCGGCGTCTCCCGTTCGAGTTCGACCGCGATCTTCTTCGCGAACTCCACGCACCGCGCCGCCGTCCAGCCCTCCCCGATCCCGGCGTACAGGTGAATCCCCTTGCTGCCACTGGTCACCGGCAGCGCACCAAGGCCGCTGTCCGCAAGCCGATCACGAACCCGCAGGGCCACCTCGGCACACTCCTCCAGCGTGACGCCCGGCCCCGGGTCGAGGTCGATCACCAGGCGGTCCGGGTCCATCGGTACGCCGCCCGCGCCGAATCTCCATTGCGGCACATGGAACTCGAGCGAGCCCGCCTGAGCGAAATACACCAGCGACGCCAGGTCGTCGACGATCGGGTAGGTGATGGTCTTCGACGAGTGCGTCATGGTCCGGCGATCCACCCAGTCCGGTGTCGACACGTCGACGTTCTTCTGGAAGAACGGCGTCGCGGACGTGCCGTCCGGCCAGCGCTTTCTCGTGACCGGACGACCGGCGAGCAGCGGCACCATCAGCGGCCCGACCGTGGTGAAATACTGCAGGACCTCCGCCTTGGTGGTCCCCGTCTCGGGGTAGAGAACCTTGTCCAGATTGGTCAGGGACAGGCGCCTGCCCTCCACCATCACCGCGGTGTTGTGACTCATGCTCTGCCCACCCATTTTCGGGTACTGCCTGGCCTGATCCCGTCCTGTGCACCATCATGGTTTCATGCGGTCTATTTGGAAAGGCTCCATCGCGTTCGGGCTCGTGAACGTCCCGGTGAAGGTCTACACCGCGACCGAGGACCATGACATCAAGTTCCACCAGGTCCACGGCGCCGATGGCGGCCGCATCAAATACAACCGTGTCTGCCAGGAATGCGGCAAGACCATCCAGTTCGCCGACATCGACAAGGCGTATTCGTCCGAGGACGGGACGCAGGTGATCCTCACCGACGAGGACTTCGACGAGCTGCCCGCCGCCGAGAAGCACGAGATCCCGGTCCTACAGTTCGTGCCGTCCGAGCAGATCGATCCGATCCTGTTCGAGAAGAGCTACTACCTCGAGCCGGACTCCGCCTCCCCCAAGGCCTACCAGCTGCTCGCGTCCACACTGACCGAGAGCGACCGCACCGCGCTGGTGCACTTCACGCTGCGTCAGCGCACCCGGCTCGCCGCACTGCGGGTGCGTGAGGGCGTGCTGGTCATCCAGACCCTGCTCTGGCCCGACGAGGTGCGGGCCGCGGAGTTCGAGACCCTCGACAAGGCGGCCGCTCCGAGCGACAAGGAACTGACGATGGCAAAGTCGTTGGTGGAGTCGATGTCCGAGGACTTCGAGCCCGAGTCGTACACCGACGAGTACCAGATCCAGCTGCAGAAGATGCTCGACGAGGCGATCAAGAACGGCGGCAAGAAGGTCACCCCGCCGGAGGAGGTCGCCGCACACAAGGAGGACGCGGAGGTCGTGGACCTGGTCGCCGCCCTGCAGCGCAGCGTCGATGCGGCGAAGTCGGGCAAGTCCGGCGAGGCTGCCCCGAAGGCCGCGCCCGCGAAGAAGTCCGCGGCCAAGAAGGCACCCGCCAAGCGCTCCCCCACCCGCAAGACCGGCTGAACCGCCCCGCGGGATCGCGTCCCCCTCCCGTGGACAGATAGTCTGCGCACAGATAGTCTTCACAAAGATCATCTACCGAGGAGCACACCATGTGGGAGTACGAACACAGCATCGACACCGCGGCCACCCCCGAGTCGATCTGGCGCCTGTGGGCTGACGTCGAGAACTGGGTCACCTGGAACGCCGATATCGAGCACATCGAGATCCGGGGCGACTTCGCCGACGGCACCGAGATCATCATGAAACCCGCAGGCGACGAACCGGTGCACCTGCGCCTTGCCGAGGTCACCGAGAACCGGTTGTTCGTGGACGAGGCCGAGATCGAGGGCCTGACCTTGCGCACCGCGCATCGCGCCGAGCCCCTCGCCGACGGCGGCACCCGGGTCACGTACCGGATGGAGGTCACCGGTGCCGGCGCCGACGTGGTCGGCCCCGAGATCGGGCCCGCGGTCACCGGCGACTGGCCCGACACCATGGCGACCCTCGTCGCGAAGGCACTCGATCATGCCGCTTCGGCCCGGTGAGAGCCCGGGGTTCCTGCTCTGGCACGCCACCCTGCGCTGGCAGCGTGGCATCGCCGAGGCGCTCGAACCCCTCGGGCTCACCCACGTCCAATTCGTCCTGCTGGCCTGCACCTGGTGGCTCAACACCCACGACGAGAACCCGAACCAACTCGCCGTGGCTCGCCAGGCCGGAACCGATGTGAAGATGACCTCGCAGGTATTGCGCACGCTGGAGAAGAAGGGACTGATCGAGCGCCACGTCGATCCCGCGGACACCCGAGCCAAGTTGCTGCGGGTCACCGACTCCGGCGCCGCACTGGCGCCGCGGGCGATCGAGGCGGTCGAGGAGGTCGACCGGCGGTTCTTCGAGCCGGTGGACCGCGGTGAGGCCACCGAGCTGCTGCGACGCCTCGCCCCGATGTGATGGAAGGCCGGCTATCCGGCCTGGTCCTTGACCAGGGCGAAGTAGAAATGCTCGCCGCCGTCGAGCACGTCCTTGCCGTTCATGATGCCCATCAGGGTCCGATCATCGACGCGCTTGAAGTGGTCGAACACCGGCATCCCGTCGTAGATCATCGTCGCGGTGCACTCGCCCCTGAACTCCACCATCCACAGGCTCGCCTCCCCCTTGCCCGCCGCCACGTCGGAGTAGAGCTCGCCGTCCGGCCCGCGGCACAGCAGCGGCTGTACATCGAATCGCGCTCCGAAGTTCTTGCCATACCACCCGGACCTGGCGAGCAACCTGCCCGTGCGATGCCCTGTCTCGAAGCCGCTGCCCCGCCATCTGCCCTCGAGCTCATCGATGTGCACGGTCGGCAGCGCCGCCCAGATTCCATCGAGATCGCGCGGATCGACGGGCACTTCACTCTCGAGCAGCTCCCGGAATCTCTGTGTGTCGGCCACGGCCTCTTCCTGTCTTCGGATGAATCGGTCGGTTGACTGCGGTAGTTCAGAACGTGAGCACCGGCTTGACCACGGCCCCGCTCGCCGCCGCCGCGAGCGCCGTCTCGATCTCGTCGAACGGGAAAGTCGTGATCATCCCCCCGAAGGGGAAGCGCCCGGCCCGCCAGAGGCCGATGAGCTCGGGAATGAACATCCGCGGGTCGACGTCGCCCTCGATGACACCGGTCACGCTGCGGCCCATCAACAGGCTCGACTGGTCGAGAAGCACCGGGTTGCGTCGACCTCGCAGGCCCACGGTCGCGCAACTGCCCGGCGAACGCAGCGCGGCAACCGCCAGGTTCAGGACTTCCTCGCTGCTGACGGTGTCCACGCTGTGGTCCGCGCCGCCACCGGTCAGCCTGCGCAGCTCGCGGCCGAGCCCGGGGCCCGCGCTGTCCAGCGCCGCGGTGGCGCCGAGCGTGAGGGCCAGTGCCCGGCGGGCGGGCAGCGGATCGACCACGATGACGGTCGCGCATCCGATGGCGGCGGCCGCCAGGACCGACCCGAGCCCGACCGCACCGGCGCCGAAGACGACGACCGAGGAGCCCGGCTGGGGTCGCAACACCCGCATCAGCGCGCCCGCGCCGGTCTGGATGCCGCAGCCGAGGGGCCCGAGCAACGCCAGCGGGAGGTCGTCCGCGACCTTGACCGCACCCGCCTCGCCCACCACGGCGTGTGTCGCGAAGGAGGACTGACCGAACCACCCGCCGTGCACGTCCTCGGCTCCGGACCGCAGCGTGGTAGTGCCGTCCGGCCGGTACCCCGAGTAGTTGAGCGCGGCGAAACCCGCACAGTAGGCCGGGTGGCCCCCTTTGCAGTTCCGGCAGCTCCGACACGACGCGAAGCTCAGGACGACGTGATCACCGGGGCGGAGCGAGTCGACGCCCGGCCCGATCGACTCCACCACGCCCGATCCTTCGTGTCCGAGAACGGCAGGCAGCGGAAAGGGAATCCTCCCCGCGGCCGCCGTCAGATCGGTGTGACAGATGCCGACGCCGGCCATCCGCACCAGGATCTCCCGATCCCTCAGCGTGTCGGTCTGGATGTCACGGATCCGGGCGGGCTCGCCGTATCCGGACAGCACCGCGGCCCGGCGTCCAACCACCACACCCACCTCCACAGAGTTGAGAACTGCCGTTAACTTACGGGTCCGCACCGGGTCGATCCCAGCCAAATGAGCGTATCGTCCGATGTGAGATGGATCACACGGATCGCGTGGCGCCTGGCCCCGACTGTCCGGCCGAGGAGACCGATCGTCGTTGTGGCCACCTGCCAGGCAAGGAGGTGGGCGATGATCAGCACCAGTTCCCCCTTCACCGCGGAGCCGGCTCCGTGCGGACACGCCGTGGACGGGCGACGCCACCAGGAGAACGACGACGCGGGATTGCTCATCGACGACCGCGTCTACGCGTGCGGTTGCCGCGTGATCCGCCACGAGTATCACGACGGATCCGTGCGCATCAAGACGATTCGGCACGACGGCAAGGTCCTGGCGGATGAGCACAGCGGCAACCACGAGGCCTGAGCGATGACCGCATTCCACTCTGTCGTCATCGTCGGCGGCGGTGGCGCCGGACTGCGTGCGGCCATCTCGATCGCGGAATCCGACCCGAACCGCAGCGTTGCGATCGTGTCGAAGGTCTACCCGATGCGCAGCCACACCGTCTCCGCGGAGGGTGGCGCCGCCGCGGTCATCGCCCCGGACGACTCCCTCGACGAGCACGCCTATGACACCGTGTCCGGCAGCGATTGGCTCTGCGACCAGGACGCCGTCGAGGCATTCATCGACGAAGCGCCGAAGGAGCTGCTCCGCCTGGAGCACTGGGGCTGCCCGTGGAGCAGACAACCGGACGGGCACATCGCCGTGCGCGCGTTCGGCGGGATGAAGAGGAAACGCACCTGGTTCGCCGCCGACAAGACCGGATTCCACCTGCTGCACACCCTCTTCCAGAAGGCGCTGTCGTACCCGGACATCGTGCGCTACGACGAGTGGTTCGCCACCACGCTGCTCGTCGACGACGGGCGGGTGCGGGGCGTGGTGGCCATCGAGCTGTCCACCGGCCGGATCGAGACGATCGTCGCCGACGCCGTCATCGTGTGCACCGGGGGCTGCGGCAGGGTGTTCCCGTTCACCACCAACGCCACCATCAAGACCGGCGACGGGATGGCCCTGGCCTACCGGGCCGGGGCAGGTCTGAAGGACATGGAGTTCGTCCAGTACCACCCGACCGGATTGCCGTTCACCGGCATCCTCATCACGGAGGCCGCCCGGGCCGAGGGCGGTTGGCTGATCAACAAGGACGGGTATCGCTACCTCCAGGACTACGACCTCGGCACGCCCACGCCGGGACCGGTGCTGCGCAGCATGGAGTTGGGGCCGCGGGACCGGCTCTCCCAGGCCTTCGTGCACGAGCAGGAGAAGGGCAGGACGATCGACACGCCCGACGGACCGATCGTCCACCTGGACCTGCGTCATCTCGGCGCCGACGTCATCGACGCGAAGCTGCCGTTCGTCAGGGAACTGTGCGCGAGCTACCAGAACATCGACCCGGTCCACGAGCTGGTCCCGGTACGCCCGGTCGTGCACTACATGATGGGCGGGATCCACACCGACCTGCACGGAGCCACCGATCTGACCGGGCTGTACTCCGCGGGCGAGGTCGCCTGTGTCAGCATCAACGGCGCCAACCGTCTCGGTTCGAACTCGCTGCCGGAGCTGCTCGTCTTCGGCGCCCGTGCCGGAGAGGCCGCCACCGCATACGCTGCGGCGGCTCACACCGCCGGTCCCACCGCAGCGATCGAGGCGCAGGGACGCGACGAGCAACGTCGACTCGAACGCGAACTCGCTCGTCACGACGGCGCGGGCGGTCCAAGGCCCGACCGGATCGCCGACATCCGAACCGGGATGCAGGAGGCGATGGAGTCCGGCGCCGGCATCTACCGGGACCAGCGCACCCTGCGCACGGCGATCGATCGGATCCGCGAACTGAAGCAGCGCTACGCGGCCGCCGTCATCGATGATCACAGCCGGACGTTCAACACAGAACTGATCGCCACTCTCGAACTCTCGGGGATGTTGGACGTCGCCGAGTGCATCGTCGACAGCGCGCTGCGGCGCGAGGAGTCCAGAGGTGCCCACCAGCGCACCGACTTCCCGGACCGCGACGACGACAGATACCTGGCTCATTCACTGATCCACCGGCAACCGGATGGCGAGGCTCGGGTCTCGTATCTGCCGGTGACGATCACCCGCTGGCCCCCGGGGCAACGGGTATACGGGAGGTGAGCGATGGCCGACCACGACACCATCGCCGTCGAGGTCACGCGGTACCGGCCGGAGCAGGAGTCCGTGCCCGCGCCGCAGTGCTATCGGGTCCCACTGCGTAAGGAGTGGACCATCCTCGACGGACTCAACCACATCAAGGACCGGCTGGACGGCACGCTGTCCTACCGATGGTCCTGCCGGATGGGGATCTGCGGCAGCTGCGGCATGACGGTCAACGGCGAGCCGAAGCTGGCCTGTTCGACGTTCCTGACCGACTACGCCCCCGGATCGATTCGGGTCGAACCGATGCGGAACTTCCCGGTGATCCGCGACCTCGTCGTCGACATCAGCGACTTCATGGCCAAGCTGCCCAAGGTCAAGCCCTGGCTGATCCGCGCGGACCAGGACGAGCCAGAGGACGGCGAGTACCTGCAGACGCCCGAAGAAAAGGACGCGTACCAGCGCTACAGCATGTGCATCAACTGCATGCTCTGCTACTCGGCCTGCCCGGTGTACGCCCTCGAACCCACCTTCCTCGGGCCCGCGGTGATCGCACTCGGTCAGCGCTACAACCTGGATTCCCGCGACCAGGGCGCCGAGGACCGGCGCGATGTGCTGGCCTCGGCGGAGGGCGCGTGGGCCTGCACCCTCGTCGGCGAGTGCAGCGTGGCGTGCCCCAAGGGCGTCGACCCCGCAGGCGCGATCCAGCGCTACAAGCTGACCGCGGCGACCAGGTCGCTCAAGGAGTTCCTGCTACCCCGGGGTGCGCGATGACCGCCGAGGGTACCGGCATCGTTCCTGCGCGCCGGTACCGTCAGCCGGTGTCGCGGCTGTGGTGGCTGCGGCGCCGGTCCTACCTGCTGTTCGCGCTGCGCGAGCTGTCCTGCGTGTTCGTGGCGTGGTTCGTCGCGTTCACGCTGATGCTGGTCGTCGCGGTCGGCTCCGGCCCCGAGTCCTATCGGGACTTCCTCGACTGGAGTGCGCGCCCATGGGTGATCGCCCTCAACGTGATCGCGGCGGCGTTCGTGCTGCTGCACGCCGTGACCTGGTTCAACCTGGCCCCCAAGGCGATGGTGGTCCGGTTGGGCGGACGCCCCGTTCGGCCTGCCGCGGTGGTCGCCGCACATTACCTGCTGTGGATCGTGTGTTCGATCATCGCGGTGTGGGTGATCCTGCGATGACGACGGCACCGAATCCGACCGGGCGGGCCAACACCAGGCGGTCCCCCGAACCGATGTTCTGGCTGCTGTTCAGCGGGGGCGGGATGGCCGCCGCCCTGCTCGCTCCCGCCCTGCTGATCCTGTTCGGCGTCGCGATACCGCTCGGCTGGATCCAGGCGCCCGACCATCAACACCTGCACTCCGTGCTGCGCAACCCGATCACGGTGCTGGTGCTCATCGGGCTCTGCGTGCTCGCGCTGTTCCACGCGGCGCACCGCTTGCGGTTCCTGCTGCAGCACGGCCTGCGGCTCGGCGGGGCGCGGGGTCCGCTCGCGGTGTTGTGTTACGGCACCGCCGCGGTCGGCTCCGTCGTGGCCGCGTATCTGTTGATCACGGCGTGAGAGGCAATCCCGGGATGCTCGGCCCGAGTACTTCTGGACGCACGTAACGAATTGTCGGTTTCTCCCGATTTTCGTGTGTCGGCACTCCGAATCATCGCGGGGCTTTGACATGATCGGAAACGGTTAGTTTCAACAAACAGGGGAGATTATGTACATGAACGGCAACACCTTTCGACGCATAGCAACCGCTGCGGCGGTATCGGCCGGAATCGCGGGGGGCCTCGTCGCGGGCGCCGGATCGGCAGCGGCAGAAACACAGGTCGTACCCATGAGCACATGCTTCGGCCTGAGCCCGTACATCGTCGACCAGCCGTACATCGCCAGCAGGGCATTCTTCTATCAGGACGGACCCGGCACCGGCAACCTCACCCTCGCCGACGTGTCGAGCCTCTGGTTCTTCGCCCCGCCCTACCTGTCGGACACCCGCCTCGACTGGCACAACAAGACCACCGGGGCCAGGGGCACTCTCACCGCGACCACGCCGATCGGTATGGGCAGCTCCGTCAACCTCCGTCTCAACAGCGGTCCCGGTGACGTCGAGATCACCAGGAGTGCGGTCAACCGGAATGCGCTGTGGAGCATCCCGACCACGTCCTGCACCGGTACGGTGCGCGTCAACTGATCCCCATGACCGCATGACAAAGGCGCCAGACCCGATCACTCGGGTCTGGCGCCTTCTCTGTCACGTTCGGATCAGACGGTGAAGCCGAGCGCCCGCAGCTGATCGCGGCCGTCCTCCGTGATCTTGTCCGGGCCCCACGGCGGCATCCAGACCCAGTTGATCTTCAAGTCGTTCACGAGGCCGCTCTTGACCAGGGCGCCGCGCGCCTGCTCCTCGATCACATCGGTCAGCGGGCAGGCCGCGGACGTCAGCGTCATGTCGACGATGGCGACATCCTCGGCGTCGACGCTGATGCCGTACACGAGGCCGAGATCGACCACGTTGATCCCCAGCTCGGGGTCGACGACGTCACGCATCGCCTCCTCGAGCTCGTCCACCACGGCCTGCTGGTCGGGGGTCAGCTCGATGACTGCCTGCTCATCGGCGGCGGGCGCGGACTCCTGCACGGCCTGGTCCTCGGTGGACTCGGTGTTTGCCTGGGTCTCGGTCATGATGACGATCCTCCGGTCTGGACCGGCACAGCGGTGCCGATGACATTCTTCGTGGGCGCAGCGTCGGCGCCGTCGACTATTTGAACAACGGCATCCTTGAATGCCATCCATCCCAGCAACGCGCACTTCACGCGGGCCGGGTACTTCGAGACGCCCGCGAACGCGATCCCGTCGCCGATCACGTCCTCGTCGCCCTCGATGTTGCCGCGGCTGGTGATCATCGCATCGAACGCGTCGACCGTCGCGAGCGCATCCCGCACGCTCAGCCCGACGACCTGATCGGTGAGCACCGAGGTCGAGGCCTGGCTGATCGAGCAGCCCTGCCCGTCGTACGAGATGTCCCCCACCCTGCCGTCGTCGGTCAGCGCGACCCGCAGCGTGACCTCGTCGCCACAGGTCGGGTTGACGTGGTGCACCTCGGCGCCGAACGGCTCCCGCAGCCCCCGCCCGTGCGGATGCTTGTAGTGATCCAGGATGACCTCCTGGTACATCTGCTCCATCCGCATGTCTACGAAGCCCCGTCGACCGAGTCGTCGGTAGCACCCGGCGAGGGGTGCGTACCGAAGAAGTCCTGCGCCCGACGGATGGCCGCCGCCAGCGCATACACCTCGTCGGCGGTGTTGTAGACGGCAAACGATGCGCGGGCGGTCGCCGCCACGCCGAAGTGGCGGTGCAGCGGCCAGGCGCAGTGATGGCCGACCCGGATCGCGATGCCCTCGTCATCGAGGATCTGGCCGAGGTCGTGCGCGTGGATTCCGTCCACCACGAAGGACACCGCGCCGCCGCGGTTCTCGGGGGTGGTCGGACCGATGATCCGCACGCCCTCGATGGCCCCGAGCTGTTCGAGCGCCAGCGCCGTCAGCTCGTGTTCGTGCGCAGCAACGGAGTCCATGCCGAGCTCGTTCAGGTAGTGCACGGCCGCACCCAGCGCGACGACCTGCGAGGTCATCGGCACGCCGGCCTCGAAACGCTGCGGCGGGGCTGCGTAGGTGGTCGCCTCCATCGTGACGGTCTCGATCATCGAGCCGCCGGTGATGAACGGCGGCATCGACGCGAGCAGCTCGCGCTTGCCGTAGAGCACGCCGACGCCCGACGGCCCGAGCATCTTGTGCCCGGAGAACGCCGCGAAGTCCACGTCCAGCGCATGGAAGTCCACCGGCATGTGCGGCACCGACTGGCACGCGTCGAGCACGACCAGCGCGCCGACCGCCCTGGCCCGGCGGACCAGCTCGGCCACCGGCGCCACGGCTCCCGTCACGTTCGACTGGTGCGTGAACGACACGACCTTGACCGCGTCGGTCAGCTCCAGCGACTCCAGGTCGATGCGGCCGTCCTCGGTCACCCCGTACCAGCGCAGTGTCGCGCCGGTCCGACGGGCCAGCTCCTGCCACGGCACCAGGTTCGCGTGGTGCTCGAGCTCGGTGATGACGATCTCGTCGCCCGGGCGCAGGTGTCGCTCGAAGCGCTCGTCACCGAGCACATAGGTCACCAGGTTCAGCGACTCGGTGGCGTTCTTGGTGAACGTCAGCTCGTCGGCGTCGGCCCCGACGAAATCGGCGATCGCCGCGCGCGCACCCTCGTACGCGTCGGTCGCCTCCTCCGCGAGCTGGTGCGCCCCGCGGTGCACGGCCGCGTTGCAGGTGGTGAGGAACTCCCGCTCGGCATCGAGCACCTGGACGGGGCGCTGCGAGGTCGCCCCGGAATCCAGGTACACCAACGGTTTACCGTCGCGCACCGTACGGCCGAGGATCGGGAAGTCCTTCCGGATCCTGGTGATGTCGAGTTCCTTCACCGAGGTGGTCATGGAACTAGGCTCCTGTCGCTGCAGCCTGCGTGAATCGGACGTAGCCGTTCTCCTCGAGCTCGTCGGCGAGCTCCGCGCCGCCGGACTCGACGATCTGGCCACCGACGAAAACGTGCACGAACTCCGGGGTGATGTACCGCAGGATGCGGGTGTAGTGCGTGATCAGCAGGACGCCGCCGTGCTCACGCTCCTTGTATCGGTTGACGCCCTCGGACACGATGCGCAGCGCATCCACGTCGAGGCCGGAGTCGGTCTCGTCGAGGATCGCGATCTTCGGCTTGAGCAGGCCCAGCTGAAGGATCTCGTGGCGCTTCTTCTCGCCGCCGGAGAAGCCCTCGTTGACGCTGCGCTCGCTGAACGACGGATCGATCTCGAGCTCGGTCAGGGACTCCTTGACCTCCTTGACCCAGTGCCGGAGCTTGGGGGCCTCGCCGCGGACCGCGGTCGCCGCGGTGCGCAGGAAGTTCGACATCGAGACGCCGGGCACCTCGACCGGGTACTGCATGGCGAGGAACAGGCCGGCGCGGGCCCGCTCGTCGACGCTCATCTCGAGCACGTTCTCACCGTTGAGGGTGATGCTGCCGGAGGTCACCACGTACTTGGGGTGGCCGGCGATGGCGTACGACAGGGTCGACTTGCCGGAGCCGTTCGGGCCCATGATCGCGTGGGTCTCCCCCGAGCGGACCGTGAGGTTCACGCCCTTGAGGATGTTGATCGGCTCGGCGTTCTCGTCGGTGGTGGCGACGTTGACGTGCAGGTCCTTGATTTCCAGAACCGAGTTTTCAGAGGTGGTCATTCAATGTTCCTTAGAGAAGTGTGGTGTCGGCGATCTCAGACGCCGACCGCGGCGAGCTCGACCTCGATGGCTGCTTCGAGGCGCTCGCGCACCTCCGGGACGGCAATGCGGTTGATGATCTCGTGGAAGAACCCGCGGACCACCAGGCGACGGGCCTGGTCCTCCGGGATGCCCCGCGAACGCAGGTAGAACAGCTGCTCGTCGTCGAACCGGCCCGTTGCGCTGGCGTGGCCCGCGCCGACGATCTCGCCGGTCTCGATCTCGAGGTTCGGCACCGAGTCGGCGCGGGCGCCGTCGGTGAGCACCAGGTTCCGGTTGAGCTCGAAGGTGTCGGTGCCCTCGGCCGCGGCGCGGATCAGCACGTCGCCCACCCAGACGGTGTGCGCATCCGGCTTGCCGGAGTGCGGATCGCCCTGCAGCGCGCCCTTGTAGACGACATTCGACTTGCAGTGCGGCTGCGAGTGATCCACCAGCAGGCGCTGCTCGAAGAACTGGCCCGCGTCGGCGAAGTACAGGCCGAGCAGCTCGGCGTCGCCGCCGGGCCCGTCGTACTTCACGGTCGGGGTCAGTCGCACCAGGTCGCCGCCCAGGCTCACCGAGGTGTACCGGAGGACAGCGTCGCGGCTGAGCCGCGAGTGGTGCGCCGCGACGTGCACGGCGTCATCGGCCCAGTCCTGCACCGCGACCACGGTCAGCTTGGCGCTGTCGCCGACGATGAACTCGACGTTCTCCGCGTAGGTGCCGCTGCCGCGCTGGTCGAGGACCACGGTGGCCTTCGCGAAGGCCTCGAGCCGAACCTGGATGTGGCCGTAGGCCACCTTGTCCACGCCGGGCCCGGTCACCACGATGTTGACGGCGTCGGCGACCTCATGCTCCTTGGCCACGGTTATCACCGTGGCCGACTCGAAGCCGGAGTACGCCTGCGCGGCGATGCGGTCGGCGGGCACACCGGCCTGCCCGAGACGGGCATCGTCACGGCCGACGGTCTCGACGCTGACACCCTCGACCGCCTGGACCTCGACGGTCGCGGCGCCGGAGCGGACCGCGGTTCCGTCGTGCAGGCCGCGCAGCCTGCGCAGCGGCGTGAAGCGCCACGCCTCGTCGCGTCCCGCGGGGACCTCGAAAGCGTTGACGTCGTATGAGGTGAACACCTCGCCCTTGTTGGTGGCGGGCACGATGTTCTCACCGGCGACGGCGGCCTTGACCCCGGTCGTCGCCTCGTTTGCGTTGGCCACTAACCCACGGCCCCTTCCATCTGCAGTTCGATCAGGCGGTTGAGCTCGAGGGCGTATTCCATCGGCAGCTCCTTGGCGATGGGCTCGACGAACCCGCGCACCACCATGGCCATTGCCTCGTCCTCGGTGAGGCCGCGGCTCATCAGGTAGAACAACTGGTCTTCGCTGACCTTCGAGACGGTCGCCTCGTGACCCATCGACACGTCGTCCTCGCGGATGTCCACGTAGGGGTAGGTGTCGGAACGGCTGATCTGGTCGACCAGCAGGGCGTCACACTTCACGGTCGACTTCGAGCCGTGCGCACCCTTGTTGACCTGGACCAGGCCGCGGTAGGAGGCGCGCCCGCCGCCGCGGGCCACCGACTTGCTGACGATGGTCGAGGACGTGTACGGCGCCAGGTGCAGCATCTTCGCACCGGTGTCCTGGTGCTGGCCCTCGCCCGCGAACGCGACCGAGAGGACCTCGCCGCGCGCGTGCTCGCCCATCATCCACACAGCCGGGTACTTCATGGTGACCTTGGATCCGATATTGCCGTCGACCCACTCCATGGAACCGCCCGCGTCCACCTTGGTGCGCTTGGTCACCAGGTTGTAGACGTTGTTCGACCAGTTCTGGATGGTCGTGTAGCGGCAGTGGCCGCCCTTCTTCACGATGATCTCGACGACCGCGGAGTGCAGCGAGTCGGACTTGTAGATCGGCGCGGTGCAGCCCTCGACGTAGTGCACCGAGGCGCCCTCGTCGACGATGATCAGGGTGCGCTCGAACTGGCCCATGTTCTCGGTGTTGATCCGGAAGTAGGCCTGCAGCGGGATGTCGACGTGCACGCCCGGCGGCACGTAGATGAAGGAGCCGCCCGACCACACCGCGGTGTTGAGCGCGGAGAACTTGTTGTCGCCGGCGGGGATCACCGAACCGAAGTACTCCTTGAACAGCTCCGGGTGCTGCTTGAGCCCGGTGTCCGTGTCGAGGAAGATCACGCCCTGCTTCTCGAGATCCTCACGGATCGAGTGGTAGACGACCTCGGACTCGTACTGCGCGGCGACACCGGCGACCAGGCGCTGCTTCTCCGCCTCGGGGATGCCGAGCCGGTCGTAGGTGTTCTTGATGTCCTCGGGCAGGTCCTCCCAGGACTCGGCCTGCTTCTCGCTCGAGCGCACGAAGTACTTGATGTTGTCGAAGTGGATGCCCTCGAGGTTGGAGCCCCAGTGCGGCATCGGCTTCTTGTCGAAGGTCTTGAGCGCCTTGAGCCGGATGTCGAGCATCCACTCGGGCTCGTTCTTCTTCGCGGAGATGTCCCGCACGACGGCCTCGGACAGCCCGCGCTGCGCGCTGGCGCCTGCCACGTCGGAATCAGACCAGCC
Organism: Rhodococcus sp. OK611; assembly: GCF_003050885.1. NCBI lineage: Bacteria > Bacillati > Actinomycetota > Actinomycetes > Mycobacteriales > Nocardiaceae > Rhodococcus > Rhodococcus sp. OK611. The sequence goes on from NZ_QAOZ01000001.1 coordinate 295,964, forward strand.
GTAGCCGTAATGGCCGAGCGAGGCGATGGCCTCGTCCTGCGTCAGTGCAGGCGACTTCTCCGTGCTGCCGGATGCCTGATCTTGGGTGACTGTCATGCGAGCTCCTTCCGGAGTCTTGTTGCGTGCCGGTGCGGGCTGGGCATCGGCGTGGGTGGTGCTTACTTCGGGGATGCGTCTGGCGACGAGTCGGGCTCGTCCGGTGGAGCGATGGGTATGTGGGTGGTGCAGGCGCAGTCACCGTTGGCGATGGTCGCCAGGCGCTGCACGTGGGTGCCGAGCAACTCGGCGAAGGCTTGCGTCTCCGCCTCGCACAGCTCGGGGAACTCCGAGGCGACGTGCGAGACAGGGCAGTGGTGCTGGCAGATCTGGACGCCGTTGCCCACGGGGCGGGTGGTGGCGGCGAAGCCGGCCGAGGTGAACGCGTCCGCGATGGCGTCAGCGGTGTCGGCCACTTCACCAGGGGTGTGCGGGGCGACGGGATCGATGTCGGCGACGATCGTCTGGACCCGGCGGCGTGCGAACTCCACGATCGCCTCCTCGCCGCCGACCTCGCGGAGGTGCCGCATGGCTGCGCCTGCGAGATCGTCGTAGGAGTGGCCGAGGCGCGAACGGCCCGCAGCGGTCAGCTGGAACTGCTTCGCCGGGCGCCCGCGACCCTTGTGCTGCCAGCTCGCGGCGTTCGAGGATCGCGCCTCGCCCGCATCGATCAGCGCCTCGAGGTGACGTCGGACACCCGCGGCGCTCAGACCGAGCTTCACTCCGATCTCGGGGGCCGTGATCGGGCCCTGCTCGAGGAGAAGCTGGACGACGGCGGCCCTGGTGTGCCCTTCGTGGCCCACAACGGTTGCGGTCGGGGCACCACTGAGCGCAGGCGAAACAGGTGCATGACCTGCGCCTTCACTGCGCGCGTCCCGAGCCGGTGCCGTTTTCACAACACAAGTGTGACGGAATTATCGGAGCTGGTCCACCAAGGGTGCCCTGTATTACACCGCTACGCTGCCCCATGTGCCGCAGACCGACGACGCACCGGACTCCGGTGACACCCCAAGCGCCGGCCCGGCGACCAGATTCCGCGAACGGGCGGTGACCCTCGCCAAGCGAGGGCTGGGAATCGACGGCCCCCACCACGGCTTCGAGGTCTCGAGCCTGCACGGCGACGAGGCGGAGGCACCCGGGCTCAACAAGCGCGAGACCGGTCAGCTCAAGGGGATCAGGCGCTTCGGTGCGACCGGGGCCGTGCTGATGGCGATCGGCGCGCTCGGTGCGGGCGCGCAGCCGGTGCTGCAGAACCCGGTGCAGGGCCTGCGGATCCTCGGACTGCCTGCGCGCCTCGGCGCGACCGCGCTCACGCTGACGATGACCGGCAGCGTGATGGTGGTGCTGGCGTGGCTGCTGCTCGGCCGGTTCGCGATCGGCCGCTACCGAGGGGAAGGCGCCGCGCCCCGGCGGCTGACCCGCTCCCAGCTGGACCGCACCCTGCTGCTGTGGGTGATCCCGCTGACGATCGCACCCCCGATGTTCAGCAAGGACGTCTACTCGTACCTGGCGCAGAGCGAGATCACCGCACGAGGACTGGACCCGTACGCGATCGGGCCCGCCCAGGCCCTCGGCGTCGACCACGTGCTGACCAGGACTGTCCCGACCATCTGGCGCGACACCCCCGCGCCGTACGGGCCGTTCTTCCTCTGGATCGGTCGCGGCATCTCCGCGGTCACCGGCGAGAACATCGTCGCAGGCATCTTCCTGCACCGGTTGCTCGCGCTCGCGGGCGTCGCGCTGATCGTCTGGGCACTCCCCCGGCTGGCGCGCCGATGCGGCGTCGCCAGCGTCACCGCGCTCTGGCTCGGCGCCGCCAACCCGCTGCTGCTGTTCCACCTGGTCGCGGGGATCCACAACGAGGCGCTGATGCTCGGCCTGATGCTGGCGGGCATGGAACTGGCGCTGCGCGCCGTCGAGAGCGCCGACCCGATCCGGTTCGACATCCGCGGCGCCACCGCGGGCGGCAGGAACCTGACGTATCTGCTGGCCGGGTCCGGCCTGATAGCGCTGTCGGCGACGGTCAAGATCCCGTCGCTGCTGGCACTCGGGTTCCTCGGCATGGCGCTGGCGCGGCGCTGGGGTGGCACCGTCCGATCCGTGCTGGCGGCCGCCGGACTGCTGATGGCGGTGACCGCGGTGGTCATCCTGGTGGTGAGCCTGGCCAGCGGCCTCGGCTTCGGCTGGCTCTCCCCGGACACCCTCGGCACCGCGAACGAGGTGCGCAGCTGGATGTCGCTGCCGACACTGCTCGGCCTCGGCACCGGCCTGGCGGGCGTGTTCCTCGGACTGGGCGACCACACCACCGCCGTCCTCAACCTGACCCGGCCGATCGCCTCCCTCGCCGCGGCCTTCGTCGCGCTGCGCATGCTGGTCGCCGTGCTCGTCGGGCGCGTGCACCCGGTGGGCGCGCTCGGCGTCTCCCTCGGCGTCCTGGTGCTGCTCTTCCCCGTGGTCCAGCCCTGGTACCTGCTGTGGGCGGTCATCCCGCTGGCCGCGTGGGCGACCCGGCCGGTCTTCCGCATCCCGGCGATCGTCTTCTCGTCGGCGGTGAGTCTGATCGTGATGCCCAACGGCGGCGAGTACCAGCCGTTCATGATCGTCCAGGCCGCCGTCGCCACCATCCTCGTGGTGGGACTGGCGATGTTCCTGACCCGAGACCGGCTGCCCTGGCGGGCCGGGACCGGGGCACCGAACGGCCGCGGATCGAGCGCCGAATACGCTGAGGCCCCGTGAGCTCCTCCGCGTCCGACACGGCGCATCCGGTTCTTCGGCTCGATGGCGTGGTCAAGTCCTTCGGCAGCGTCACCGCCGTCGACGGCCTCGATTTGTCCCTGCACCGCCGCGAGGTGCTGGCACTGCTCGGCCCCAACGGCGCGGGCAAGACCACGACCGTGGAGATGTGCGAGGGCTTCCTGAGCCCCGACAGCGGCACCGTCCGCGTGTTCGGCCTCGACCCGATCGCCGATTCCGGAGCGGTCCGGGCGCGCGTCGGCGTCATGCTGCAGGGCGGCGGCGCCTACCCGGGGTCCCGGGCGGGCGAGATGCTGGACCTGGTGGCGGCGTACTCGGCCGATCCGCTGGACCCGGCATGGCTGCTGCGGACCCTCGGCCTCACCGACGCCGCCCGCACCCCGTACCGCCGGCTCTCCGGTGGACAGCAGCAGCGCCTCGCGCTGGCCTGCGCGCTCGTCGGACGGCCCGAGCTGGTGTTCCTCGACGAACCGACCGCGGGTCTCGATGCCCAGGCCAGGCTGCTGGTCTGGGAGCTCATCGACGCGCTGCGCCGCGACGGCGTCGCCGTGCTGCTGACCACGCACCTGATGGACGAGGCGGAGGCGCTGGCCGACCGCCTGATCATCATCGACCACGGCCGGATCGTCGCCGAGGGCACACCGACGGAGCTGACGCGACACGGTTCGGCCGGACAACTCCGGTTCCTCGCGCCCGAGAACCTGGACCTGAGTGGGCTGCGCGCCGCCCTGCCCACCGGATTCACCCCACGGGAGGTCTCCCCCGGGTCGTATCTGGTCGAGGGCATCGTCGACCCGAAGGTGCTGGCGACGGTGACCGCGTGGTGCGCCGAGCTCGATGTGCTCGCCACCGAACTGCGGGTCGATCAGCGCAGGCTCGAGGATGTCTTCCTCGACCTCACCGGACGGGATCTGAGGGGATGAACGTGCAAGACCGGCTCGCCGACAACAGGTTCGAGGCGGGGACCTTCACCCCCGATCCCAGGCCGAGCGCCGCGCTGCCCATGCTGGCGGCCCAGACCCGGCTCGAGCTCACCCTGCTGCTGCGCAACGGTGAACAACTGCTGCTCACCATGTTCATCCCGATCACCCTCCTGATCGGGCTGTGTCTGCTCCCGATCGGCGACCTCGGCGACCCCCGCGTCGACACCGTCCTGCCCGCCGTGATGATGGTGGCGATCATGTCCACCGCGTTCACCGGGCAGGCCATCGCCGTCGGTTTCGATCGGCGCTACGGCGCGCTCAAGCGGCTCGGTGCGACCCCCCTGCCGCGCTGGGGAATCATCGTGGGCAAGAGCGCCGCGGTCATCATCGTGGTCGCCATGCAATCGGTCCTCCTCGGTGGCATCGCCTTCGCGCTCGGCTGGCGACCCGAGCCGACCGGCCTGCTGCTGGGCGCGCTCATCATCGCGCTCGGGACCATCACATTCGCCTCGCTCGGGCTGTTGCTCGGCGGCACCCTGCGGGCCGAGATCGTGCTCGCGCTGGCGAACGTCCTCTGGTTCGTGATGGCGGGCATCGGCTCCGTCGTGTTCTCCGATGACATCCCAGGACCGCTGCACACGGCGGCCCGGCTGATCCCGTCCGGCGCCCTCGCCGAGGCCCTGCAACAGGCGATCGGCGGCTCGCTCGACCTGTTCGCGGTCGCGGTGCTCGTGGTGTGGGGTTCCGTCGCCGCATGGCTGGCGACCCGATACTTCAAGTTCACCTGATACGGATCGTTCCAAAACGTATTCATTTCCGCCGCGAAGCGGCAATATGCGAAGCCGTGCCGAAAACACTCCGCGCCCTCGCCTGCATGGCCGCCGTCTCCGCGATCACCTTCGGCGGCGGACTCGCCTCCGCCCAGCCCACATGGGGCCCGCTCGCACCGCCCAACCCGTTCCTCGGACCTATGGGCACCTCGACGATGCACGGCGACGCCGGGTCCTCGGACGCGACACCGCTGGACGGTCCCGGCGCCGGAGCCGTCGGGGTGACCTCGTACCCGCTCCTGGCCGCGTGCCCGACCGTGCTGCAGGGCTCCGACGGACTGGTGGTCGCGCTGTGCACCTCGGTGCTCGGCCAGGACCCGACCGTGCACCTGATCGATCCCGCCGCGCCTGCGGCGCCGGTGGGCGGATCGCTCGCCCAGCTCAAGCTGGCCAAGGGCAGCCTGCTCGGCGGGGTGTACGCATTCCTGGACAACCAGAACCGGCTGGTCGCGGTCGACGGTGACCGCAAGCTCCAGCGGGTCGGCCACGCGAACAACGCGCTGTTCATCGACTCGACCGTCGACCTGTCCGGGGCCATCCCGGACGGCGACGCGGTGACGGGCCTCGCGCCGGACTGGCAGGGCAACGTCTGGTTCGCGACGGGCGGCGGGGTGATCGGCTCCGTCGATGCGGCGGGCGTCGCGAAGACCGTCGCGGTCCCGGCGGGCGAGCAGGTGCAGAACAGCATCTCCACCTCCCCTGCGGGCACCTCGGTGGCCACCACCCACGCCCTGTACCAGCTGAGCCTCGCCGCCGACGGCACCCCGAAGATCGATTGGCGCCGTGAGTACGACCGGGGATCGGCCCGCAAACCCGGGCAGCTGAGCTGGGGCACCGGGTCCACCCCCACCTATTTCGGTCCCACCAACGGCTACGAGTACGTCGCGATCGTCGACAGCGCCGACACCCGGGTGAACCTGCTGGTGCACCGCACGGACACCGGGCAGGAGGTCTGCAAGATCCCGGTGCTCGGCGCGGGCGGACCCGGCAGCGAGAACTCCCCGATCGGCGTTGGCAACTCCGTCTTCATCGCGGGCACCTACGGCTACCCGTACCCGAAGGTGCCCGAGGGCGCCGGACCGGCCGTGCCCGCGACCGCCCCGTTCACCGGCGGCATGACCCGCGTCGACCTCGACGGGGCCGGCTGCCATCAGGTGTGGGACAACGCGCTACGCAGCTCCGCGGTGCCGCACCTGTCGACTGCGGACGGTCACCTCTACACGGTGCTGCGGGACGGAACCGGCGGTCCCCTCGACGGCTATGCGTTCGCCGCCATCGACCCGAGCAACGGCTCGATCCTGAACCGCACCGGGCTCCCCGGCACCACGGCGAACGACACCCTGCAGATGTCGGCGCTCATCACCGGGCAGGGCGACTACCTGCAGGGCACCATCACCGGCATGCTCAAGGTCGGTGCGAACGGTTCCGGCAGCCTCGGCAGTGCGGGGAGCTCCGGAAGCTGAGGTTCCGGGGCGCGGCCAGCCCCAACGACGCTCTGTAGTTGACGGGCATCTACCATCGGGGGCGTGCTGTATCGAGGGTTCCTGAGCCTGGTCAACCGTCTGCCGCTCCCCTCATTGGCGGTGCAGAAGTGGATCGCCGTCGCGGTGATCCTGTCCCAGGGCGGTATCGCCGTGACCGGCGCCGTGGTCCGGGTGACCGCGTCGGGCCTCGGCTGCACCACCTGGCCGCAGTGCCATCCCGGCAGCTTCGTGCCCACCGGCACCGCCACCGCGCCGTGGTTCCACCAGGCCATCGAGTTCGGCAACCGGCTGCTGTCGTTCCTGGTGGTGGCGACGGCGGCGGTGGTGGTGCTCGCGGTGACCCGCGCGGCCCGCCGCCGCGAGGTGCTCGCCTACGCCTGGCTGATGCCGCTCTCGACCGTCGCGCAGGCGGTGATCGGCGGCATCACCGTGCTCACCGGCCTGTTGTGGTGGACCGTCGCGGTGCACCTGCTGGTGTCGATGGCGATGGTGTGGCTGTCGGTGATCCTGTACCACAAGATCGACCAGCCCGACGACGGCGTCGAGGTCATCACCGTGCCGAAGCAGCTGCGCTGGCTGACCGCACTGTCCGGCGTCGCGCTGGCCGGGACGCTGGTCGCGGGCACCATGGTGACGGGCGCGGGACCGCACGCGGGCGACAAGAACCCCGAGCGCACGGTCGAGCGCCTGAACCTCGACATCACCAACCTGGTGCACCTGCACGCCGAACTGCTGGTCGCCTACCTCGCGCTGCTGGTGGGTCTCGGCTTCGGGCTGTACGCGGTCGGAGCCAGGGCCGCGGTGAAGCTTCGACTCAAGGTCGTCGTGGGCGTGGTGGTGGCGCAGGCCTGCGTCGGCCTGGTCCAGTTCTGGACCGATGTCCCCGCCGCCCTGGTGACGGTGCACGTCGCGCTGGCGGCCGCCTGCACGGCCGCCACCGCCGCGCTGTACGCCGCCGGTCGGGTTCGCGAGGTCGCCCCGGCCGAGCAGGAGCCCATGAAGTCGGGAATCCGGTGATCACGGCCGAAGAAACGGCCGATCTGGTGGAGCGCGGGTACCGTCAATCCGCATGACCCGATCCAGAACAGTCAAGCGTGTCGCCATCGCCGCAGCCCTGTCCTTCTCGACCGTCGGTCTGCTGGCGGTGGGTCCCGCGGCAGCTGCGCCGAGCACCATTCCGTTCCAGCTAGATCCCTTTATCCCGCTGGTCGAGCTACCCACTCCCAGGCTCGCCGCGACTGTGGGCGAACAACCGGGCGTGGCCACCTTGAGTGTGCTCAGAACTCCCGGAAGCGGAAACCCGCACAGTGCGGTTGTCCACTGGGTCAGTCTCGCCACCGGCGCGTCAGGGTCCGCGTCGTTTCCGACATTGAACGCTGCGCCCGTGACCATCCATCCGGGCGCTGGTCAGGTAGTTGCGTTGGTCGACCCACAGGCGATCGCGTCACCAGGCTTCGGGACCTTCTTCGTTCCCTGATTCGGCATGGGGAGAGAAACACGTCCTCGACGAATGCGGGCCCCGGTCCATGACCGGGGCCCGCATTCGTTGCCGGTCTTGCTCAGCCGAGACCGTTGCGGGCCTTCGGGAAGCGGGTCTGGTTCGCCACCCAACCGGCCATCTTCCGCCAGTGACCGACACGCGGGGTGACGATGCTGGTGATCGCGCGCTCCCACTCGGAGACGGTGACGTTGTCGACCGCGGCAACCACGGCGTTCGCCGTCGCGAGGTCGTCGACGACCTGATCGCCGAGGACGCCGTCGGCGCCGACGAGGGTGATCCGGACGCCGTCGAGGCCGACCGGCTGGATCACCGCCGAGGCCGAACCGCCGTGCTCGGCAACGAACTTCTTCACCGCGGCGACGGTCCGCGGGGGCAGCGATACGGCCGGGGCGCTCGCGCCGGAGTCCTGGGTGTCCACAGTCATGGCGTCAGAATACTGGAGAGTAGAAATAGGGTCATGCGCGCAATCACCGTGACCGAGTTCGGCGGCCCCGAGGTACTCCGAATGTCCGAGATCCCCGACCCGGCACCGGGCGCCGCGGACCTGCTGGTTCGCACGGACGCGATCGGCGTGAACTACATCGACACCTACTACCGGACCGGCGCCTACGCCGTGGACCTGCCGTACGTCCCCGGGCTCGAGGGCAGCGGCGTGGTCGAGGCGGTGGGCTCCGACGTCACCGGCGTCCGCGCCGGCGACCGGGTGGCGTGGTCCTCGGCGCCGGGCAGCTACGCGGAGAGGGTCGTGGTGCCCGCCGCGGTGGCGGTGCCGGTGCCGGAGGGCGTCGGCGCCCCCGAGGCCGCCTCGGTGCTCCTGCAGGGCATGACGGCGCACTACCTGATGAACTCGGTGTACTACGTCGAGCCCGGCGACACCGTGCTCGTGCACGCGGGCGCGGGCGGGGTCGGCCTGGTGCTGACGCAGCTCGCGGTCGCCAGGGGCGCGCGCGTGATCACCACCGTGTCCTCGGACGAGAAGGAACTGCTGTCCCGGGAGGCAGGCGCGGCGGAGGTGCTGCGCTACTCCGACGACCTCGCGCAGCAGGTCCGGGCGCTCACCGACGGCGAGGGCGTGGCTGCGGCGTTCGACGGCGTCGGCGCCGACACCTTCGAGGCCAGCCTCGCGTCGGTTCGGATCCGGGGCACGCTCGCCCTGTTCGGGGCCGCCAGCGGGCCGGTGCCGCCGTTCGATCCGCAGCGGCTCAACCCGGCGGGCTCGGTGTTCCTGACCCGACCCACCCTCGCGCACTACACCCGCGACCGCGACGAGCTGCTGTGGCGCTCGGGCGAGGTGTTCGAGGCGATCAGGGACGGCTCGCTGAAGATCCGGGTCGGCGCGCAGTACCCGCTCGACGAGGCCGAGCAGGCACACCGCGATCTGCAGGGCCGCCGCACCACCGGCTCGATCGTGCTGGTCCCCTAGGCGCGCCGGCCGCACAACCCAGGCGGCGCCAGCGGTCGGCGCACACCTTGTGACAACGTCGCACCCCCTTTGTGCCCGCAGTGTGTATGCGTCCTTGCCAGAAGGTGTGCGCGCAGGGGTGTGGCCCGGGCACGCGCGGCCTCGCAATCTCCTTACGACGTAAAGCAGCGATCCCTTACGTCGTAAAGAGATACGGCCAGTGTGCGTATGTGCAGTTCAGGGCGATTCCGCGCGCTCTATCGCAATGCTGCGGCTGGCGCCCGCCGCCGGGGACCCGAGAACCGGACCTCGTCCCAAGCCAAGGCTGACCCTGGACGACATCGTCGCGGACCCGCGATCGAGTAGCGAACGAGGCCGGGGCGACACAGGTCTGTCGACGCGATCAGTGAGTGAACGGCTCGGGCGCACGGATATGACCCTGTGCACCTACACCCCGAGCAAGAGCGAGCTGGTGGACCTGGCGCACCACCGGATGCAGGAACACTCGAGAGAGATGAGGGGACGAAGCGACTGCCCCCGCGATCAGCTGAAGAAGGAGCCGATCGTGTCCATGCCCAGCACCGAGTCCACCGCGAGCCCGCAGAACACCACGGCGAGGTAGTTGTTCGACTGCAGGAACAGGCGCAGCGGCTTCACCGGCTCGCCGCGGCGCACGCCCGCGTACAGCTGGTGCGCCATCAGCAGGAACCAGGCACCTGCGACCAGGGCGATGGCGGCGTAGACGACGCCCGCCGCGGGGACCAGGGCCAGCGTGGTCAGCACGGTCAGCCAGGTGTAGACGAGGATCTGCTTGGTGACGCGCTCCTCGGTCGCGATGACCGGGAGCATCGGCACGCCTGCCGCCTTGTAATCCTCCTTGTAGCGCATGGCGAGCGCCCAGGTGTGCGGCGGCGTCCAGAAGAAGATCACCAGGAACAGCACGATCGGCTCCCAGCTGATCGAGCCGGTGACCGCGGCCCACCCGACCATCACCGGCATGCAACCGGCTGCACCGCCCCAGATCACGTTCTGCCAGGTCCGGCGCTTGAGGATCATCGTGTACACGAGCACGTAGAACGCGATGGTGAGCACGATCAGCACGGCCGCCAGCAGGTTCGTCGCCCACCACAGCCAGGCGAAGGAACCGGCGCCGAGGACGAGTCCGAAGACGAGCGCGTGCGAGGTCGGCACCGCCAGGCGGGCCAATGGCCTGCGGGCGGTCCGCTTCATCACCTTGTCGATGTCCGCGTCGACCACACAGTTGAGCGTGTTGGCGCTCGCCGCGCCCATCCAGCCGCCGAACAGCGTGCTCAGGATGAGCGGGAAGTTCACGTTGCCGCGATCCGCGAGCAGCATCGCCGGGATCGTCGCGACCAGCAGCAGCTCGATCACCCGCGGCTTCGTCAGGGCGAGGTAGGCGAGAACCTTCCCGATCGCCCGGCCCCAGAGGGTGTCGGGCCTTTTCACCTGGGTGGGCTCGGAGCCACCAGCGAGACCGTGTCCGCCATGCTCCACAATCCGCACCATTTCTCCTTGCGACACGCGAGTGACCACCTGATCCTGTCGCGCACCGCTGCGCGCCTGACTTCGCACTACTACACAAGATGGTAGACGGCACGGCGAACAGATCCGAACCGCAGGTCGCACTAACGCCGGTTCCTGCACAGACCGCCCGGTCTCGACACGGCCCTTCGACCGATCGACCGGGATGCGCCCGAGCACTAGTGTTGTCGCGGAACTACCCTTGGCGTTACCGCGTCGCCGTACCCCCACTGTCAGGAGACTTCTGCTCGTGTCGATCACAGACGAGATCCGCGTCCTCACCCAGCCGGTGCACCCCACCGACTGGACGGAGCTAGACACCAAGGCCGTGGACACCGCCCGTGTCCTCGCCGCCGACGCCGTGCAGAAGGTGGGGAACGGCCACCCCGGCACCGCGATGAGCCTCGCGCCGCTCGCGTACACGCTCTTCCAGCGTGTGATGCGGCATGACCCGTCGGACGCCGAATGGGTCGGCCGCGACCGATTCGTCCTGTCCTGTGGACACAGCAGCCTCACGCTGTACCTGCAGCTCTACTTGTCGGGTTACGGCCTCGAGCTCTCCGACATCGAGGCACTGCGCACCTGGGGTTCGCTGACCCCCGGCCACCCCGAGTACGGCCACACCGTCGGCGTCGAGATGACCACCGGCCCGCTCGGCCAGGGTCTGGCCTCGGCCGTCGGCATGGCGATGGCGGCACGCCGCGAGCGCGGGCTGTTCGACCCGGACACCGCCGAGGGCGCCAGCCCGTTCGACCACAACATCTACGTCATCGCCTCCGACGGTGACCTGCAGGAGGGTGTCACCTCCGAGGCCTCCTCGCTCGCGGGTGTCCAGCAGCTCGGCAACCTGATCGTCTTCTACGACGACAACGAGATCTCCATCGAGCACGACACCGCCATCGCGTTCGGCGAGGACGTCGCCAAGCGCTACGAGGCGTACGGCTGGCACGTGCAGCGCGTGGAGGGCGGCGAGAACGTCTCCGCGATGCTCGACGCCGTCGCCGCAGCGCAGGCCGTGACCGACAAGCCGTCGATCATCGTGCTCCGCACCATCATCGGCTACCCCGCCCCGACCAAGATGAACACCGGCGACGTGCACGGCGCGGCGCTCGGTGCGGACGAGGTCGCGGGCGTCAAGGTGGCGCTCGGCTTCGATCCCGAGAAGTCGTTCGACGTCGACCCGGCCGCGCTGGCGCACGCTCGTGAGGTCGCGGTCCGCGGCGCCGCCGCGCGTGCGGCCTGGGATTCCGAGTTCGCGACCTGGGCGGCCCGCGAGCCCGAGCGCAAGGCGCTCTTCGACCGCCTGCAGGCAGGCGAGTTCCCCGCCGGCTGGACCGACATCCTGCCGACCTGGGAGCCCGATGCCAAGGGCGCCGCCACCCGCAAGGCCTCCGCCAAGGTGCTCAACGCGCTCGGCCCGATCCTGCCCGAGCTGTGGGGCGGCTCCGCCGACCTCGCGGGCAGCAACAACACCACCATCGACGGCTCGGACTCCTTTGGCCCGGCGTCGATCTCGACGAAGGACTGGACCGCGCAGCCCTACGGCCGCACCCTGCACTTCGGCATCCGTGAGCACGCGATGGGCTCGATCCTCAACGGCATCGCACTGCACGGCCCGACCCGCCCGTACGGCGGCACCTTCATGGTGTTCAGCGACTACATGCGTCCGGCCGTCCGGCTGGCCGCGCTGATGAAGACGCCCGCGATCTACGTCTGGACGCACGATTCCATCGGGCTCGGCGAGGACGGCCCGACCCACCAGCCGATCGAGCACCTCGCCGCGCTACGCGCGATCCCGAACCTCGCGGTGATCCGTCCGGGTGACGCCAACGAGACTGCGCACGCATGGAAGACCGCCCTGGAGAACAAGACCGGGCCGACCGCGCTCGCCTTGACCCGCCAGGACATCCCGGTGCTCGAGGGCACCAAGGCCGGATCCGTCGACGGCGTTGCGCGCGGCGCCTACGTCCTCACGGAGGCCTCCACCGGCACGCCGGAGGTCATCCTGCTGGCCAGCGGCTCCGAGCTGTACCTGGCCGTCGAGGCCAGGGAGGCCCTCGAGGCGGAGGGCATCGCCACCCGGGTCGTCTCGGTCCCCTGCCTGGACTGGTTCCAGGAGCAGGACCAGGAGTACCGCGATTCGGTGCTGCCGCCCGCGGTCCGCGCCCGCGTCTCCGTCGAGGCCGGCATCGCGATGCCGTGGTACCGGATCATCGGCGACGCCGGTGAGGCCGTCTCGATCGAGCACTTCGGTGCGTCCGCCGACCACAAGACACTGTTCCGCGAGTTCGGTTTCACGGCCGAGGCCGTCACCGCCGCTGCCCGCCGCACCCTCGACCGAGTGAAGGGTTGATCTCGATGAGCGATTCAGTACAGAACGCCAATCTCGCCGCGCTGTCGCAGGCCGGCGTGTCGGTGTGGCTCGACGACCTGTCCCGTGGCCGCCTCGAGTCCGGCAACCTCGCGGCACTCGTCCGGGAGAAGAGCGTCGTCGGTGTCACCACCAACCCGACCATCTTCCAGGGCGCCATCACCAAGGGTCACGAGTACACGATCCAGCTCAAGGAGCTCGCAGGCCGGGGCGCGAACGTGGATGACACGGTCCGCGCGCTGACCACCGACGACGTCCGCGACGCCTGCGACGTGCTGGCCCCGCAGTTCGAGGCCAGCGCGGGCGTGGACGGCCGCGTCTCGATCGAGGTCGATCCCCGGCTGGCCCACGAGACGGACGCGACCGTCGCGCAGGCGATCGAGCTGTGGAAGATCGTCGACCGCCCGAACCTGCTCATCAAGATCCCGGCCACCCTGGCCGGGCTGCCCGCGATCACCCGGGTGATCGCGGAGGGCATCAGCGTGAACGTCACGCTGATCTTCTCGGTGGAGCGGCACAAGGCCGTCATGGACGCGTACCTGGCCGGCCTCGAGGCCGCGAAGGCCGCGGGCCACGACCTCTCCCAGATCCATTCGGTCGCCTCGTTCTTCGTCTCCCGCGTTGACTCGGAGATCGACGCCCGCCTCGAGGCCATCGGCACCGAGGAGGCGCTGGCCCTGCGCGGCAAGGCCGGGCTCGCGAACGCGCGCCTCGCCTACGCCGCATACCAGGAGGTGTTCGAGGGCGGCAGCACCTACGCGGCGCTGGCGGCCTCGGGCGCCCGCGTGCAGCGTCCGCTGTGGGCCTCGACCGGCGTGAAGAACCCCGACTACTCCGACACGCTCTACGTGACGGAGCTTGTCGCACCGAACACGGTGAACACGATGCCGGAGAAGACGATGGACGCGGTGGCCGATCACGGCGTCATCACCGGCGACACCATCACCGGTACCGCCGCCGCCTCGCAGCAGGTCTTCGACGCGATTGCCGCGGCCGGCGTCTCGCTTCCCGAGGTGTTCGAGAAGCTGGAAACCGAAGGAGTCGACAAGTTCGAGGTCTCCTGGAATGAGCTTCTCGAAGCCATTTCCGGGGAACTCGCGGCCGCGTCCGACAAGGGCTGACCCGGTGCCGGGCACGGGCTCCGCTCCGCGGTGGGACAACCCACTCCGGGACGAGAGGGACAAACGACTGCCGCGAATCGCGGGCCCGTGCGCACTGGTGATCTTCGGGGTCACCGGCGATCTCGCACGCAAGAAGCTGATGCCTGCCGTGTACGACCTGGCCAACCGGGGCCTGTTGCCGCCGGGCTTCGCCCTGGTCGGCTTCGCCCGAAGGGACTGGGCGGCCGAGGACTTCGGCAAGGTCGTCCACGACGCGGTCAAGCAGCACTCCCGCACCCCCTTCCGCGAGGAGGTGTGGGAGCGGCTCGCCGAGGGAATCCGGTTCGTGCAGGGCAGCTTCGACGACGATGCGGCGTTCGTCGAGCTGACCAAGACCCTGCGTGATCTCGACGAGGAGCGCGGCACCGGCGGCAACCACGCGTTCTACCTGGCCATTCCGCCCGCCGCGTTCCCCACCGTGTGCGAGCAGCTGTCCAAATCCGGGCTGGCCCAGCCGGTGGAGGACCAGTGGCGACGGGTGGTCATCGAGAAGCCGTTCGGGCACGACCTGGAGAGCGCGAAGGAGCTCAACGCGGTCGTCAACACGGTCTTCCCCGAGGACTCGGTGTTCCGCATCGACCACTACCTCGGCAAGGAGACGGTCCAGAACATCCTGGCGCTGCGCTTCGCAAACCAGCTGTTCGACCCGATCTGGAACGCGCACTACGTCGACCACGTGCAGATCACCATGGCGGAGGACATCGGGCTCGGCGGCCGGGCGGGGTACTACGACGGCATCGGTGCCGCCCGCGACGTCATCCAGAACCACCTGCTGCAGCTGCTCGCGTTCACCGCGATGGAGGAGCCCGTCAGCTTCGAGCCCTCCGAGCTGCAGTCCGAGAAGATCAAGGTGCTCTCCGCGACCAGGCTCGCGGAGCCCCTCGACGAGACCACCGCGCGCGGTCAGTACGCGGGCGGGTGGCAGGGCGGCCAGCGAGTGGTCGGCCTGCTCGACGAGGATGGCTTTTCGAAGGACTCCACCACGGAGACCTTCGCCGCGATCACCCTCGAGGTGGACACCCGCCGCTGGGCGGGCGTCCCGTTCTACCTCCGCACCGGAAAACGTTTGGGCCGCAGGGTCACCGAGATCGCGGTGGTGTTCAAGCGGGCACCGCACCTGCCGTTCGACAAGACCATGACCGAGGAACTCGGCCAGAACGCGCTGGTGATCCGGGTGCAGCCGGACGAGGGCGTGACGATGCGGTTCGGCTCCAAGGTGCCCGGGTCCTCCATGGAGGTCCGCGACGTCAACATGGACTTCAGCTACGGCCAGGCGTTCACCGAGTCCTCCCCCGAGGCCTACGAGCGCCTCATCCTCGACGTGCTGCTCGGCGAGCCGTCGCTGTTCCCCGTCAACGCCGAGGTCGAGCTGTCCTGGAAGATCCTCGACCCGGTGCTCGAGCACTGGGCCGAGTCCGGCAAGCCCGAACCGTACGAGGCCGGCACCTGGGGTCCGGAGTCGGCGCAGGAGATGCTCCGTCGCACCGGACGTGAATGGAGAAGGCCGTGACAATCGTGGAGGCGCTCCAGTGATCATCGACATCCCCTCGACGACCACCGAGAAGATCAACAAGAAGCTCGTCGAGGTCCGCGAGACCGGCGGTGCGGTGACCCTCGGTCGGGTGCTGACGCTCGTCGTCTGCACCCTGGACAGCGAGAACGCCGAGGACGTCATCGACGCGGCCAACGAGGCGAGTCGCGAGCATCCGTGTCGGGTGATCGTGGTCGCGCGCGGCGACCGGTCGGCCGAGACGCGGCTCGACGCGCAGATCCGGGTCGGCGGCGACGCGGGCGCGTCGGAGGTCGTGGTGCTGCGGCTCCACGGTGAGCTCGCCGACCACGAGAGCAGCGTGGTCGTGCCCTTCCTTCTCCCCGACACCCCGGTGGTGGCGTGGTGGCCCGACAAGAGCCCGCCGTTCCCCGCGCTGGATCCGGTGGGGCGGTTGGCGATCCGCCGCATCACGGATGCGACCGGGGCGCGGGACCCGCTGGCCACCATCAAGTCGCGGCTGCAGTCGTACACCGCCGGCGACACCGACCTCGCGTGGAGTCGCATCACCTACTGGCGGGCGCTGCTCACCTCCGCGCTCGACCAACCGCCGTACGAGCGGATCGTCTCCGCGACGGTGTCCGGCCTCGCCGAGGAACCCGCCGTCGACATGATCGCCGGGTGGCTGGCCAGCCGCATCGACGGGCCGGTCCGACGGGTGGCAGGCGAGCTGAGGGTCGTCCTGGAGCGCGAGACCGGGTCGGTGACGCTCAGCAGGCCGCAGACCGGCAAGACCGCGACCCTGAGCCGACTCGGGGCACCGGATTCCCTTGTCTCGCTTGCTCGTCGAGAGACCCGCGACTGCCTGGCCGAGGAGCTGCGCCGCCTCGACCCGGACGAGATCTACCACGCGGCGCTCTCCGGGCTGACGAAGGTGAACTATGAGTGACAACGTGAGCGTGCAGACCTACGCCGATTCCGATGAGCTGGTGACGGCCGCGGCCGCCCAGTTCGTCGACGTGATCGTCGCCGCGCAGGCCGAGCGCGGGGAGGCCGCGGTGGTGCTCACCGGCGGCGGGAACGGGATCGGGCTGCTGCGCAAGGTCCGGGAGAATCCGGGCGCCGTCGACTGGTCCAAGGTCGACTTCTACTGGGGCGATGAGCGATTCCTGCCCCGGGGAGATCCGGACCGCAACGAGGTCCAGGCGCACGAGGCACTGCTCGACCACGTGCCGGTGACGCCTGCCCGCCTGCACCCGATGCCCTACGGCGACGGGCTGTACGCGGGCGACCCCGATGCCGCGGCCGTCGCCTACAGCCACCTGCTCAGCGCGCACGCCGGGTCGAACTCGATCCCCGAGTTCGACGTCCACCTGCTCGGCATGGGCGGCGAGGGTCACATCAACTCGCTGTTCCCCGACACCGATGCCGTGCGCGAGGACAAGCGGTTCGTCGTGGGGGTCACCGACTCCCCCAAGCCGCCTGCGCAGCGGGTCACCCTGACGCTTCCGGCCGTGCGGCGGGCCAAGCGCGTGTGGCTGCTGGTCGCGGGCGCGGACAAGGCCGAGGCCGTGAGCGCGGCGCTGTCGGGCGCTCTCCCCGTGGACATTCCGTCGGCCGGTGCGATCGGTTCCGAGTCGACCATCTGGATGCTCGACAAGGCCGCTGCCGCGGACCTGCCCGCGAGCTGACGCTCAGCCCTCATCCGGTTCGTCCTCCACAACGGGAGGACGGACCGGGTGTATCTCGGGCGCACCCCACACCTCGCGCGGCACCGCCGCCGATCGGCAGCCGCTGCGGATCGCGGGGCGGTTGCGTGACCGCTTGTCGATTCCCCCACGCCATGCTGCCTGCGCTCCTGAGCAGTCGGTCATCGCGGGACTCCCTCCTCGGCCTTTTGCGACCGTTGGGGAGTTTGACGCGAGAACGTGCGCAGCGGTTCCACCGTTAGGTCGGCTACGGAGTTGACTGCGTACACCCGCCCCTGCAACACCGGATTGGAGTCCTTCTCTGTGATCGGTCGGAAGCTGCGCGAGCTCCTGCTAGCCGCGGCCGCGGTGGTATCAGGGGTGGCAGTGGTCGCGCTTGTCCCCATTTCTGCCTCCGACCAGGACACACGAGACACCCGGCCGATGCCAGACCACGCGATGACTCGTACCGGCCAGACGACCGGCACGGTGCAGACGTGGAACGCCGAGGAGGGGTGGGGAGTCATTGACTCCGCACAGACACCGGATGGTTGCTGGGCCTTCTACAGCAGCATTGTCGGCGAGGGGTTCCGCACGTTGACTGTCGGGGCGACCGTCTCACTCGAGTGGGAACAGGTGATCGATCAGGATGGCTACCGGTATCGCGCCACACGGGTGGAACAGCACGACAGCTGACAAGGCGAGAGCTGCGGCCGAGTCTCGAGCACCGCGCCCGGGGCAGGTCATCTCATTGGCACTGCTGACCGTTGATGCGCTTCTGGGGTAGCCAGGTCGCCAACGTGCGGCCGAGTGTCGCGACGAGGCGTTCGCCGAACACACACAACGTGCGCTCCCAGGGATGCCCGAACGTACCCTCCGCGAACCCTTCTCTCGCGAAGATGTAGTAGTCACCATTCGGGTAGACCGGTACTCGCCACTCGGCATCTCGTGTCGCGGCATGGGTGGCGGCGTCGAACGAGTAACCCGGATGCTGCCAATCGAGGACAACGAACGTCGGGTCATCGGCGAACTCGGTGACGAAGCATCGCAAGGCCTCGGCATTGACCGCGTCGCATCGAGCGGACCCGGACCCCGGGGCACCACCGATATTTGCGAGATCGAAGGTCACCGACGGCGTCGGCTCGGCGACCGCCGGCCACGCCTCGGGCGACACGCCTGGGCGGAAGCCGCCGAACCTGTCGACGAAGGCGGTCCAGTGCCTTTGCCGGTCGTCCTCGGTCAGTGCGGCCCATCCCGGCGGTAGTGGACTACCGAAGTCGAGCGTGTATCTCATGTGTGTCCGTCCGTGGTCGACAGCGCGACGGCGAGAACCTTCTAGCCTGCCCGAACCAGCGCAGGACGCTTCCAGAGGCACACGATCACTAACGTGTTTGCCGCAACCATCACAAGGTAGGGGACGACAAACAGCGCTGTCCCGAGAAACGACAGCGGTCCTGCCCAACTGTTCGGGTCGTGATGTTCGGGCGGAGTGGTCAGATCGGCGATAGCGCCGACGGCAAGCGCACCGGCTACGAGCATCATCGCCGAGCTCCCGAGCGAAGACAGCCAGCGACCAAGGTGGAACTTCCAGGGCAGTACACCCGCGCCGAACAGCGAGACCGCAACCAACGGAACGAACACCACCAGACCAAAGATGCCGATGAGATTCCACATCGCCAGCACATCGCCGACCCACGATCCGCGATTGTCCTCGACGAAGGCGCCCAGTAACGACACGACCAGAAGCATCAACGGCAGCAACGCAACCCAGATCACGTGGACGCTGTCGCGACGGTGCCAACCGCCTCTTGCTTTCAGCAGGAGGGTTCTGCTCGCCGGTTCAGCCATTGCGTCACACTATGTCGGTTCCATGCTCGACGTCCTGGAGGCCGCTGTGCTGGGCAAATATCGGGCGCACCCTCACCTCGCGACAATCTCGGCAACCGACACCACCCGGCCGGTGAGCTCCGCGATGAGCTCGAGCGCCGCCGCGTGCCTGCCCTTCGTATGGTCGGCGGTCGCCTCGACGGCGACGAAGCACTGCACGTCTCGCGCGAACGCATCAAAGGTCGTCGCGAGGATGCCCGCCGACGCGAAGACGCCCGCGACGACCAACTGGTCACGGCCGGTGCGGCGCAGCTCCTCGGCGAGATCGGTCGCGAAGAAGGCGCTGTAGCTGCGCTTGCGCACCCACGTCACGCCCGATGCGAGCGAGTCGATCGCCGTCTCGGCCGATTGGCACTCCGTCGGGCCCATCCCCCACAGTTCCCCGAGCAGGCCGCGCTGCCTCGGCTCGGTGGCCGCGCGAGGGGCGCTCCCGATCACGGGGACTCCCCGGTCTGCGGCCCAGTTCACCAACCTGGACGTCTCGGCGACCACTCTCGAACGAACCCCGCTCGCAAGCACATCCGCGTAGTACGGCTGGAGGTCGTGGACGAGCAGCGCCGACCGCTCGACGTCAGACGTCCACCCCGGACCTGCGGGCATCGCGAGCAGATCACGCGAATCGTAGTCCTCGACCGTCACGTCAAAGGTCGCCATCGGCGGATCGTCCCCTCCCTCGCCCGAACGTCGATCCGCTACCCGCTGTTGCGCAGCGCCGTGGCCAGGCCGTTCATCGTCAGCTGGATTCCGCGCCGCACCAGATCGCTGTCGTCGCCGGAACGATACCGACGCAGCAGCTCCACCTGCAGATGGTTCAGCGGCTCGAGGTACGGGAACCGGTTGTGCACCGACCTCCGCAGTCCCGGGTTGTCGGCCAGCAGGTCGTCGTTGCCGGTGATCGCCTTGTACATCGCTATCGTCCGCGCGTGCTCGGCGGTGATCTTGCCGAACACCCTCTCCCGCAACGCCACATCCGGCACCAGCTCCGCGTAGCGCGCCGCCAGGCCCATGTCCGACTTCGACATGACCATCGCCATGTTCGAGAGCACCGTACGGAAGAACGGCCACCGCCCGTACAACTCCGTGAGCCTCGCCAGGCGCGCCGGATCGCCGCCGACCCACTCCTCGAATGCCGTCCCCGTGCCGTACCAGCCCGGCAGCATCACGCGGGACTGGCTCCAGGACAACACCCACGGGATCGCCCGCAGGTCCGCGATCGACTTGGTGGCCTTCCGCGAGGCCGGCCGACTGCCGATGTTCAGCGCGCCGATCTCGGCGACCGGCGTCGAGGTGGTGAAGTACTCCACGAACCCGGGTGTGTCGTGCACCAGGTCGCTGTACGCGACCCGGGCCGCCGCGGCCAGCTCGTCGAGCACCGCGTACGCCGGTTCCGCGTCCGTGCCGAGCCCCTCCACATCCAGCAGCGTGGACTCGAGCGTCGCCGCGAGCAGGGTTTCCAGATTGCGGTGCGCCAGTCGGGGTTCGGCGTACTTCGCGGCGATCACCTCGCCCTGCTCGGTGATGCGGAGCGACCCCGCCACCGCGCCCGGCGGCTGCGCGAGGATCGCCTCGTAGCTCGGTCCCCCACCACGCCCGACGGTGCCGCCACGACCGTGGAAGAGCCGCAGCCGAATTCCCGCCGACCGCGTCGCGTCCACCAGGTCGAGCTCGGCCCGGTACAGCGCCCAGTTCGCCGCGAGGTACCCGCCGTCCTTGTTCGAGTCCGAGTACCCCAACATCACCTCCTGCCGACCGCCGCGGGCGGTCAGCAACGCGCGGTACACCGGCACATCCAGCACCGCGGTCAGCGTCGCCGCCCCGCCCTGCAAGTCCTCGATGGTCTCGAACAGCGGGACGATCCCGACCGGGCACGACGGCGCGGACCCATTCGCCCCCGGATCGAGCAGGCCGACCTCCTTGAGCAGCACCGCCGCCTCCAGCATGTCGCTGACGGAGGTGCACATGCTGATGATGTAGTTCGGGATCGACCCCGCCCCGATGCTCTTGACGGCCTCCGCCCCCGCCGCCAGGATCGCCAGTTCGGAGGTGGTCAACTCGCCGAACCGGGCCCCGGGACCCACCAGCGGCCGCCGCATCCCGAGCTCGGCCGTCAACAACGCGACCCGCTCCTGCTCGGACAGCGACGGGTAGTCCGGATGCACACCCGCCCATGCGAACAGCTCCGCGATCACCTGCTCGTGCACCTCCGAGTTCTGCCGCATGTCCAGTCCGGACAGGTGGAATCCGAACGCCTGCACCGACTCACGCATCGTCGCGAGCCGGTCCTCGGCTACCAGTTCGTCGCCGTGCCCGCGCAGCGAGGCGTCCATCACGTCGAGCTCGGTGAGCAGCTCCGCCGCCGTGCCGAACGGCTCCAGGCCCGGCTGATGAAGGGCCGACCTCGACAGCGCGACCTCGGCCCCGCCGAGGATGCGGACCGCGGTCGCCGTGAGCCGCCCCCGGATCCCGCGCAGCGCACGCCGATACGACTCGTCCGACCGGAACGGCGAGTCGTCGCCCGACGCGTCCGCGAGGGCCCGCAGCGCCGCCGAGGAGTCGACGAGCCGATCCGACATGGACAGTTCCCGCTCGAGCAGCTCGAGCTCACCGAGATGGTGTTCGAGCGCGGTGGCCGCGGCCCGCCGGGTCGCCCGGCGCACCACGTCCGCCGTCACGAAGGGATTCCCGTCGCGGTCGCCGCCGATCCAGGATCCGAGGGTGAGCATCGGCTCGGCCAGTAGGTTCGCCTCCGGCCACCGTCGCCGGAGTTCCGCGCGCAGCTGGGCATTGATTTTCGGAACCACCTCGAACAGGGCCGCGTCGTAGTACCGCAGACCCACTTCGATCTCGTCCTGGATCCGCAACCGCGAGAGCCGGATCAGGGCCGTCTGCCACAGGGTGAGGATCTGCCGGTGCAGGTCGCGGTCGACTCCCGCCAGTTCGCCCGGGTCCAGCTCCGTGCGCTCGCGGAATCGCATCAGCTCGGTGATCCGGTGCTGGGTTTCGAAGACCGTCCGGCGGCGGGTCTCTGTCGGGTGCGCGGTGATCACCGGCACCACCGACGCGCCCTCGAGCTCATGGGACACGGTCGCCGGATCGAGTTGCGCCGCATCGAGTTTCCGGTATGTCGCGGCGAGGCTGCTGTCCTGCGGCGGCTCGCCCGCCCGGACGTGGACCGCCCGGCGCCGCTCGCGGTGCAGGTCTTCCGCGAGGTTCGCCAGGAGGGCGAAGTGGCTGAAGGCGCGGATGACCGGGATCGCGACGCCGACATCGACGCTCGAGAACAGGGCGGCCAGTTCGGCGCGATCGATCTCCGATCGGCGCACCCGGAACGACTCGACCCGGGCGCGCTCGACCAGCTCGAAGACCTCGTCGCCCGCCTGCTCGCGGATGATCTCGCCGAGAATCCCGCCGAGCAGCCGGATGTCCTCGCGCAGCGGTTCGGTGGCCTCCCGCGGAGGCTCGGCCGGGTGGTGGGGACGCGGACCCTCGTGCACGGGCAACGGGTTCATGGAACCAGTATCGGTGCTCAGCCCCGTCCCGGCAGGATCAGGACGCCCAGATGCGGTGGTGTCGTCAGCTGTACTTGATCTGGAGACCGATGCCGAGGATCGCGATCAGCCAGATGATGGCCGTGAACACGGTGAGCCGGTCGAGGTTCTTCTCGACGACCGTGGAACCGGACAGGCTGGACTGCACGCCGCCGCCGAACAGGCTGGACAGGCCGCCGCCCTTACCACGGTGCAGCAGCACCAGCAGGATCAGCAGCAGGCTGGTGATCACCAGCAGGATGTCCAGGAACAGTTCCATGTATTCTCCACGCCTTCGCTGACGGATACGGCCACAAGTCGCCCAAGCCTACCGTTCGGCCCGCCATGGACTCGTATCGGACCGGATTGTGAGCCGTCCAACACGAATTGTGACCGCTGAGCGGGAGGAACGGCCGTCATTCGAGACAGCGGAGCGCCCACGTGACTACCTTCGCCTCCCGACAGACCACAAATCCGACCGGAAGGTTCTTCATGTCTCGACACGGTTCCAGGATCGCGGGATCTCTGCTGGTGACGAGCGGAGTGCTGCTCGCCGGTTTCAGCGGCGCCGGGCTCGCGCAGGCCGACCCGATCCTTCCCCCGGCGCTCGCCGAACTGCTCAACTCCGGGTCCGCCGGCCTCAGTAGCGTCGGCGCCGGCCAGACCGCGCCGGACGCACCGCGGCTCGCCAGCATCGACAACTTCCGCGATGTCGCAGGCACCGGAGCCGGGTACGCGGGAGCGCACGGCAAGAACGTCAACAAGGGCCTGTTCTACCGCGCCAACGCGATCGTCCCGAACGACGCCGACATGGCGACGCTGACCGGACTGAAGCTCTCCACCGTCTACGACCTCCGCGCCGACGACGAGGTCGCCCAGAAGCAGGACGTGCTGCCCGCAGGCGTCACCTACAAGCGCATCCCGATCCTCTCCGGCAACATCAACGAGATGCTCGGGAAGATCAAGTCCCCCGAGGACGCCCGGAAGATGATGCAGGACATGAACCGCGCCTTCGTCACTGGTTCGGTCGAGCGGTCGAAGTTCAACGAACTCCTCACCGACATGGCGAACACCGACGGCGGCCAGGTCTTCCACTGCACCGCGGGCAAGGACCGCACCGGCTGGACCTCGGCCCTGCTGCTCAGCATCGCGGGCGTGTCGAGCCAGACGATCATGGACGACTACCTGCTGACCAACGAGTACGCCAAGGACTCGATCGCCAAGAACACCGAGGGCCTCAAGCGCGCATTCGGTGACGCATACGTCAACTTCATCCCACTGGTCACCGTCGAGTCGAGCTTCCTGCAGGCCGGCCTCGACCAGGTCAAGGCGGATTACGGCACCGTCGACAAGTACCTGACCGACGGCCTCGGCCTGGATCAGGCCACCATCGGCAAGCTGAAGGCCAAGCTGCTCCGCTGATGTGACCCTCGCGGAACGCCGGTGGGCGCGCGGCCCGAAGCCACGCGCCCACCGGCGTTCCGCGTTCCGCTACCGCGGGGTGAGCACGACCAGCGGGATCGGGCGGTCGGTGTGCCGCTGGTAGCCGCTGTAGCGGCCGCCGTTGTTCGCGTCGGCCGCCGCGAACAGCCGCGCGTAGTCCGCGTCCTCCGGCCCGATCAGGCGGGCGGTGACCGGCACGGTGGTGGTGCCGACCCGGACCGAGGCATCCGGACGTGCCCGCAGGTTGAAGTACCAGCCGGGCGATCGCGGTGCGCCGCCGTTGGGGGCCACCACCACGTAGTCCCGACCGTCCTGCACATAGGTGAGGCTGTTGACCCGCGCCTGCCCGGTCTTCGCGCCGACGGTGTCCAGCAGCAGGCACGGCACCCCGAGGATCCGGTGGCCGATCCGGCCGTTCGTGCGCTCGTAGACCCACTGATGCGCCTTCAACACCTGGACCCCGATCTTCTTGACCGCGGGGATCTCCTCGAACTTCACCGGACGCTCCTCTAGTCGACGACAACTAAATGTTACCTCTCGACACATAAAACGCCGATGGGCGCGCGATCCGAAGACCACGCGCCCACCGGCGTTCGTTCTGCGACCGTCAGATCACGGCAGCGGACCGCCCGCAGCAATCGCCGAGAGCGTCGCGAACTCGTCAGCCTTGAGCGAGGCGCCGCCGACGAGGGCACCGTCCACGTCCGACTGGCCGACGATCTCGCCGACGTTCTTCGCGTTCACCGAGCCGCCGTAGAGGACGCGAACGCCCGCCGCGACCTCCGCCGACGCCAGCGTCGCGAGCTCGCCGCGAACCGCCTTGCAGACCTCCTGCGCATCCGCCGGAGTCGCCACCCGGCCGGTGCCGATGGCCCACACCGGCTCGTATGCGACGACGACCTTGGCGATCTCGTCCGCGGACAGGCCGGCGAGGGATCCACGCAGCTGCTCCAGGTTGTACTCCACCTGATTGCCTGCCTCGCGGATCTCCAGACCCTCACCGATGCACACGATGGGGGTCAGGCCGTTCTTCAGCGCCGCCTTGGTCTTGGCGAGCACCGTCTCGTTCGACTCCCCGTGCAGGGTGCGACGCTCCGAGTGGCCCACCACCGCGAAGGTGCAGCCCAGCTTGGCCAGCATGGCACCGCTGATCTCGCCGGTGTAGGCGCCGGAATCGTGAGCGGAGACATCCTGCGCACCGTAGGTGAGCAGGAGCTTGTCGCCCTCGACCAGCGTCTGCACGCTGCGGATATCCGTGAACGGCGGGATCACCGTCACGTCGACCTTGTCGAAGTACTTCGCGGGCAGCGAGAACGCGATCTTCTGCACCAGGGCGATGGCCTCGAAGTGGTTGAGGTTCATCTTCCAGTTGCCCGCGATGAGCGGCTTACGTGCCATCGCTCAGCCCTCCAGCGCTTCGATGCCGGGAAGGGCCTTGCCCTCGAGGTACTCCAGGGAGGCGCCGCCGCCGGTCGAGATGTGCGAGAAGCCGTCCTCGGGCAGGCCGAGCAGCCGCACCGCGGCCGCGGAATCGCCGCCGCCGACGACGCTGAACGCGCCCTTGCCGGTGGCCCCGATGATCGCCTCGGCGACACCCTTGGTGCCTGCCGAGAACTTCTCGAACTCGAACACGCCCATCGGCCCGTTCCAGAACACCGTCTTGGCGCCGGACAGGATCGCCGCGAAGCGCTCCACCGACTCCGGTCCGATGTCCAGGCCCATCCAGCCGTCCGGGATCTCGAGCACCGACACCGTCTTCGACTCCGCGTCGGCGGAGAACGAGTCGGCGATCACCACGTCCTGCGGGATGTGGATGACGTCGGCGTACCGCTCGAGCAGCGACTTGCAGGTGTCGATCATCGACTCCTCGCACAGCGAGTTACCGACGGACACCCCCTGCGCGGCGAGGAAGGTGTAGAACATGCCGCCGCCGATGACCAGGGTGTCGGCCTTGGTGGCCAACGCCTCGATCACGGCCAGCTTGTCGGAGACCTTCGAGCCGCCGAGCACCACCGCGTAAGGCCGCTCGGAGTCCTCGGTCAGCTTCTGCAGCACCTCGACCTCGGTCGCGACCAGGGCGCCCGCGTAGTGCGGCAGCAGCTTCGCCACGTCGTAAACCGACGCCTGCTTGCGGTGCACCACACCGAATCCGTCGGAGACGAACGCGCCGTCGCCGTCGACCAGCTCCACGAGCGCCTTGGCGAGGGATTCCCGCTCGGCGTCGTCCTTGCTGGTCTCACGGGGATCGAAGCGGATGTTCTCCAGCAGGAGCACGTCGCCGTCGGTGAGTCCCTCGGAACGGGCCAGCGCATCCTGTCCGACGACATCGCCTGCCAGCTGCACGTTGCGTCCGAGCTCCTCGCCGAGCCGGGCCGCGACCGGTGCCAGCGACAGCGCCGCGTCGGGCTCGCCCTTGGGGCGGCCCAGGTGCGCCATCACGATGACCTTGGCGCCTGCCTCGGCCAGCGTGCGGATCGTCGGTGCGGACGCGATGATGCGGCCCGGGTCGGTGATCGTGCCGTTGTCCAGCGGGACGTTGAGGTCCGAGCGCACCAGCACGGTGCGGCCCGCGACCCCGGCGTCCAGCAGATCCTTCAGTGTCTGAACAGCCACGTGGATCTACAGGGACTTCGCGACGAGACCGATGAGGTCCGCCAGACGGTTGGAGTAGCCCCACTCGTTGTCGTACCAGGAGACGATCTTGACCTGGTCGTCGATCACCTTGGTCAGGCCCGAGTCGAAGATCGACGAGTGCGGGTCGGTGACGATGTCCGAGGACACGATCGGCGCGTCGGTGTACTTGAGGATGCCCTTGAGGGGGCCCTCGGCGGCGGCCTTCATCGCGGCGTTGATCTCGTCGGCGGTGGCCGACTTGCGCAGGTTCGCGGTGAGGTCGGTGACCGAGCCGGTGGGGATCGGCACCCGCAGCGCGTAGCCGTCGAGCTTGCCGAGCAGCTGCGGGAGGACCAGGCCGATGGCCTTGGCCGCACCGGTGCCGGTGGGAACGATGTTCAGGGCGGCCGCGCGGGCGCGACGCAGGTCGCTGTGCGGGGCGTCCTGCAGGTTCTGGTCCTGGGTGTACGCGTGGATCGTCGTCATCAGGCCCTTGACGATGCCGAACTCGTCATCGAGGACCTTGGCGATCGGGCCGAGGCAGTTGGTGGTGCACGAGGCGTTGGAGATGATGTTCTGGCTGCCGTCGTACTTGTCGTCGTTGACGCCCATCACGATGGTGATGTCCTCGCCCTTGGCGGGCGCGGAGATGATGACCTTCTTGGCGCCGGCCTCGAGGTGACCCTTGGCCTTGGCCGCATCGGTGAAGATGCCGGTGGACTCGACGACCACGTCGACGCCCAGGTCGCCCCAGGGCAGCTCGTCCAGCGGGCCGCGGTGCGCAAGCGCCTTGATCCGCTGGTCGCCGACGACGATGGTGTCGTCGCCGTCGAGGGAGACGTCGTACGGCAGACGGCCCAGGATCGAGTCGTACTTGAGCAGGTGGGCGAGGGTCGCGTTGTCGGTCAGGTCGTTGACCGCCACGATCTCGATGTCGGTGGTGCCGAGCGCCTTCTGCGCATCGACCGCCCTGAAGAAGTTACGTCCGATACGACCGAAGCCGTTCACGCCTACCCGGACAGTCACAATTCGCTCCTTTGACCATTCTCAGTGTTCATCGATCAGATGTGTGCCCCACACTAGTGCTCCGCGCGGGACGCAAAGACAGGTGGCCCAGTGGGATGGATCACCCACTGCACCCGAGGTGAGGCTCAATACACGGCCGGCTCCGCCGCGCTACGCCTCAGTGCCGATGGTCGGCTCCGCTGCGCTACGCCTCGTCCAGCAGGTCGGCGGTCACCGCGGACTCCGTGTCCGGGATCCCCGTGTCCTTCGCCTTGCGGTCCGCCATCGACAGCAGGCGACGGATCCGGCCCGCGACCGCGTCCTTCGTCATCGGCGGATCGGCCAGCTGGCCGAGCTCCTCCAGCGAGGCTTGCCGGTGCTGCACCCGCAGGCTGCCCGCGGCGGCGAGATGATCGGGCACGTCGTCGCCGAGGATCTCCAGGGCCCGCTCGACCCGCGCCGCCGCGGCGACCGCGGCCCGCGCCGACCGCCGCAGGTTCGCATCGTCGAAGTTCGCCAGCCGGTTCGCCGTTGCCCGGACCTCCCGGCGCATCCGGCGCTCCTCCCAGGTCAGCCTCGTGTCCTGGGCGCCCATCCGGGTGAGCAGCGCGCCGATCGCCTCGCCGTCGCGCACCACGACCCGATCCGTGCCGCGGACCTCCCTGGCCTTGGCCGCCACACCGAGCCTGCGAGCCGCGCCGACCAGTGCGAGCGCCGCCTCCGGGCCAGGGCAGCTGATCTCCAGTGCCGAGGAACGACCGGGCTCGGTCAGCGAGCCGTGCGCGAGGAACGCACCCCGCCACGCCGCCTCCGAGTCGACGACGCTGCCGCCGACGACCTGGGCGGGCAGCCCACGCACCGGACGGCCACGCAGGTCCAGCAGACCCGTCTGGCGTGCGAGGGCCTCGCCCTCCTTGGCCACCCGCACGATGTAGCGGGAGCTCTTGCGCAGCCCGCCCGCGCCGAGCACGTGCACGTCGGAGGAGTAGCCGTACAGGTCGAAGATCTCGCGGCGGAGCCGGCGCGCGGTGTTGCCGAGGTCCACCTCCGCCTCGACCACCACGCGCCCACCGACGATGTGCAGCCCGCCCGCGAACCGAAGCAGGGACGAGACCTCGGCCTTGCGGGCGGAGACCTGGGTCACCGCAAGCCGGCTCAGCTCGTCCTTGACCTCCGCTGTCATTGCCACGAAGTGGTCTCCCTTCCGGGGGTTGTCTGGCGTTCCTTCGGCACCGCGAGGCGGTCGAGGACCGCGGCGAGCTTGCCCGCGTGGTGTGTCGCACCGCCGTTGTCCGCAACGTCGGCGTAGGTCAGTTCGGCCCCCAGGAGCTGGGCGGCCCGGTGAAGATAGTCGCGCTCGCTGCCCTCCGGCACCGACGCCGAGTCGACGATGATGTCGTCGACCGTCAGCTCGGGCGCATGCTGGGACAGTACGTGCAGATGGCGCTCCGCCGAGAACCCCGTCGTCTCGCCCGGCTCGGCCACCAGGTTCAGGATCAGCGTCTTGCGCGCCCTGGTCTCCATCAGGGCCTGCACCAGCTCGGGCACCAGCACGTGCGGGATGACACTGGAGAACCAGGAGCCGGGACCGAGCAGCACCAGGTCGGCCCGCTCGATGGCGGCGACCGACTCGGGGCAGGCAGGTGGATCCGGCGGCAGCAACCGCACACGGCGCACCTTCCCCGGAGTGGTGGCGACGGCCACCTGCCCGCGGATGCACCGACTGACCCGCGGGTCGCTCTCCAGACCCACCACGTCGGCCTCGATGTCGAGCGCGATCGGCGACATCGGCAGCACGCGACCGTGGATGCCGAGCACCCGGCCCATCTCGTCGAGGGCGGCGACGGTGCCGCCCATCACCTCGCTGAGCCCGGCCAGGATGAGGTTGCCGACCGAGTGACCCGCGAGCGCGCCGGTGCCGCCGAAGCGGTGCTGCAGCGTCGCCGTCCAGGTCCGCACCTCGGGTGTGTCCGCCGCCAAAGCTGCCAGCGCCATCCGAAGGTCGCCGGGCGGGATCACGCCGAGTTCGGACCGCAGCCGACCCGAGGAGCCGCCGTCGTCTGCGACCGTCACGACCGCGGTGACGTCGGAGCTCACTCGCCTCGCTGCACCGAGGGTGGCGTAGAGACCGTGACCGCCGCCGAGGGCAACGATCGTGGGGCCGGCGGGAACCTCCGCGAAGGAGTCGGACGTCATTCGCGCCCCAGGTCCCGGTGCACGACCTTGACGGTCACACCCTGCTCCCGCTCCAACATGCCCGCAAGGGCCTCAGTCATTGCCACACTCCGATGCTTCCCGCCGGTGCACCCCACCGCAATTGTCATGTAACGCTTGCCTTCCCGACGGTATCCGTTGGTCGTCAACTCCAACAAATGCCGGTAGGTGTCCAGGTAGTCCCTTGCGCCGTCCTGAGAGAGGACGTAGTCGCTCACCGCCGCATCCCGCCCGGTGTGTTCGCGCAGTTCCGGAATCCAGTGCGGATTCGGCAGGAACCGCACGTCGCACACGAGATCAGCATCCATCGGCAGCCCGTATTTGAAACCGAAGGACTGCACGGTGATCGCGATCGCCCCGGTCGTCTCGCCGCCAAACGCGGACTCGATCTTCTGCCGCAGCTCGTGCACCGACAGCGACGAGGTGTCGATCACCAGGTCCGCGTCGGCCTTGACCGGCGCGAGCTGCACCCGTTCGGCCTCGATCCCCTCGATCAGGGTGCCGTCGACGCCGTCCTGCTGCAGCGGGTGGCTGCGCCGGACCTGCTCGAACCGTCGGACCAGCACCTGATCGGTCGCCTCCAGGAACAGCACCCGGGTCCGCGTCGCCTTCGATTCCACCTCTTTGATGACCGAGACGAGGTCGCCGGTGAACCGGCGACTCCGGACATCGATCACGACGGCGAGCTTGGGGATACGCGATCCGGGTTCGAGGCCGAGGTCGACCATCCGGGAGATCAGTTCGGGCGGCAGATTGTCCGCGACGTACCAACCGAGATCCTCGAGCACGTTCGCCGCGGTACTCATTCCGGCGCCGGACAGGCCGGTGACCAACGCCACCTCCATGTCCGACTCCCCCTGCCCCGTCACGTCACTCACTCGACTCCCGCCCTCCTCAGTCCGTTTCCGTGCTGGTCGGAGCCCCCGAACTCACCCTCACCCGCCGTCGTGGCGGTCACGCTGGGACCATCATCCCCCACCGCGGCGTCCACCACCGGGTCATCCGCGCCCATTGATGTCGCGGCTAGTGCCGGATCGGGTTCGGCCCCGAGCGCGACCAGCACCGCCTTCGCGGTGGTGACCCCGATCCCGGGCACCTCGATGATCTCCTCCACGGTCGCCTGCTTGAGCTTGGCCACCGACCCGAAATGGGTGACCAGCGCGGTGCGCCTGGCCTCGCCGAGCCCGCGGACGGAGTCGAGCGCCGAGGCCGTCATCCGACGCGAACGCTTGCTCCGATGGAAGGTGATCGCGAATCGGTGTGCCTCGTCGCGCACCCGCTGCAGCAGGTACAGCGATTCACTGGTGCGCGGCAGGATCACCGGGTCCTCGTCGCCCGGCACCCAGACCTCCTCGAGCCGCTTCGCGAGGCCGACGACGGCGACATCGGTGATCCCCAACTCATCCAGGACGGCCGCCGCCGCCGCGACCTGTGGCGCGCCACCGTCGACGACGTACAGGTTCGGCGGATAGGCGAACCGCCGCGGCCTACCGGTCTGCGGGTCGAGTGCCGCTTCGGGCGCCTGGTCTCCCCCGTCGCCCGCGTCCGCATGGCCGGCGGCGTCCGTACCTGCCACGTCCGCCGCGTGCCGCAGGAAACGTCGACGCGTGACCTCGGCGATGCTGGCCACGTCGTCCGAACGACCGTCCCCCGCAGCCTCTTTGATCGAGTAGTGCCGGTAGTCGGACTTGCGGGGCAGGCCGTCCTCGAAGACCACCAACGAGGCGACCACGTCGGTGCCCTGGACGTGACTGATGTCCACGCACTCGATCCGCAGCGGCGCCTGGTCGAGGTCGAGCGCTTCCTGAATCCCTTGCAGCGCCGCCGATCTCGAGGTGAGATCGCCCGCCCTGCGGAGCTTGTGCTGCGCGAGCGACTCCTTGGCGTTGCGCTGCACCGTTTCGGCGAGGGCCTTCTTGTCGCCGCGCTGCGGCACCCGCAGGGTCACCGCCGACCCCCGCAGGCCGCTGAGCCAGACCTGGAGTTCCTCGGCGTTCGGCGGCAACTCCGGCACCAGCACCTCGCGCGGCACCACCGTCGTCTTGTCCGCGGTCAGCCCGGGCTGATCGGTCATCGCGGCCTGTTCGCCGTAGAACTGGGTCAGGAACTGTTCGACCAGGTCTTCGGATCCACTCTCCCCGGAGCGCTCGACCACCCAGCCGCGCTGACCGCGCACCCGGCCGCCCCGGACGTGGAACACCTGGACCGCGGCCTCGAGCTCGTCGGCCGCGAAGGCCACCACGTCGGCGTCCGTCCCGTCGCCGAGCACCACCGCCTGCTTCTCCAGCGCCTTGCGCAGCGCCCCGAGATCGTCGCGCAGCCGCGCCGCGCTCTCGAAGTCCAGGTCGTCGGAGGCGCGCAGCATCTTCGCCTCGAGCTCGCGCACCAGTTTGTCGGTGCGCCCGGACAGGAAGTCGCAGAAGTCCTCGACAATGCGCCGGTGCTCGTCGGCGCTGACCCGGCCGATGCACGGGGCCGAGCACTTGTCGATGTAGCCGAGCAGGCAGGGCCTGCCGATCTGGTTGTGCCGCTTGAACACACCGGCCGAGCAGGTGCGGGCCGGGAACACCCGGAGCAGCAGGTCGAGCGTCTCGCGGATCGCCCAGGCGTGCGCGTACGGACCGAAGTACCGCACTCCCTTTCGGCGCGGACCGCGGTACACGAACAGTCGCGGGTACTCCTCGTTCAGGGTCACCGCCAGGACCGGATAGGTCTTGTCGTCCCGGTAGCGGACGTTGAAGCGTGGATCGAACTCCTTGATCCAGTTGTACTCGAGCTGCAGCGCCTCGACCTCGGTGCCGACCACGGTCCACTCCACGCTGCCCGCGGTGGTGACCATCTGCCGGGTGCGCGGATGCAGGGACGCGACGTCCGCGAAATAGGAGCTCAACCGGCTCCGCAGGCTCTTCGCCTTACCGACGTAGATGACCCGGCCGTGAGGATCGCGAAACTTGTAGACGCCTGGCGCCACCGGAATGGTTCCCGGGGCGGGGCGATAGGTGGCTGGATCGGGCACAACACCAGGCTAGTCGTCCCCACCGACCACCCCGGACAGCCGCACCGAGGGCCCCTTCGCCTGCTAGCGTCGGAAGCCGGGGCACGTAGGCCACTCGTTCTGGGGTGATCGGTGTGAGCACAGGCGATGCGATGCGTCTCGCCGCGGCGACCGCGACGGTCCTGACACTGACGCTGGCGGTCGGATGCTCCGCCACCGACGACGGTGCGGCAGGCCCGTGCACCATCGCGGCGAACGGCACGCCCATCGCCGCCGCACCCCTGACCCAGCCGCCCACCAGCGCGAACCTGTCCACTCATCCCGAGATCGCCACCGGATACCGCGCCGGGATGACCCCCGTCACGACGGCCACGTTCGCGGTGTCCACCGCGAACCCCGTCGCCACCGAGGCCGCTTGCCGGGTACTCGACGACGGCGGCACCGCGGCGGACGCGCTGATCGCGGCGCAGGCCGTGCTCGGTCTGGTCGAGCCGCAGTCGTCGGGCATCGGCGGCGGGGCCTTCCTGCTGTACCACGACGCGGCGACCGGGACCGTCGACGCCTACGACGGACGTGAGACCGCGCCGATGGCCGCCACCGAGAACTACCTGCGTTTCATCGACGACGCCAACCGGACCGAGCCGACACCCTCGGCGCGGGCGAGCGGCCGCTCGATCGGCGTTCCCGGGGTGCTGCGCATGCTGGAGATGAGCCATCGCGAACACGGAAAGCAGCCATGGGACACCCTGTTCGAGCCCGCGATCGCGCTCGCGGACAACGGGGTCGAGATCAGTCCCCGGATGGCGAGCTCGATCGCGGGCTCGGCCAGGGACCTGGCCGTCGACGAGGATGCGCGGACGTACTTCCTCAATCCGGACGGGTCACCGAAACCGGAGGGCACCGTGTTGACGAACCCGGCGATGGCGAAGACGCTGGGGGTGATCGCCGCGGAGGGTGCCGACGCGTTCTACACGGGGCCCATCACCGAGGCGATCGTGGCGGCGACCGACGACCCGAGCGGAGGTCGCACACCCGGCGCGATGACCACCGCGGACCTCGCGGGATACCAGGCCAAGAAGCGCACCGCGCTGTGTACGGACTACCGAGGGCGCGAGGTCTGCGGGATGCCGAGCCCGTCGTCCGGCGGCACCGCGGTGGCCGCCACGCTGGGGATCCTGAGCAACTTCGACCTGTCGGCGTACCCGCCGACGGCGCTCGATGCGGACGGCGGCGAACCCGACGCCACGGGCGTACACCTGATCGCCGAGGCGGAACGACTGGCCTACGCGGACCGGGACAAGTACGTCGCCGACTCGGACTTCGTGCCGCTGCCTGGCAACTCCCCCGACACCCTGATCGATCCGGACTACCTGCGGGGCCGCTCGGCGCTGATCGACCCGCGCCGGAGCATGGGCACCGCCCAGCCCGGCGACTTCGGCCCGGTCGCCATGGGTACGCAGCCGGGCAACGACCACGGCACCAGTCAGATCACCGTGGCCGACCGGTACGGCAACGTCGCGGCGATGACCACCACCATCGAGTCGGCGTTCGGCTCCTTCCACATGGTCGACGGCTTCCTGCTCAACAATCAGCTGACCGACTTCTCCGCGCAGCCGACCGCGCCGGACGGTTCGCCGCTCGCCAACCGGGTGGAGCCGGGAAAGCGGCCGCGCAGTTCGATGGCCCCGACCCTGGTGTTCGAGCGGGGCAACGGGCACCGCGGCGAGGTGCTGCTGGCCGTGGGGTCCCCCGGCGGCTCCGTGATCATCCAGTTCGTGGTCAAGACGCTGGTCGGCATGCTCGACTGGGAACTCGACCCGCAACAGGCCGTGTCCATGGTCGATTTCGGCGCGGCGAACACACCGAAAACGAACGTCGGCGGCGAGCACCCCAACATCGAGGCCGCCGACAATGGCGCCACGGACCCACTGGTGCGGGCGTTGACCGAGATGGGCCACCAGGTTTCGACGGAACCGCAATCGAGTGGGCTGAGCGTGCTGGGGCGTCACGACGAGGGCTGGATCGGCGGCGCGGACCCGCGCCGGGAGGGCGCGGTGACCGGCGACGTCGTCGGGTAGCCGAAGTGCCAGGGGCGCAGCGACTTACGCGGAGGTGGAGACCAATTTCCGCCGACTCGGTGCGTGCGGCTGGTTGCCACGCCCTGCGGGGGCGCGGCGACCGTCGGCCCGACGGAGGTCGGCCAGCCGCTGGGACGGCTGACAACCGGACGGCTGGGACGCGGCGGTCACGGCGGCGCGGGCGCGGTCGAGCCGACGGAGCTCGACGAAGTAGACCGCGCTGATCGCGACGTAGATGGCGGCCATGATCATCGGGCCGCATGCGAGGACAAGGAGGATTTCCACTGGACCTCCAATGCAATTGAGTCGGGCACCCGATCCGAGCGGTCTCGAATTCGACGTACTTGACTCGATCCACATTAGTGGGCTGGTACGCACCAAAAGGTCACAGCCGCGTGAACTCGGGCCGATCCGGACGTGGGATGGGACACACCTTTTCGGATACGAGAACGGCCCGACGCGCTCTTGGCACGTCGGGCCGTGGTGGTCGAGCGGGGCGCCTGGCAGATCTATTCGGCGTCCGCCTGCGCGTATTTCGATTCGAGTTCGCGGAACTTCCTGACCGCGTTCACGGCGTACTCACGGTCGTTCGCCTGGATCGCCATGGCCGGGATGTACTCGTCGTCGGGCAGCTCGATCCGCGCCCACGCCGCCCCGCCCGGGAAGGTCAGGCCGCGCACCAGATCCCACTCTACGAACCGCTCGGTGAACGCGTTGCGCACCGAGACTCCACTGGCGTTGGCGCGTAGCCGCGGGCGGGTCAGCAGCAGCGCGCCGCCGGCGAGGATCCCGCCGATGCCGACCATCGCGAGCTGATCGATCAGCCGGAAGTACACGCCTGTCGCCGAGCTGCGCAGCAGCACCGCGAGCACGACGAACACCAGCACGAACACAGCCGCGACCGCCATCGCGTAGCGGGCGGACCGCTTGGACCGTACGTCCATCTCCCACGCGCTCATCGGAACGACTGCTCTGTCCAGGGCTGACGCAGGTGACGGAGCGTCACCGCGGTGTCGAGCGCGGCGGCACAGGCCTGACCGCCCTTGTCCTCGACGGAGCCGGGGAGTCCGGAGCGGTCCCTGGCCTGCTGTTCGGTGTCGGTGGTGAGCACCCCGTTGCCGACCGGGGTGCTCTCGTCGAGGGAGACCCGGGTGAGGCCGGCGGTGACGGCGTCGCAGACGTACTCGAAATGCGGGGTGCCGCCACGGATCACGACACCGAGCGCGACCACCGCGTCGTGGGTGCGGGCCAGCGCCTGCGCCACCACCGGCAGCTCGATGGCGCCGGCGACGCGGACGAGCGTGACGTCCTCGAGCTGGGCCTGCTCGGCCACCCGCTGCGCGCCCGCGACGAGGGCCTCGGAGATCTCGGCGTGCCACTGCCCGGCCACGATCGCGAGCTTGAGGTCCTTCGCCTCGTCGAGCTGGAGCTGTGGCAGCCCCTCGCCGCTCATACCGCGCCCCCGCTCTCGAAGTCGTCGAGACCGATCAGGTCGTGACCCATCCGGTCCCGCTTGGTGCGCAGGTAGGTGAGGTTCTCGGCGTTGGCGCGCAACGGCATCGGCACCCGCTCGGTGATCTGCAGGCCGTAGCCGTCCAGCCCGACCCGCTTGGCCGGGTTGTTCGTCAGCAGCCGCATGGACGAGATGCCGAGATCGACGAGGATCTGCGCGCCGATGCCGTAGTCGCGGGCATCCGCGGGCAGCCCGAGTTCCAGGTTCGCGTCGACGGTGTCGGATCCCGCGTCCTGCAGCTGGTACGCCTGCAGCTTGTGCATCAGGCCGATGCCCCGGCCCTCGTGACCGCGCATATACAGGACGACGCCTCGACCCTCCTGGGCAACCATGTCGAGCGCCGCGTCGAGCTGCGGGCCGCAGTCGCACCGAAGCGAACCGAACACGTCTCCGGTCAGGCACTCCGAGTGCACGCGGACCAGCACGTCGCTGCCGTCGCCGTCCGGACCGGCCAGGTCGCCGCGCACGAGGGCCACGTGCTCGACCTCGTCGTAGATGCTCTGGTAGCCGACGGCCTTGAACTCGCCGTGGTTGGTCGGGATCCGCGCCTCGGCGATCCGCACCACGTGCTTCTCGTGCTTGCGACGCCAGGCGATGAGATCCGCGATCGAGATCATGGCCAGGTTGTGATCGTCGGCGAAGACCCGGAGCTCGTCGGTCTGGGCCATGTGGCCCTCGTCCTTCTGGCTGACGATCTCGCAGATGACGCCCGCGGGACGCAGGTCAGCCATCCGGGCCAGGTCGACGGCCGCCTCGGTGTGGCCTGGCCTGCGCAGCACGCCGCCCTCCTTGGCGCGCAGCGGCACCACGTGGCCGGGGCGGGTGAAATCGCTCGCGCCCGAGTTCGGGTCGGCGAGCAGGCGCATCGTGGCGGCGCGGTCGGAGGCCGAGATGCCGGTGCCGATGCCTTCCTTGGCGTCGACCGTCACCGTGTACGCGGTGCCGTGCTTGTCCTGGTTGCTGGAGAACATCGGCGGCAGGCCGAGTCGGTCGCAGTCGTCACCGTCGAGCGGGACGCAGAGGTAACCGGAGGTGTAGCGGACCATGAAGGCCACCAGCTCCGGGGTCGCCTTCTCGGCGGCGAAGATGAGGTCGCCCTCGTTCTCGCGGTCCTCGTCATCGACGACGACGACGGCCTTGCCTGCGGCGATATCGGCGACTGCGCGCTCGATACTGTCGAACCTGGTCACGTGGTGCGCTCCATCAAAGTCATGAATAGCTCTCCGTGCACCCGTAAGTGCACCTCAACAGTACGACCCCGACTCCTCGGGCCCGAAATTCGGCTACCGGCCGGCGGTCTGCAGACGCTCGACGTACTTCGCGATCACGTCCACCTCCAGGTTCACCGGGGTACCGGGGGCGGCACCGCCGAGGGTGGTCATCTCGAGGGTGGTGGGGATCAGCGAGATCTCGAAGAACTCGCCGCCGTCCGCGTCGCGACCGAGGGCAGACACGGTCAGCGAGACGCCGTCGACCGTGATCGAGCCCTTCTCCACCACGTAGCGGGCGATCGTGTCGGGCAGCGAGATCCGGACGACCTCCCAGTTCTCCGACGGCGACCGGCTGATGACGGATCCGGTGGCGTCGACGTGTCCCTGCACCAGGTGGCCACCGAGGCGGCTGTTCAGCGCCGCGGCCCGCTCCAGGTTCACCCGACTGCCGACGTCCAGCGCGCCGAGGCTGGAGCGGTTCAGCGTCTCCGCCATCACATCGGCGGTGAAGGAGTCGCCGCCGAGCACCTCCACCACGGTCAGGCAGACGCCGTTGACCGCGATCGAGTCGCCGTGCCCGGCATCGGAGGTCACCAGCGCGCCACGCACGGTGAAGCGGGCGGCATCGGCCAGGTCCTCCTTGGCGACGATCTCACCCAGTTCTTCGACGATCCCGGTGAACACTTCAGTCCGCTCCTCAGTTGTTGGTGCTGTTCTGTTCATTCTCGTCCTCGGCTCGCACGCCGCGGTCGCCGGGCGTCAGGCTCAGCAGCAGATCCGGCCCGAGCGTCTCGACGGACTCCCGGTGGAACCGGAGCGCCTGCGCGATGTTCGTGACCCCAGCATCCTCTACGGCGGCCGCCCCCGCGCCGAGCAGTACCGGTGAGAGGAACGCCAGGATCCGGTCCACCAATCCCGCCTCGAGGAACGCGCCGGCCAGACGGGGTCCGCCCTCGAGCAGGACATCGGGCAGATCGGCCAGCGCCTCGACCACCTCGCGGGGGTCACGGGTCCGCAGCACCAGGGTCGGCGCCGCGTCGTCGAGCACCCGGGCCGAGGCCGGGATCTCGCGCTCCCCCACCACCACTCGCACCGGCTGGTGATCGGCGAGGCTGCCGTCCGGATTGCGGGCGGTCAGCCACGGGTCGTCGGCGAGGACGGTGCCGGTGCCGACCACGATGGCGTCAAGCTTGGCGCGCTCCCGGTGTACCCGCGCCCTCGCCTCGGGGCCGGTGATCCACTGGCTGGTGCCGTCGGCCGCCGCGCTGCGTCCGTCGAGGCTCGCGGCGAACTTCCAGGTGACATGGGATCGTCCGGTGCGCTGGCGGTGCAGCCAGGCGCGCAGCGGCCCGAGTTCGACGTCGTGGGCACCGAAACCGGGCAGCACGTCGATCCCCGCCGAACGCAGGGTCTGCGCGCCGCCCGCGGCCTGCGGATGGGGATCGTCCACCGCGAAGAGCACCCGGGACACCCCGGCCTCGATCAGGGCGAGCGCGCAGGGGCCGGTCCGGCCCTGGTGGTTGCAGGGCTCGAGGGTGACCACCGCGGTGCCGCCCCTGGCCCGGCTGCCCGCGGCGCGCAGCGCCATCACCTCGGCGTGCGGTCCGCCGACCGGGCTGGTCGCCCCGACGCCGACGACCGCGCCGCTCTCGTCGAGGATCACGGCGCCGACCGGCGGATTGGGGCTGGTGGTCCCGCGCACCCGCTCGGCGGCATCGACGGCGAGCCGCAATGCCGCCGACTCGGACTCGGTCGGCTCCGACCCGGGGGCGCGACGGGGACCGGGCACGTTAGTGGGCCAGGGTCAGGTGCGGCGAGGCCGACGCGGCCTGCGCGCGCAGCGCGCGAACGGCCTCCGCCGGGTCCGAGGCCCCGTAGACGGCCGAGCCGGCGACGAAGCAGTCGACGCCCGCCTCCGCGGCCGCCTCGACGGTGTCGGTGTTGATCCCGCCGTCGATCTCGACCAGCAGGGTCAGCTCACCCGAATCGACCAGCTTGCGCACCGCGCGCGCCTTGCTCAGCACCTCGGCCATGAAGGACTGCCCGCCGAAGCCGGGCTCGACGCTCATCACGAGCAGGGTGTCGAACTCCTTGAGGATCTCCAGGTAGGGCTCGATCGGGGTGCCGGGCTTGACGCTGAGGCCCGCCTTCGCGCCCGCCGCCCTGATGTCGCGCGCGACCGCGATCGGATCGTCGGTGGCCTCGGCGTGGAAGGTGACGTTGTGTGCGCCCGCCTCCGCGTACGGCGGCGCCCAGCGGCCGGGGTTGTCGATCATCAGGTGGCAGTCGAGCGGGATGTCGGTCGCCTTGAGCAGGCTCTGCACGACGGGGAGCCCGAGCGTCAGGTTCGGCACGAAGTGCGCATCCATGACATCGACGTGCAGCCAGTCGGAACCGGCCACGGCGGCGGCCTCCTCGGCGAGCCGGGCGAAGTCTGCGGAAAGAATGGACGGAGCGATCATCGGGTGAGCCACAAGTCGCCAGCTTAGTTGGTGCGCGAAGCCTCTTCGACGTGGCGCTTGCGCAACCTCGCGGGCGCCCTGATCCGCCAGGCCTCGGCCACGAGTTCGATCAGCTGTTGCCGATCCACCCGTTCTAGGTCGACCAGGATCGCGCCGTAGCCGTCGTAATGCGGCGTCGTGAAGAACGCGGGGTCGCCGGAGGCCAGCAGCGCCTCCTTCTCCTCCAGTGCGCACAGCAGCATCAGCCCGCCCTCAGCCTCGCTGCGCAGCCGCGCGAACCCCTTGCCGCCGACCTTGAGCGCGGGGGTGTTGTACGAGGTGGACACCTCGACCTCCGGCAGGCGCTCCGCGATGTCGACGACGTCTTCCCAGGTGTGCATGAGTTCAGATTGCACCCGCCAGCATCCCCGGGCTTGGACGTATGGGCAGTTACGCTCGAACGGTGACGCGCGACCGCATCATCCGCCTCCGGCGCGAGGCGTGGGGATTCGCCATCGGATCGATCTTCTTCGCCGTCGGGGCGGTACCGCAGTACGCCGAGGCGGTCGGCGTGGTGGCCACCAACCTCACGTTCTTCGTCGGCGCCATCTTCTTCACCCTCGCCGCCCTGATCCAGCTCGTCCTCAGCGGCAGGCAGCCGCCTCGGCGCGGCACGAACCCCGCCGACCGGGCGGACTGGTGGGCCGCCGCCATCCAGTTCGCAGGCACGCTCTGCTTCAACGTGAGCACGACGGAGGCCCTGCTCACGGTCATGGATGCCGATGCGCACCTGTCGGACGGCTGGCGCCCAGATGCCTTCGGATCGATCTGCTTCCTGGTTTCCAGCGGACTCGCCGTCGTGGCCACCAGGGATCGCCACACCCTGTGGGACACCCACGCCCGCACCTGGCACGGCACCTGGCTCAACATGCTCGGCTCGGTCTTCTTCGGGCTGTCGGCGGTCGGCGCGTACGCGCTTCCCACGACCGGCGACCTCCTCAGCCTGTTCTGGGCGAACCTGGGCACCTTCCTCGGCGCGCTGTGCTTCCTCGCCGCGGCGCTGCTGAGCCGGCGTTCCATCCACGCGGATGGAGCGCCGGCCCCGGTGTCCTGACCCGGCCGGGCCGGTTCAGCAGCAGGAGCCCTGCGCGGGCGCGGCTTCCTCCGCCGACGTCGAGGCGCAGCACACTCCGCCAGCGGGTGCCGCGCTCGCGGCCAACTCGAGCGAGGACGGTCCGGTGCCGAAGGTCTCGCTGTCGGCGAGCACCGTGTACACCTCCCACTTCTCGCCCGCGGGGCCGGTGACCCACACCTTGTCCTGGGTCGCGAAGCAACAGGTGGTGCCGATCTCCTCGTCGGTGAACAAGCCCTCGCCGGTCAGCCGGGCGATCTCCTCGTGCACCACCTCGCTCGATTCCACCTCCACGCCAAGGTGATTGATGCTGCCGCCCTTGCCTGGGTTCTGCAGCAGCACCAGCTTCAGCGGCGGCTCGGCGATGGCGAAGTTCGCGTAGCCCTCGCGCAGCTTGGCCGGTTCGGTGTTGAACAACTTCGAGTAGAACGCGACCGATTCGGTCAGGTCGTCGACGTTGAGGGCGAGCTGTACTCGGGACATGAGAACCTCCAGTGAGACATATATCGAATTAGATACCGCCAACTATGGCACCTTTTTGACATATGTCAACAGACTGGCATGATGGACGGCATGCCCAAGGCCCTGCCATTGCTGGATGTGTCCGCACCGATCTGCTGCGCCCCGGTGGCGGCGGGCCCGATGACGGACGAGGCCGCGCTGCACGTGGCGCTGCGACTCAAGGCGCTCGCCGACCCGACCCGGATCAAGCTGATGTCGATCCTGCTCACCAACCCCGACGGCGAGGCCTGCACCTGCGACCTCGCCGCGGCGATCGAGCTGACCGAGTCCACGGCCAGCCACCACCTCGCCCAGCTGAAGAAGGCGGGCATGGTCGAGTCGACGAGGCGCGGCATGAACGTCTACTACCGCGCCCGCGCCGACTCGCTCGAGGCGCTGCGCCTCGTGCTCGACCCGAACTGCTGCTGACCGGTCCGGTTACTCCGGCTTGCGCAGCGCCGCCATGAACATCGCGTCGGTGCCGTGCCGGTGCGGCCACAGCTGCACACCGGGACCGTCACCCAGCTCGGGCACGCCCGGCACCAGTTCCCTGGTGTCCAGCGCCACGACGCCGTGCCTACGGACCGCGTCGGCGACCACGCCGACGGTCTCCGACAGGTGCGGGGAACACGTCGAGTACAGGACGACCCCACCGGGCCGGACCAGCGAGATCGCCGACGCCAGGAGCTCGCGCTGCAGCTTGACCAGCGCAGCCACATCGGTGGGCTGACGGCGCCAGCGCGCCTCGGGGCGACGCCGCAGCGCGCCGAGGCCGGTGCACGGCGCGTCCACCAGCACCCGGTCGAATCCGGGTGCGAGGCCGGGTTCCCGACCGTCCGCGACGTGTACGTCCACCGGCAGGCCCTTGGTCGTCTTGCGGACCAGGTCCGCCCGGTGCTCGGCCGGCTCGACGGCATCCAGCCGCGCGCCCTCGATATCGGCGAGGGCGCCGAGCAGCGCCGCCTTGCCGCCCGGTCCAGCGCACAGATCGAGCCAGCGTCCACCGTCGGCACCGAGCAGCGGCGCCAGCGCCAGCGCCCTGGCCACGAGCTGGCTGCCCTCGTCCTGCACACCCGCGAGGCCCTCGCGGACCGCGTCGAGCTGGCCGGGGTCGCCGCCGTCGAGGTGCACCGCGTACGGCGAGTAGGGGCCGATCTCGCCCCCGGTCACCAGGGCGAGCTCCTCCGCCGAGATCTCCCCCGGTCGCGCCACCAGATGCACCGACGGCCGGGCGTCGTCCGCCGCCAGCACCCGCTCGATCTCGCCCGCGTCAGGGCCGAGCGCATCGGCGAACGCCTGCGCGATCCAGACCGGATGCGCGTACTCGAAGGCCAGGTGTCCCACCGGGTCCGAGCTCGCATCGGGCGCCAGCTCGGACACCCACTGCTCCTCGCTCTTCTCGGCCACCCGGCGCAGCACCGCGTTCACGAAACCTGCCTTGCCGCCACCGAATTCGCTGCGGACCAGGTCCACCGAGGTGGCCACCGCCGCGTGCGGGGCGACCCGGGTGCGCAGCAGCTGGTAGGTGCCAAGGCGCAACACATCGAGCAGAGGTCCGTCGATCTCGTCGATCGGCCGTCCCGCGCCGCTGGCGATGACGGCGTCGAGCAGGCCCTGCGCGCGGCAGGCCCCGTAGGCGAGCTCGGTCGCCAGGGCCGCGTCCCGGCCGTCCATCTTCCGGTCGCGAAGCAGACCGGGCAGCACCAGGTTTGCGTAGGCGTCGCGCTCGCGCACCGCGCGCAGCACGTCGCGGGCCGCGACCCGGGGCCGATCGACCCCGCTCGCGGACGGGTCGGGCCTGCCGGCCTGGCGCGGCCGGGTGTTCGGGCCGCCCTTCGCGCCCTGCTTGTCGCCGCCGCGCGACTGATCGCGCTTTCCTCGTGCGGGCCTACGGGATTCGGTCACAGTGCACGCACCTCGGGTTCGAGGCGCGCTCCCCGCGCCCAATCGGCGGCCGCCATGGCCTTCTTACC
Source organism: Rhodococcus sp. OK611 (assembly GCF_003050885.1). Taxonomy (NCBI): domain Bacteria; kingdom Bacillati; phylum Actinomycetota; class Actinomycetes; order Mycobacteriales; family Nocardiaceae; genus Rhodococcus; species Rhodococcus sp. OK611. The sequence continues at coordinate 339,677 of NZ_QAOZ01000001.1, forward strand.
TTGTGGCTGAACCTGACTCAGCCGGACCGCGGTCGTCGCGGTTCCGACATAGCAGCCGTCCTTGCGGACCAGGAATTGTCCCGGCTCCAGGGTCTCGTCGGTGACCTGCACCGGACCGACCTTGAGCCGCAGCTCCCCCACCTGCGTCCACGCACCGGGCGCTGGGGTTACCGACCGGACCAGCCGATCGACCGCCTGCGCAGGCTGATCCCACCGGATCCGGGCCGATTCGACGGTCACCTTCGGCGCGTGCGACACGCCCTCGGTCGGCTGGGGCACCGGCGTCGTCGCGCCGTCCTCGATGCCGTCGAGCACGGACTCGAGCAGCACCGCGCCGCCCTCCGCGAGGCGGCCGAGCAACTCGCCCGCGGTGTCGGTGTCGCGGATTCGCTCGGTCATCACCCCGAACACCGGCCCGGTGTCGAGACCCTCTTCCAACAGGAAGGCGCTCGCGCCGGTCATGTCGTCGCCCGCGGCGATCGCCGCCTGCACGGGCGCGGCTCCGCGCCACGCGGGCAGCAGGGAGAAGTGCAGGTTCACCCAACCGTGCCGCGGCACGTCAAGCACCGGTCGCGGCAGCAGCGCGCCGTAGGCGACCACCGGGCAGCAGTCCGGCTCGAGTGCGCGCAGCCGATCCAGGAACTGCGAGTCGGAGGCTCGCGCTGGCGTGAGCACCTCGATGCCGTGCTCGTCTGCGAGCTGCCCGATCGGCGATCGGGCGACCTTCCTGCCCCGACCGGCGACGGCGTCCGGCCTGGTCACGACCGCGACCACCTCGTGCCGGGAGGACTTCAGCAGCCGTGCCAATGACGGCACGGCGGGCTCGGGGGTACCGGCAAAGACGATCCGCATGTCAGCGCACCGTCCTGCCGAACGGACCGGCCTGCGCCGGCTCCGGGGTACCGAACCACTGCGACTGACGGATGGTGCGCATGGCGTCCTTCCTGGCCTCCTGGTCCAGCCGGTCCAGGAACAGGACCCCGTCGAGATGATCGGTTTCATGCTGGAAACACCTGGCCAGGATCCCGGTGCCGTCGATCGTGATCGGCTCGCCGTACTTCGAGAAGCCCGTGGCGACGGCGTTCATCGCCCTGGTGCACTCGGCGCGCACGCCCGGAATCGACAGGCATCCCTCGACCCCGGTCTGGACCTCGTCACCGATCACGCGAACGGTCGGGTTGATCAGGTGTCCCGCGGCGCCCCCGCAGTTGTAGGCGAACACCCGCAGGCTCACGCCGATCTGAGGTGCCGCGATACCTGCCCCGCCCTCATCGTCCATGGTGTCCTCGAGGTCCGCGACGAGCTTGTGCAGTTCCCGGTCGAAGTCGACCACCTCGTCCGCGCGGGTTCGCAGAACGGGATCGCCGAACAGGCGAACGGGCTGAATACTCACGAATCTGCTCCCACGGTTCTCGTCATGTCTGGTCCGACGTCACGAACAGTCTAGGGAAGCCCGCGGGTCCCCCATGACACCCGCGCGCTCCACGACCACGAGAAACACTCCGGCCGCGGTGATGTACACCGCACCCGAAGGGGTATTGACTGGGCCCTGGCGCAATCCGAGTGCCGAACTTCGGTGCGCCGACCGTGAAGTTCCAACTCAGATGGAGGTCACAGTGGCGGGAACCACCGTGGCCGATCTCGGCATCCGTTCGGGTTCCCACAACACTCGATCAAAACTGGTTCGCGCACCTTAGGATTCGCGGCATGTCGTCCCCGAAGCGCAAGTGGCCCCGTCGTGTCCTGCTCGGTTCCCTGGTCCTGATCGTCGTGGCACTCGTCGGTTTCTTCACCATCGCGCCGGGCGCCATCGAGCGGAGCATGAACAAGGTGGTGCCCGCCGATCTTCCTGAGGTGACCGCGCAGACGCGGAGCCTCCACGACAGCCTGCAGATCGCGGACATGCACTCGGACACCCTGATGTGGGATCGCGACCTCCTCAAGCGTTCCGGCCGGGGCCACATGGACCTGCCTCGCCTCCAGGACGGCAACGTGGCATTGCAGGTCTTCTCGTCCGTCTCCAAGTCGCCGAAGGGCCAGAACTACGACGCCAACTCGGACGAGACCGACAACATCGAGCTCCTCACGATCGCCCAGCTGCAGCCGCCGCGGACCTGGGGCTCGCTTCTCCAGCGATCGCTCTATCACGCGGAGAAGCTCGAGAACGCGGCAGCGGATTCGGACGGTCAGCTCCGGTTCGTGAAGACGCGAGAGGAGCTCGCGGCGCTGCTCGCGGACCGCGCGGCGGGACAGAACGTGACCGGCGCCCTGTTCTCGGTCGAGGGTCTGCAGAACCTCGAGGGCAAGGCCGAGAACCTCGACGCGCTCTACGACGCAGGCATGCGGATGGCGGGTTTCACCCACTTCTTCGACAACGAGGCGGCCGGCTCGATGCACGGTGAGGCCAAGGGCGGCCTGACCGATCTCGGACGGACGGTCTTCGCGGAGATGGAGCGGCGCGGCATCATCGTCGACATCGCCCACGCCAGCCACCCGGCAATCAAGGAGATGCTCGAGCGTGCGACGCGGCCCCTCGTCGCGAGCCACGGCGGCGTGCAGGCCACCTGCAACGTCAACCGCAACCTCACCGATGACGAGATCCGCGGGGTGGCGGCCACCGGCGGCGTGGTCGGTATCGGCTACTGGGACGCGGCCGTGTGCGAGCTGACCCCGGCCGCCGTAGTCGACGCGATCGAGCACGTGATCGAGGTCGGCGGCCTCGCGACGGCGGCGCTGGGCAGTGACTACGACGGAGCGACCACGGTCGCCTGGGACACCAGCGAGATCGCGGTGATCACCCAGGAGCTGCGCGACCGCGGCCGCAGCGACGACGAGATCCGGGCGATCATGGGCGGCAACACGCTGCGCGTGATGGGCGAGGTGCTGCCCGCCGGCTGAGACGCCGCGGCACGCACGACCGGGTCAACTGCCGTCGCTGCTGCCGCCACCGAAGTTGCTCTCGTACATCATCTCGGGGATCCCGGTCCCCAGCGCCACCGGGGCGCAGACCGGTTCCGGGGCACCGGGATCGAGCGCACGGAGCACGAGGCCGATGGTGAACGGGTCGTAGACCATGTTCATGTGTCCGGTCCGGTCTTCCGGGCACAGCGCCTGGATGGTGACGTTCGTCGCGCCCCGGCCGCGCAGGGCGACATTCGACGCGGGCTGGATCATCTCGTCGTACTGGGTGCCGATGGTGGTGTAACTCACGCCCGGGACGGTGTCGGCGGGCTCGTTCAGCGCGTCCAGGAATGGTGAACCCTGGATCTGTTGGCCGACGGCCTGTCCGAGCACGGCCTCGATGGCCTCGGCCCCGCCAGGGATTCCGTCGACGACCGGAGCCAGCCCGTAAAAGATCCCGCCGTACGACGGCGACGCCACCCCGACCCACCGCTCGACCGCCGCGGCCCCACCGAGCCGGTTGACGAAGTATCTCGTCACCGTCGCGCCCTGGGAGAAGCCGACCAGGTCGACTTTCTCGGCTCCTGTTGCTGCGCGCACCCGCTGCACGAAGTCCGCGGTCTGTTGACCACTGATCCGCATGTCCTCGGTCCCGAACGAGTCCCCGCCGGGCCTGCCCCCGTAGTTGAGGGCGAAGACGCAGTACCCGGCCGCCTTGAGCGCGGGCGACATCGCGGACCAGTCGGAGTAGGCGTTCGCGTCGGTGCCGTGCGCGAGGATCACCGGACGCGGATGCGCGCCGGATGGCTTGCAGGAGAAGTCGTTCGATCCGGGCGGGGTCGTGCCGGGATGCTCTCGGGCGAAGGCGGCCGCGTCGACATGGGTCGCCTGCACAGGCCCGCGATTCTCGGGGACCTCGGAGATCGACCCGGCGCCCTGGGTCGTGCTGGATTGGGCGTCAGCGGACGAGAGCGGGAGGACGGCGGCGGCGCACGTCAGCGAGATGATCGCGACGACCCTGCGACCCGCTCCCACCCCTGACGCCCTCGTATCGATCCGGTTCACGATCCACATCATGCGCGCGGTGGCCGCGGCCCCGGGACCACCGGGCGGTCACGATTTCAGCACGGTCCGGTTGGGGTTCGGTCACCGATCACTCGTCGGGCTCGGACTCGGTCTCGTCCGAAGCCGGGGTGGTGGCCGTCGGGTTCGGATCATCGGCGAGAATCCGATACAGCGCCCGGCGGGACTCGGTGAGCACCTCGCCCGCCTTGCGGATCTGGTCCGGGGTCCCGACCGCGGCGACCTGGCCGGCCGCACCCATCAGCTGTCCGATCAGTCCGCGCAGGTCCTGCGCCTCCTGGCCCACCCCGGCGCTGACCTCGTCCCACGGGTTCCCCAGGTCTGCCTTGTTCTCCTCCACGTACGCGACGCCCGTTTCGGTCAGGCGCGCGGTCTTGCGGCCTGCCACCTTCTCGATCAACACCAGGCCCTCGTCCTCGAGCTGTGCGAGCGCCGGGTAGATCGAGCCGGGGCTGGGCCGCCACACGCCGTTGCTGCGCTCGACGATCCGCTGGATCAGTTCGTAGCCGTGCATCGGCCCCTCGGCGAGGAGCAGCAGCACCGCGGCACGCACGTCGCCGCGCCGCCCGCGTCCACCGCGCCCGCGCCCACGGCCGAGCCGCTGACCGCCGGGACCGTGGCCGGGCCCGAAGGCCATACCAGGACCGAATCCGGGGCCGAATCCGTCGCGACGACGATCGCGCCCCTCGCGTCCGGGCCTGCGCCTGCCGCGCCCGTGGTCGTGCTCTCGTTGAATGTGTTCCATGTCAGCCTCCTACGACTGTTCGCATCAATTACGTCTTCGACGATATATCGACAAACAGTCGGTGGCAAGGGGATGGCTGGCCTCACACTCGAAATGGGTGTGATACGGGTCCCGCGTCAGCTCGAGATGCGGGCTTGAATGCCGTCGAGGAGGAAGTCGAGTCCGATGCGGAAGGTTTGGTCGGCGTCCAGGTGGACGCCGTCGCGAATGACCGTGGACAGCGCGGGGAATCGGCCAGAAGCGAAGGTCCGCTCGAGGTAAGGCCCGAAGGCGGTCTGCCACTGCGTCTTGTCCATCCCGGTGGCCCGCTCAGCGCGCTGTTCGGTGATTTCCCGGCGCACCGCGCCGATCACGTACGCATTGACCGCGTCAACCACCGGCATGATGGCGTCCACGCCGACGCCGCCCATCGCGGCCACCACGGCTTCCCCTCTTGCCAACGCATGCGGCCCGAGCTGGGGGCGCCCGCCGATCAGGTCGGCAAGCCATTCGTGCTGGTGAGCAGCCTGTCTGGTGGTTTCAGCAAGGGACCGCAAGACCTCTCGCCAGCCGTCTCCGGCCGGCCGCACCTCGGCGTAGACCGAATCGACCATCAGGTCGAGCAACTCGTCCTTGGTGGTGATGTAGCCGTACAACCGCATCGGCCCGACGTCCAGTGCGGCGGCAACCTTGCGAACCGACACCGCCGCCAGCCCGTCCGCGTCCGCCAGCCGGATCGCGGCTCGCACGACGAATCGGTGTATCGAAGGGGGCGACTGTGACCATCACCATTGTCGGAGCCGGACTGGGCGGCCTGACCCTCGCCAGGGTGTTGCAGGTGAACGGCGTCGACGCCGTCGTGTACGAACGTGAGCTCTCGCGCGGCGCGCGTGGCCAGGGCGGCATGCTCGACATACATTCCGGGCAGCGAGCGCTGCGCGAGGCCGGCCTGATCGACCAGTTCGACGCGATCGCCCGCGGCGAAGGACAGGACATGCGCCTTCTGGAGCCGGACGGCACCTTGCTGCTCCAGGAGGACACGCCCGACGACGCCCCGCTCGAGAGACCCGAGGTCGACCGCGCCGATCTGCGCAACCTGCTGCTGGATTCCCTCCCTCAAGACGTGGTGCGCTGGGGGCACGCGTACGAATCCGCCGACAACGGCCGCCTTCACTTCGCCGACGGGAGCAGCGCGGCGTATGACCTGCTGGTCGGCGCGGACGGCGCGCAGTCCCGGGTCCGCGCGCTGCTCACCGACGCCCGCCCGGCTCATATCGGGCAGAACGTCGTGGAGGTCGGCATTCCGGACATCGACCGCACGCACCCCGACCTCGCGGCGATGGTCGGGCGCGGCAACTACTGGGTGCTCGGCAACGGACTTTCCCTGGCGGCGCAACGCAACGGCGACGGCCGCGTTCGCATCGGCCTCAGCTTCTATAACACCGGTGAAGACTGGTTCGCTACCTGCGGGATCCCGTTCGATGACCCGGCCGCCGCCCGGGCGCGGCTGATCGACCTGCTCCCCGGTTGGGACTCACGGTTCACCGCGCTGATCGCGGCGTGCGACGACACGGTCGTGCCGCGGTCGATCACCACTCTCCCTGCCGGCCTGACGTGGCCGTCGGCGCAAGACGTCACGCTGGTCGGCGATGCCGCGCACCTGATGCCGCCGGTGGGAGAGGGCGCCAACATGGCGCTGCTCGACGGCGCGGTGCTCGGTCTCGCGCTGGCCACGCACCCGGACGACTTTCCCGCCGCCGTCAGAGAATACGAACGCGAGATGTTCGACCGCACCAGCGCTGCCGCCCGGATGTCCACACGCATGCAGGAAATCCTGATGTCGCCGGACGCCAGCCGGAGAATGCTCGCCTTCTTCCAACCTGGCTGAAATGACTCCGATTCACGGCCGGTGACCGCGGACCGTCCACGCCCGCGCGCACAGGAGGACGGCACCGGCGGCGTTCCGCGGGGTCGTGGCGCGAAGACTCTCCCGCAGGGCGGCCCGATGGTCCTCGGGCAGGCTCGCGCAGTACCCGGGGGCGGGACCCTGACCACCGAGGAACGGGCGCCAGAAGTCATCGAAGTCCGCGAAAACGGTGTCCACCTCGACCTGCCCCACCCTGACCCGGGTCAATCCCGCCGAACCGAACAGCTCGCGCAGTGGCTCGGGGCGGCACAGGGGGAACCGGGCTCCTTCGTCGACCGCGGCGGCGGCCGGGTCCAACTCGATGGCGGCGTCCCAGAACAGCCGGATCATGTCCATACCGTCCGCGTAGTCCCACACATAGGAGGCGACCAGCCCGCCAGGCCGGGTGACCCGGATCATCTCGGCCAGGGCCGCCCACGGATCGGGTACGAAGTTGAGCACCAGCGCGGAGACGACCCGATCGAACTCGCCGTCGGCGGCAGGGATCGCGGCAGCGGAGCCGAGCCGGAACTCCGCACGCCCATCCGAACGAAGCGCGGCGGCGGCCAGGAACTGGGCCGAGGGGTCGACACCGAGGACCCGCGTCGGCCGCTCCGTGGCCAGGATCACCTGCGTCAGCGAACCCGTCCCGCACCCGACGTCACACCACACGGCCGCGGGCAGCGGCGGCAGACCGCGAAGGAACTCGACGGCGGCCAGGCGGCTCCACCGGCCCATGTAGCGCTGATAGTCCTCGCCGCTCGCCCACTGCTCCGGCCGAGCTCCCATGGCACTCCTCGCGACCGACTCAAGAGGGTGAAACGCCCGCGCTAACAGTTGAATTCGCGGTACGCGAATCCATCTCGCCCGTGCAGCACCACCTTCGCCGGGTGATGCGCGTGCGCCAGTTCACGGGCGGCGGCGATCGCCTCCCGCTCGGTGCCGTAGTAGTTGTGCTCGCGCGAACCGTACTGGTGCACCTCCCAGCAGTGCGCCGCGTCGCCCTCGTGGGGCAAGACGTCGTAGGTCCTGCGCGTTGTCGATGGCGTTGCCCGCTTCATGCCGAGCCTCCTCGGACTCAGACGGTTGAACCACGAATCCACTTCCAGTGAACGCCCTGCCCGTTCCTGGCACAACCGCCGGTCCGTGGCCGCCGGTGGTGGCGGAGCGGACACCGAATGTCTACGCCTGCGGCGCGAAGAACTCGAGAGCGATGTTGTCCGGATCGCGGAAGGACAGACCGGATCCGTAATGTGCCGACTTGATCCCGCCATGCTCAATCCCAAGGGCGTCGAGCCGATCCCGCCATCGGGGCAGCTCGTCGGAGGAACACCGGAACGCGATGTGGTCGAGACCGACGTGCCGTTCATCGAATGTGGTGGGGGCACCACCGCCGGTGTGGGTGTGCAGTCCGAAGAGCATTCCGTCGTCGAGTGCGAACACCGTGTGGTGGAAGGTTCCCGACTCCTCGTCCTCGTCGAGCACTGGCGCCGCCCCGAACAATGCGCTGTACCACGCGGTGCTGGCGGCCAGATCGGATACCGTGACGGCGATGTGGGCCAGGCCCGGGAAGCTGGACATCTTCTGCTCGATTCCTCGAAGGACTCGTTCCATGGTTGATTCCGCACCGGTTCTCAACCTATCGAGCAATGTTCTTCGGCGGGGTGAATCGGGAGGCCTCAGCCGATCCGGACGGGGTCGATCTGCACGCGGACCGACCCCGCTTCACGCCGGGCGCCGCGCACGGCCTGCGCCTCGGACAACGCCCTCGCCAGGGCGCCGCCGCTCCCCCGCGGCACCCGCAGCAGCATCCGCTCGACATCGGCAGGCTCCGGACCGTCACCAGAGAACGGCAACCGTTCGCCCGGCGGCAACGGCACCGGACCGAGCCGCTCCACCACGTCGGGCAGTGTCGCGTTCGCCAGCAACGCCTCGATCGCCTCGCGCGAGCCGTCCACCGCGGCGATGTGCACGGTCGGCGGGAATCGGACCTCCGCCCGCTCGTCGAGCTGAGCCTGGGCCGCGCCAACCGGATCCCAGCGCACCAGCGACTGGACAGTGGGCAGGCCCGAGTCGGCGACCACCACGACCCGCCCGCCCTCGCCGGCGGGACGCACCAGCGAGCCCGCGGTCATCCAGCGTCGCAGCGTCTCCTCCTCCGCCCGCAGGTCAGCCCGCCCCAGCAAGGCCCAACCGTCCAGCAGCAGCGCCGCCCCGTAGCCGCCCGGCATCACCGGCTCGGCCCCGACGGTCGCCACCACCAGCCGCGGGCCCGGCTTGACCGCCGCCGTCACCTCGGTCCCGCCGGAATGCGTCACCGCGACGCCGGGGAAGGCCCTGCCGAGCTCCTCCGCGGTCCGGCCCGCCCCGACGACCACGGCGCGCAGCGATCGCGACCCGCACGCGTTGCACCGATGGGTGGCGTCGGCGACGCCGCACCACCGGCACGTCGGGGTACCGGCACCGTCCGGTCCCACCGCCGACGCCAGCGACATCGGACCGTTGCACCGTCGGCACCGGGCGGGCGCCCGGCACTTGCCACAGGCCAGGGACGGAACGTATCCGCGGCGCGGCACCTGCACGAGAACGCCCGCTCCCGCCTTGAGCGCCTCCCTGGCCGCGGCGAAGGCGATCGCGGGCAGTCTGGCCGCCCTGGCCCCCGGGTCCCGCGCCAGCGCATGATCACTATCCGCGAGGGCGGTGACCTGCGGCGACCTGGCCCGCACCTCGGCGCGGTCGGCCACCAGGTCGTGCGCCCAGCCCGAGTTCACCAGCGCCTGCGCCTCGGCGGTCCTGGCGTGACCACCGACCACCAGGGCGCAGCCGCTCGCGTGCGCCCGCAGCAGGGCCACCTCGCGGGCATGCGGGTACGGCGAGCGCGGCTCGGAATGGCTGTCGTCGCCGTCGTCCCACACCACGATCAGGCCGAGGTCCGGCACCGGCGCGAACACCGAGCTCCTGGTTCCGACCACGATCCGGGCGGTGCCCCGAAGCGCCGCGAGCCAGCGGCGGTACCGCATCGCGGGACCGAGTCCCGCCGCCAACGGGACCACCAGATCGTCGCCGACCAGGTCCACAGACGCGGCCGCGACCCGGTCCAGGTCCTTCTGGTCGGGCACCACCAGCACCGCGGTCTGACCGCGCGCCACGACCACCGCCGCCAGCTCGGCCAGCCGGGCGGGCCAGTCCTCTCCCGGAAGTGCCTGCCAGACCGCCCGCGGACCGCGGCCCGCCCGCACCGCCGAGACGAAGGCCTCGCCGTGCACGTAGCTCGACCAGGCCTCGCAGCCGGGTGACGGGGGAAGGGGCCCCCGCTCGGCCGTCGGCTCGGCCTCCACGCGCGCGTGCCGGGGCGGTATCGCCAGCCGCAGCACGTCCGCCCTGGTGCCCGCGTACCGCTGGGCGACGGCGTCCACCAGCGCGGCGATCTCCGGTGTCAGCACCCGCTCGGCACCGACAACGCGGTCCAGCCAGCCCAGCTTGCCGGGGTGCTCGCTGGTCGCGATGCGCTCGACTAGGAACCCGTCCACCAGCCTGCCCGCGAAGCGGATGCGCACCCGCACCCCCGGCTGGGCCTGCACGTCGAGCTCGCGCGGTACCCGGTAGTCGAACTCGCGGTCCAGGTGCGCGAGCGGCAGCATCGGGATCACCCTGGCGACGGGCAGCTCCGCCGCCGGTTCCCGTTCCGCGCTCACCGCCACTAAACGACCAACCGACGGCACGAGCCGCCCACCGATTTCGGTGAGCGGCTCGTCGCTGTCGCCATCTAGAGTCCGGCGGCCGCGCGCAGCTTCTCGGCCCGGTCCGTGCGCTCCCACGGGAGGTCGATGTCGGTGCGGCCGAAGTGCCCGTACGCCGCGGTCGGCGCGTAGATCGGACGCAGCAGGTCGAGATCGCGGATGATCGCGCCTGGGCGCAGGTCGAAGACCTCGGTGATCGCCTTCTGGATCAGCGCCGGATCGGTCCGCTCGGTGCCGAAGGTCTCCACGAACAGGCCGACCGGGGCCGCCTTGCCGATCGCGTATGCGACCTGGACCTCGATGCGCTCCGCCAGGCCTGCGGCGATGGCGTTCTTGGCCACCCACCGCATCGCGTACGCGGCGGACCGGTCGACCTTCGACGGGTCCTTGCCGGAGAAGGCGCCGCCACCGTGGCGGGCCATGCCGCCGTAGGTGTCGACGATGATCTTGCGACCGGTCAGGCCTGCGTCACCCATCGGCCCGCCGAGCACGAACTTTCCGGTCGGGTTGACCAGCAGCCGGACGTCGGCGGTGTCGAGGGTGGGCACGCCCAGCTCGGCGAGCACCGAGCCGAGCACCTTCTCGCGGATGTCCGGCGTGAGCAGGTTGTCGAGGTCGATGTCCGCGGCGTGCTGGGTGGAGATGACGACGGTGTCGAGCCGCACGGCCTTGTCACCGTCGTACTCGATGGTGACCTGGGTCTTGCCGTCCGGACGCAGGTACGGCAGCACGCCGGTCTTGCGGACCTCGGTCAGCCGGCGCGAGAGCCGGTGCGCGAGCGCGATCGGCAGCGGCATCAGCTCGGGGGTGTCGGTGCAGGCGTAGCCGAACATCAGGCCCTGGTCGCCCGCGCCCTGCCGGTCGATCTCGTCGTCGGTGATGCCGTCGACCCTGGCCTCGTGCGAGTGGTCGACGCCCTGCGCGATCTCCGGGGACTGCGCGCCGATCGCGATGTTCACGCCGCAGGAGTTGCCGTCGAAGCCCTTGGCCGAGGAGTCGTAACCGATCTCGAGGACCTTGTCGCGGACGATCTTGGGGATGTCGGCGTACGCGGTGGTGGTGACCTCTCCCGCCACGTGCACCTGACCGGTGGTCACAAGCGTCTCGACGGCCACCCGGCTGCGCGGGTCCTGTTCGAGCAGTGCGTCGAGAATGGAGTCGCTGATCGCATCACAGATCTTGTCCGGGTGTCCCTCGGTCACAGACTCACTGGTGAATAGCCGACTGCCGGACTTGCTCACAGATCTCCCTCTCGCCACAGCGTTGGTATTGCCCCACAGACCCTAGTGCGGGGTACGACGGATATGAACCATTGAAATCAGCAGAAAAATGAAATCAGCGGAAATGTATTCCCTCCGCGCCGGGGTCGGCGACAAAGGGTCTGACTTTCAGACTACGAGGCCGAACCGTTCTGTGCGTGCGCGCCCCCGCCACTGTCGAGCAGGGACACCAGGGCGTCGAGCACCCGACTGGCCATCAAGGCCTTGGAGCCGTACTCCAACGCGACCTCGGAGCCGTCGGCGCCGAGCAGCCAGCCGTCGTTGTGGTCGACCTCGAACGCCTTGCCCTCCCCGACCGCGTTGACCACCAGCAGGTCGCAGCCCTTGCGGGCGAGCTTCGAGCGCGCGTGGGTGAGCACGTCGCCGTGCGCGTCGCCGGTCTCCGCCGCGAAGCCGACGATCACGGAGGTGTTCGGCAGGTCGCCGTCGCGTCGCGACCGGACGAGCCCGGCCAGTATGTCCTCGTTGCGGGTCAGCGGGATCGTGTCGGGCTCGTCGGCGCCCTTCTTGATCTTGCTGTCGGCGATGGTGGACGGCCGGAAGTCCGCGACGGCCGCGGCCATCACGACCGCCTCCGCTGCGACCGCCGCCTTGTCGACGGCCTCCTTCAGCTCACCCGCCGTGCGGACCCGGATCACCTCGAGCGCGGCCGGATCGGCCAGGTCCGCGGTGTATCCGGCGATCAGGGTCACCTCGGCGCCGCGCTGGGCGGCGAGCCGCGCGATGGCGTAGCCCTGCTTGCCGGAGCTGCGGTTGCCAAGGAATCGGACCGGGTCGAGGGGTTCACGGGTGCCGCCCGCGGACACCAGGATCTTGCGGCCGACGAGGTCGCGGCGCAGCGCGTCGGGACGCTCGAGCAGCAGGGTCGCCAGTCCGACGATCTCGTCCGGCTCTGGCAGCCGGCCCGCGCCGGTGTCCTTGCCGGTGAGTCGACCGGAGGCGGGCTCGATCACACAGATGCCGCGTTCGCGCAGGGTCGCCACGTTCGCGACCGTCGCGGGGTGCTCCCACATCTCGGTGTGCATCGCGGGCGCGAACACCACCGGGCAGCGGGCCGTGAGCAGGGTCGCGGTGAGCAGATCGTCGGCGCGACCGTGTGCGGCCCTTGCCATCAGGTCGGCCGTCGCGGGCGCGATCACCACCAGGTCGGCCTCCTGGCCGAGCCGCACGTGCGGCACCTGCGGGACGTCGGCGAAGACCCCGGTCTGCACCGGGTTGCCGGAGAGCGCCTCGAACGTCGCGCGGCCGACGAACTCCAGAGCCGAGTCCGTGGGGATCACCCGCACGTGGTGTCCACTCTCGGTGAAGCTGCGGATGATCGAACAGGCCTTGTATGCGGCAATTCCGCCGCCGACCCCGACGACGATGCGGCGGGGTCGGTCGGCGGAATCCGATGGGAGCTCGCTCACGGGCTCTGTATCACTCGCCTTCGGTGTGCTCGAGGAGGTCGGAGTGGATCTCGCGCAGCGCGATGGAGAGCGGCTTCTCCTGGAGGCCCGGCTCGACCAGCGGGCCGACGTACTCGAGGATGCCGTCACCGAGCTGGTTGTAGTAGTCGTTGATCTGGCGCGCACGCTTGGCCGAGTAGATCACCAGCGCGTACTTCGAGGAGGTGCGGGCGAGCAGCTCGTCGATCGGCGGGTTGGTGATGCCCAACGGGGTGTCGTACGCCGGGACGCCGTGTCGCTCGGCGTCGGACAAGGCTGCTTGAGTTGCGCTCACTGGCGAATCTCCTGTGGTGGTCGGCGCTTGTTTCAACTGCAACTACTTCTGAGAACTGCAGGTTCGAGCAAAGGTGCTGCTAGTCGAGATCGATACTGTCTTCTTTACAGAATTCTGAACGGACGCCGACTATCGCGGCGCTCCAACCAACAAGGATACCAACTCGTCGCACGCACGGTCGACATCCTCGTTCACGATGACCGTGTCGAACTCGTCCTTGGCCGCCAACTCGACCTTCGCGGTCTCAAGGCGGCGGGCGACGACCGCCTCGGACTCGGTGCCGCGACCGGTCAGCCGGGACACCAGTTCCTCCCAGCTCGGCGGCGCCAGGAAGGCAAGAATCGCCTCCGGCATCGCCGCCCGGACGGCACGAGCACCCGCCAGGTCGACCTCCACCAGCACAGGATGTCCGGCCTCGAGGGCCGCGATCACCGGCGCGGCGGGGGTGCCCGACCGCTGCAGCCCGCCGTGGATCTCCGCCCATTCGAGCATCTCGCCCGCTGCGATCATCCGCTCGAAGTCGTCGGCGGTGACGAACGTGTAGTCCTTGCCGTCGACCTCGCCGGGCCGCGGGTCTCTCGTCGTGGCAGACACGCTGAAGACCAGGTCGGGAAGTCGCTCGTGCAGTTTGCGGACCACACTCGACTTACCCACGGCTGAGGGGCCGGCCAGTACTACCAGCCGGCCCCTCTGCGCTGTGCTTTCCCCGCTGTTCGAAGCCGGGGTGGTCTTGCTGTTGTCTGACACGTTGTCTGTGTCAGCCACCAGATTCCTACTCAGCGTCGAAATCGAACCTGGTGAGCAGAGCCTTGCGCTGCCGATCGCCGAGGCCACGAAGGCGACGGGTCGGAGCGATCTCCAGCTCGGTCATGATTTCCTGCGCCTTGACCTTGCCCACCTTGGGCAGGGCCTCGAGCAGTGCCGACACCTTCATCTTGCCGAGGATCTCGTTCTCTTCGGCATCCTTGAGGACCTGCTTCAGGTCGGTGCCGCCGCGCTTGAGGCGCTCCTTGAGCTCAGCCCTGGCCTTACGGGCTGCAGCCGCCTTCTCCAAAGCAGCGGCGCGCTGCTCATCAGTCAACTGGGGAAGGGCCACGGTTCCTCCGTCTCGTCGTGTGCAAATAGTCTTCTGCCACCGGTTAACCAGCAGCGATAGCGACCGTACTCACGCCGAGCGCCGATTGCGAACCCACCCCCCAGGTCAGCGCGTAATTCCGGTGGGTTATGCGAGTCCGTTCTCGACGTCGTCCCTGACCCGCTCCGCGGCCTCGCGAAGCGCGGAAACAGACGGCCCGTTCCGCAAAATGTCCCGAGAAGTGTTGGGCAGCAACAACTCTCGTGAATCGCGGAAAATCTCTGCCAGATCGGCCACGGTGGCGCCCTGTGCGCCCAGTCCGGGCGCAAGAATCGGCCCGGAAAATTCCGATAAATCCAATCCGTGTCCGCGTGTCGCGCCGACCACCAGGCCCACCGTGTCCCGGCCGTCCCGGTTCTGCGCCACTGCCGCGTCGACGATCGATTGCGCGACCGACACGCCCTTACCAGCAGAAACAGCCGACAGGTCGGCAGCGTCGAGCTGATCACCCAGCAACCGAGCCCCCTGCAACTGCCCACCCTCCGGATTGGAGGTACGGGCGAGCACGAAGAGCCCGCGGCCGTGCTCGGTCGCCAACTCGACAGCGGGCTCGAGCGCGCCGAACCCGAGATAGGGCGAGACCGTCACCGCGTCCGACGCCAGCGGCGCCTCCTTGCCCAGCCAGGCCTGCGAGTACGCCGCCATGGTGGAACCGATGTCGCCCCGCTTGGCATCGGCGATGACCAGCGTGCCCGCCGCGCGCACCACCGAGATGGTCCGCTCGAGCACCGCGTACCCGGCCGACCCGTAGGCCTCGAAGAAGGCCACCTGTGGCTTCACCAGCGCCACGTCGCCGACGAAGGCCTCCACGCATATCTCCGCGAAGGTCTCGACGCCCCCAGCGGTCTCTGGGAGCCCCCACGCCCGCAGCAGCGAAGGGTGCGGATCGATGCCCACACACAGCCGGCCCCGGTCCGCGATCGCGGACCGGAGCCGGCTGCCCCAGCTGTGCTGACTCACTTCTGTCCCGGCTCGCGCAGCGCCGCGTGCAGGTCCTGCAGCGAGCGCACACCGATATCGCCCCTGATACCGGCCTCGATGCCCTGGACCGCCGCCGAGGCGCCCTGGACGGTGGTGATGCACGGGATGTTCACCGACACCGCCGCGCTGCGGATCTCGTAGCCGTCCACGCGGGGACCCGAGTTGCCGTACGGGGTGTTGATCACCATGTCCACCTCCCCGGCCTTGATCTGGTCGACGATGGTGCGCGCGCCCTCCGGCAGGTCCTCGCCGGACTGCTTGTGCACCTCCTCGCAGGCGATGCCATTACGCCGCAGCACGTCCGCGGTGCCCTCGGTGGCCAGGATCGTGAAGCCGAGGTCGGCGAGCCGCTTGACCGGGAAGATCAGCGACCGCTTGTCCTTGTTCGCGACCGAGACGAACACCACGCCGCTGGTGGGCAGCGAGCCGTAGGCGGCGGTCTGGCTCTTGGCGAACGCGGTACCGAAGTCCGCGTCGATGCCCATCACCTCGCCGGTGGACTTCATCTCCGGGCTCAGCAGGGTGTCGACGCCGGTGCCGTCCGCCTTGCGGAAGCGGTTGAACGGGAGCACCGCCTCCTTGACCGCGATCGGCGCGCCGGCCGGGGTGTTGCCGCCGTCCCCGGTGGCGGGCAGGACCCCGCTCGCGCGCAGGTCCGCGATGGACTCGCCGAGCATCACCCGGGCGCAGGCCTTCGCCAGCTGCACCGCAGTGGCCTTGGACACGAACGGCACCGTGCGGCTGGCGCGCGGGTTCGCCTCGAGGACGTAGAGGATGTCGTCCTTGAGCGCGTACTGCACGTTCAGCAGGCCCTTGACCCCGATGCCCTTGGCCAGTGCCTCGGTCGAACGCCGGACGTTCTCGAGGTCGGCCTTGCCGAGCGTGATGGGCGGCAGCGCGCAGGCCGAGTCGCCGGAGTGGATCCCGGCCTCCTCGATGTGCTCCATCACGCCGCCGAGGTACACCTCGGTGCCGTCGCACAGCGCGTCGACATCGATCTCGACCGCGTCTTCCAGGAACCGGTCCACCAGCACCGGGCGGTCGTCGGAGATCTCGGTGGCCCGAGAGATGTAGTCCTGCAGCGACTTCTCGTCGTACACGATCTCCATGCCGCGCCCACCGAGCACGTAGGAGGGGCGCACCAGCACCGGGTAGCCGATGCCGCCCGCGATCTCGCGGGCACCATCGAACGTGGTGGCGGTGCCGAACTTCGGCGCGGGCAGGCCCGCCTCTGTGAGCACGCGGCCGAACTCGCCGCGATCCTCGGCGAGGTCGATGGCCTCGGGACTGGTGCCGACGATCGGGACGCCCGCGGCCTTGAGCCGCTTCGCCAGGCCGAGCGGGGTCTGGCCGCCGAGCTGGACGATGACGCCTGCGACCGTGCCCGACGCCGACTCGGCGCGGTAGACCTCGAGGACGTCCTCGAAGGTCAACGGCTCGAAGTACAGCCGGTCCGCGGTGTCGTAGTCCGTGGAGACCGTCTCCGGGTTGCAGTTGACCATGACGGTCTCGTAGCCGGCCTCGGAGAGCGTGAGCGCGGCGTGCACACAGGAGTAGTCGAACTCGATGCCCTGACCGATGCGGTTCGGGCCCGAGCCCAGGATCAGCACCTTGGGCCGCTCGGTCTGCGGCGCGACCTCGGACTCCGCCTCGGGATCGAGCTCGTAGGTGGAGTAGTGGTACGGCGTCTTGGCCTCGAACTCGGCCGCGCAGGTGTCGACGGTCTTGTAGACCGGGCGGATCTTGAACGCGTCGCGCAGTGTGCGGACCGCGTCCTCACCCTCCTGGCTGTCACCACCGAGACCCGGGCGCAGCGAGGCGATCTGGCGGTCGGACAGGCCGTGGTACTTGGCCTGACGCAGCAGCGCCTCGTCGACGACCTCGGCCGCGCGGACCTGCTCCCCCAGCTCGTGGATCTGCTGGAACTGATCGAGGAACCACGGGTCGATCTTGGTGGCTTCGAAGAGCTGCTCGATGGTCGCGCCGAGCGCGAACGCCTTCTCGATGCCGTACATCCGGCCGTCCTGCGGCACGCTGAGGTCCGCGAGCAGGGCGTCCAGGTCGTCGACCTCGAGCTCGGGCCCGGTCCAGTAGCCGGCCCGCTTGGTCTCGAGCGACCGCATGACCTTGCCGAAGGCCTCGGTGAAGTTGCGGCCGATCGACATCGCCTCGCCGACCGACTTCATGGTGGTGGTCAGGGTGCCGTCGGCGCCGGGGAACTTCTCGAACGCGAAGCGGGGCGCCTTCACCACGACGTAGTCGAGGGTCGGCTCGAAGCAGGCCGGGGTCTCGCCGGTGATGTCGTTGACGATCTCGTCGAGGGTGTAGCCGATGGCCAGCTTCGCGGCCATCTTCGCGATCGGGTAGCCGGTCGCCTTCGACGCCAGCGCCGACGAGCGCGACACGCGGGGGTTCATCTCGATGACCACGAGGCGGCCATCGGTCGGGTCCATCGCGAACTGGATGTTGCAGCCACCGGTGTCGACGCCGACCTCGCGCAGGATGTCGATGGAGAGGTCGCGCATCTTCTGGTACTCGCGGTCGGTCAGCGTCATGGCCGGGGCCACGGTCACCGAGTCGCCGGTGTGCACGCCGACCGGGTCGACGTTCTCGATCGAGCAGATGATGACCACGTTGTCGCGGCCGTCGCGCATCAGCTCGAGCTCGTACTCCTTCCAGCCGAGGATGGACTCCTCGATGAGAACGTTCGCGGTGGGCGAGGCGGCAAGTCCGCCGCCCGCGATGCGGGTGAGGTCTTCCTCGTTGTACGCCATGCCGGAGCCGAGGCCGCCCATGGTGAACGAGGGCCGCACGACGACCGGGTAGCCGAGCTCGGCGACGGTGTCGTGGACTTCCTCCATCGTGAAGCAGACCCGCGAGCGCGCCGACTCGCCGCCGACCTTGGCGACGATGTCCTTGAACTTCTGCCGGTCCTCGCCGCGCTGGATGGCATCGAAGTCGGCGCCGATCAGCTCCACGTCGTACTTCTCGAGGATGCCCTGCTCGTGCAGCGCGACCGCGGTGTTCAGCGCCGTCTGGCCGCCGAGGGTGGCGAGCACCGCATCGATCTTGTGGCCCTGCTCGGCCTCGCGGGCGATGACCTTCTCGACGAACTCCGCGGTGATCGGCTCGACGTAGGTGGCGTCGGCGAACTCGGGGTCGGTCATGATCGTGGCCGGGTTGGAGTTGACCAGCGACACGCGCAGGCCCTCCTCACGCAGGACACGACACGCCTGGGTGCCCGAGTAGTCGAACTCGCAGGCCTGTCCGATGACGATCGGTCCGGAACCGATCACCAGGATGTGCTTGAGATCTGTGCGACGTGGCATTACTTCTTGACTCCCTCGAGCAGGCTGGTGAAGCGGTCGAACAGGTAGGCGGCGTCGTGCGGGCCCGCCGCGGCCTCGGGGTGGTACTGCACCGAGAAGGCCGAGTCGTCGAGCAGGCGGACGCCCTCGACGGCGCCGTCGTTGGCGCAGGTGTGACTGATCACGGCGCGGCCGAACGGGGTGTCGAACTCCTGGCCCGCCTCGCCCTCGAGCGCGAACCCGTGGTTCTGCGCGGTGATGGCGATCCGGCCGGTGCCGTGCTCGATCACCGGGATGTTGATGCCGCGGTGGCCGAACTTCATCTTGTAGGTGCTCAGACCGAGCGCGCGGCCGAGGATCTGGTTGCCGAAGCAGATGCCGAACAGCGGCAGGCCCTGGCCGAGCACCTCCTTGGTCAGGTGCACCGCGCCGTCGGCGGTGGCCGGGTCGCCAGGGCCGTTGGACAGGAACACTCCGTCCGCGCCGAGGTCGAGAATCTGCTCGAGGCTCGCGTTCGAGGGCAGCACGTGCACCCGGATGCCGCGCTGGGCGAACATCCGCGGGGTGTTGGTCTTGATGCCCAGGTCGATGGCCGCGACCGTGAACCGGGCCTCGCCGCCGACCGGCTCGATGATGTAGCCGTTGTCGGTGCTGACCTCGCCCGCGAGATCGGCGCCGAGCATCGACGGCTGGTCCTTGACGGCCTGCAGCATGGCGGCGTGGTCGGTCAGCGCCGCGCCGGAGAAGACCCCGGCCCGCATGGAACCGCGGGTGCGCAGGTGCCGGACCAGTGCCCTGGTGTCGATGCCCGCGATCCCGACGATGCCCTGGCGGACGAGCTCGTCCTGCAGCGACCCGGTGGCGCGCCAGCTCGAGGTGCGGCGCGCGGGATCGCGGACCACGTAGCCGGCCACCCAGATCTTGTTGGAGTCGCCCGAGGCCTGACGGCCAGCGCTCAGCGCCTCACCGTCCTCGCCGTTCCAGCCCGTGTTGCCGATCTGCGGGGCGGTGGCGACCACGATCTGGCGGTGGTAGCTCGGATCGGTGAGGGTCTCCTGGTAGCCGGTCATGCCGGTGCTGAAGACCGCCTCGCCGAGGGTCTGGCCGACCGCACCGAAGCTGGTGCCGCGGAAGATCCGCCCGTCCTCGAGGACCAGGGCCGCCGGTCCTGTGCCGCTCGCTGATTCAAAGCTGTCACTCACGCGTTCTCTCCGTTCACCCATGCCGGGTACACACTCTTGTCGTCTCCACGGAATCCGGTGTCGATCTCCGTTCCGGTGGGCAGCTCCCACCGGATCACCAGGACCCCGTCCTTGCTCATGACCTTGCCTGCGAGCCCGCGTTCGGTCCGGATCGCCCGGATCGAGGACTGCGGGATCCAGATCGCCGAGGCGCCGTCTCGTTCGAGCAGCACACCCTTCTCGTGCCTGCTGATATCGCCGGTCGCGCGGAAGCCGATGTCCCCGACCGCGATCCGGTCCTGCCAGCTGGGCGCGAGGGTGCTGCCCACGTACAGGCCGCTGCTCGGCGGGATCAGCTGCGCGCCCAGGTCGGCTGGCACCGCGGGCAGCTCGCCGATCGCGTCCGCCTGACGGCCGGCCCGCTTCTTCCAGCCCCGGTACATCAGCGCCACCATCAGCGCCCAGAACAGGAGGAAGCCGACGGTCAGCAGGATCCGGTCCGTGCTCATGCGCGCACCTTCCCGTCCAGGACGGTGACCCGGCCGCGCAGCAGGGTGGTGGTGACCCTGGCGCCGAACGTCATCGCGTCGAACGGGCTGTTCTGCGCGATCGACGCCAGTTCCGGTGCCCGCACCGTCCATTCGCGATCCGGGTCCACCAGCGTGAGATTGGCCGGCTCGCCGACCGCGATCGGTCGGCCCTGATCGCTCAGTCCGACGATCTCGGCGGGCCGCTCGCTCATCACCCGGGCCACGCCGCGCCAGTCCAGCAGGCCGGTCTCGACCATCGTCTGCGCGACGATCGCCAGCGCCGTCTCCAACCCGAGCATGCCGGGCCTGGCGGCCGAGAACTCGCAGCACTTGTCCTGCTCGGCGTGCGGGGCGTGGTCGGTGGCGACGCAGTCGATGACGCCGTCGGCCAGGCCCTGTCGCAGCGCGGCGATGTCGCTGGGTTCGCGCAGCGGCGGGTTCACCCGGTTCACCGCGTCGTAGGTCTCCAGCCGGGAGTCGTCGAGCAGCAGGTGATGCGGGGTGACCTCAGCGGTGATCGAGATGCCCTGTCCGCGTGCCCACTTCATCAGCTCGACGGTGCCTGCGGTGGAGGCGTGGCAGATGTGCACGCGGGCACCTGCATCGCGGGCCAGCAGCGCGTCGCGGGCGACGATGGACTCCTCCGCGGCCCGGGGCCAGCCGGCCAGGCCGAGCCGGGCGGCGGTCGGACCCTCGTGCGCGACGGCACCGACGGTCAGCCGCGGCTCCTCGGCGTGCTGGGCGATGAGGACTCCGAGCGCGCTCGAGTACTCGAGTGCCCGGCGCATGATCAACGGGTCGTACACGCAGTGGCCGTCGTCGGAGAACATCTTGACCTTGCCGATGCCCGACGCCATGGTCGCCATCTCGGCGAGCTGCTTGCCCGCGAGCCCGACAGTGACCGCGCCGACCGGATGGACGTCGACCAGGCCGACCTCCTGTCCCCTGCGCCACACGTGGTCGGTGATCACGACTGAGTCGGCGACCGGGCTGGTGTTGGCCATCGCGAACACTGCGGTGTAGCCGCCGAGCGCCGCGGCGGACGACCCGGACTCGATGGTCTCGGTGTCCTCACGACCGGGTTCGCGCAGGTGCGTGTGCAGGTCGACGAAGCCGGGCAGCAGCACCTGGCCGGCCGCCTCGATGACCTCGGCGCCCTCGGGTGCGTCCAGTCCGGCGCCGATCCCGCGGATCTCACCGTCGGAGATCAGCACGTCCTGCGGCTCACCCTCGCCGTAGATGCGCGCCCCGCGGATCAGGATGTCACCGCGGGCGAAGCCTCGGGAAATGTCCTGGCTCACAGCGCCACACCTTCCTCAGTACCGACCAACAACCCGAACAGGACAGCCATGCGAATGTGAACTCCGTTCGTAACCTGCTGCAGCACTGCAGCTTTCGGTGAATCCGCGACCGCCGACGCGATCTCCATGCCGCGCAGCATGGGACCCGGGTGCAGCACAACGGCGTGTTCGGCGAGCATGCCCAGCCGCTTCTCGGACAGCCCGTAGGTGATCGAGTACTCGCGCGGCGACGGGAAGAACCCGCCGTTCATGCGCTCGGCCTGCACCCGCAGCATCAGCACCGCATCGACGCCGGGCAGCTCCGCGTCCAGCGAATGCGACACGGTCACCGGCCAGCTCGACACCCCCACCGGCAGCAGCGTGGGCGGCGCGACCAGCACGACCTCCGCGCCGAGCGTGGAGAGCAGGAAGGCGTTCGACCTGGCCACCCGGCTGTGCAGGATGTCGCCGACGATCGCGACCCGCTTGCCCGCGATGGAGCCGAGCCGCTGTCGCAGGGTCAGCGCGTCCAGCAGCGCCTGGGTGGGGTGCTCGTGCGTGCCGTCACCGGCGTTGATCACGGCCGGGCCGTCATCGCCGTCCGCGGTCCACTCCGCGATCCGGTGCGCCGCACCGGAGGCCGGGTGCCGCACGATCAACGCGTCCGCCCCCGCGGCCCTCAGGGTCATCGCGGTGTCCCGCAGCGACTCGCCCTTCGACACCGAGGAACTGCTGGCGCTGACGTTGATCACGTCGGCGCTCATCCACTTGCCCGCGACCTCGAAGGACACCCTGGTCCTGGTCGAGTTCTCGAAGAACACCGTCATCACGGTGCGCCCCCGCAGCGTCGGGAGCTTGCGGACCTCGCGGCCCAGGAGGGCCTGCTCGAATCGTTCGGCCTCGTCGAGCAGACCTGTCGCGCTCTCGAGGGTCAGATCCGAAACCGACAACAGATGCTTCACAGATTCGGCTCCCCGCTCGCCTTGTTCACGCCGCCGCTGAGCGTCACGCTGTCGACCCCGTCGTGTTCGACCAACTGCACCTTCACGTCCTCGGTGCGCGCGGTCGGCACGTTCTTGCCGACGAAATCGGCCCGCAGCGGCAGCTCCCGGTGGCCGCGGTCGACCAGGACCGCGAGCTGCACGGCCTTCGGCCTGCCCAGGTCACGGAGCGCGTCGAGCGCCGAGCGCACGGTCCGCCCGGAGAACAGCACGTCGTCGACGAGGACCACGAGCGCCTGGTCCACACCGCCTTCGGGCACCGAGGTGCGCTCGAGCGGACGGTGCGGCTTGGTCCGCAGATCGTCGCGGTAGAGGGTGATGTCGAGCGAGCCGGTCGGGGGGCGGACACCCGAGAACTCCTCGATCTTGTTCGCCAGGCGGTTGGCGAGGGTGGTGCCGCGCGTCGGGATACCGATCAACACCACTCGGGGCGGGTCGGTCTCGGCGTCGAGCGCGGTCTTCTCGATGATCTGGTGCGCGATCCGCGCGATCGTCCGACCAACGTCGGCAGAAGAGAGCAGCTCCCTGGTGACAGGGTGATCCTGGGCCGATGAATCGGCGGAGGATGGCTCGGGCGTGAGCAAGCTGGACCTCCTTCTCCGCCTCTCTGGACGGATCGTTAAAGGATGTCTGACGCCCGCCAGCCTATCAGCGCGGTGACCAGGAACCCGACGCGGTTCGGGGTGTGCTGAGCCACAGTCGAACCCCCGTTTCGACCGTTTCCCGGCCCGGACGACGAACGCCGCGGACCGTGATCGGTCCGCGGCGTTCGCGTGTCGTTCGGCGCCGGGTCAGGCGTCGGTGCCCGGCTCGGGCGTGGCCTCCGTGCGCTGCGAGGTGGCGGCCGCGGCGGCTCGCACCTGCGGCGCGACGAGCACCACCTGACCGAGTACCCCGTTGATGAATCCCGGCGAGTCGTCGGTGGACAGCTCCTTGGCCAGCTCCACGGCCTCGTCGACCGCCACCACAGGCGGCACGTCGGTGGCGTGGAAGAGCTCCCACACGGCGATCCGCAGGACCGCGCGGTCCACCGCGGGCAGACGCTCGAGTGTCCAGTCCTGCAGGTGGTCGGCGATGACCCGGTCAAGCCGGTCGAGGTTCTCCGCGACCCCGGTCACCAGGGTGACGGTGTAGGGGTTCACCGGGGCGACGGCGTCGTCCGTACGGGCGAGCTCGGCCCGCTCGGTGGCGAGATCGACCGGATCGAGGTCGCGCGCCTCCGCCTCGAAGAGGAAATCGACTGCGCGCTTACGGGCCTTGTGCCTGGCCCCGAGCTTCTTCTGACTACCGGACACGCTACGAAGTCACGCGGCCCAGGTAGTTGCCGTCCCGAGAGTCGATCTTGAGCTTGTCGCCGGTGTTGACGAACAGCGGGACCTGCACCTCGGCGTCCGTCTCCAGGATCGCGGGCTTGGTGCCACCGGTCGAACGGTCGCCCTGCAGGCCCGGATCGGTGTGCTTGACGACGAGCTCGACCGTGACCGGCAGCTCGACGAACAGCGGCGCGTCCTCATGGGTCGCGACCTGGACCTGCATGTTCTCCAGCAGGAAGCGCGCGCCGTCGCCGACGGTGGCCTCGCTGATCGAGATCTGGTCGTAGGTGTCGCCGTCCATGAATACGTAGTCGCTACCGTCGTGGTACAGGTACGTCATGTCGCGACGGTCGACGGTCGCCGTCTCCACCTTGACGCCCGCGTTGAAGGTCTTGTCCACGTTCTTGCCGGAGAGCACGTTCTTGAGCTTGGTCCGCACGAACGCGGGGCCCTTGCCCGGCTTCACGTGCTGGAACTCGATGATCTGCCAGAGCTGGCCCTCGATCTTCAGCACGAGCCCGTTCTTGAAATCACTGGTGTCAGCCACTTACTTCGCGTCTCCTTCAGACGATTACGAGATCTTTGGTGGTGAGGGTGAGGAGCTCGGGCTCCTGCTCGCGAACAACGAGCGTGTCCTCGATCCTGACGCCTCCGCGACCGGAGAAGTACACACCGGGCTCGACTGTTACCGCAGCACCGGCTAGCAGTGTACCGGTGCCGAGCTTGCCGATTCCCGGTGCTTCGTGGATCTCCAGCCCGACGCCGTGCCCGAGACCGTGCAGGAACAGCTCCCCGTAACCCGCGGCCTCGATCACCGACCGGGCCGCGGCGTCCACCGCGGCGACCTCCGTGCCCGGTGCGAGGGCGGCCCGGCCCGCGGCCTGCGCGGTCGCCACGAGCTCGTACACCTCGCGCTGCCAGTCCGCCGCCGCACCGAGCACGAACGTCCTGGTCATGTCCGAGTGGTACCCCTCGACCGTTGCCCCGAAGTCGAGCTTGACGAAGTCCCCTGCGGCCAGCGTGGCGTCGGTCGGACGGTGGTGCGGGATCGCCGAGTTCGCGCCCGCCGCGACGATCGTCTCGAACGAGATGCCGTCCGCACCGTGCTCGAGCATCAGGAACTCCAGTTCCCGTCCGACTTCCCGCTCGGTCCGGCCCTGTCGCAGTCCCCCGCGCTCGATCAGGACCGCGAGGGCGAGGTCGGCCGCCGCGCACGCTCGCCGCAGCAGCCCCACCTCGTGCTCGTCCTTGACCATGCGGAGCCGCTCCACCAGCCGCGGCGCCCGGATCATCTCGAGTGACGGAGCCAGCTCCTGCCAGGCGGCGAGCTCGTCCACGGTCACGACGTGGCTCTCGAACCCGAGCCGCACCGGGCCGGCATCGGTGTCGGCGCAGCGACCGATGAGGTGCCCTGCGCTGGAGCGGTCGATCACCGCCTCGAGGTCCGGCACCTGCTCGCCGACCTGGATCAGGTACCGGCCGTCGGTGCACATGAGGGTCCGAGACTCGGCACCCGGTTCGTCGCGGGCGTCGACGAGCAGCGCCGCATTCGACCCGGTGAACCCCGTGAGGTACCTGATGTTGAGCAGATCGGTCACCAGTAGCGCCTCGACGCCCCAGTCGGTGAGCAGTGTGCGCAGCGCGGCCCGGCGGGACCCGTGATCGACGGTCGACATGAGCCCAACCTACGGCAGCGTCCGGCCCCCGCGAGGGCCCTCGCGACGCCAGGTGTGGGTTAGGCCACAGGTCCCATTGAGCGGTCGTTACGCTGTCGGCATGAACTCGTGGCTTCTTCGTGGTCTGGGTATGGCGTCGGTGCATGTCGTGACGAGGGTGGTGCTCGGACTCGCGGTCACGCAGTGGCCCCTGCACGGATCGTCACTACGGTGGGTCTCGCTGGCGTTCGTGGTGCTGGTCGCACTGCTCTGGGGCGGTCTCGACGGCATCAGGGACGCGCGCACCGCGGTGGACGAGGAGTCGGGCGCGGACCTGACCATGATGTGGCTCAAGGCCGCCGCCGTCGCGGGCGTGCTGGCGGGCGCGGTGTCCTGGCTGATCGGCGTCACCACCGGCATCGCGCTCGGCGACAACACACTGTTCTTCGAGCTCACCTCCGGAGCCGCCTTCACCATCCTGCTCGTCTTCCTGCCCGCGATGCTCGCGGTGACGGTCGGACGCTTCCTGGTGCGGCGCGAGGCCCGCAAGTCCGGAGCGACCGCAGCCCCCGCCGCGGCAGGCGCCGCGGGCGCGTACGCGAGCGAACAGGACTACGACGTGGTCGAGGCCGCGGAGGAGAACTACGAGGCCTCCGAGTGGGCCTCCGAACACGGCACCGGCCAGGGTTACTACGAGACCGATCAGGGCTACTACGAGAACGACCAGGCCGGCAGGCAGCAGGCCGACGACCAGACCTCGGGCGGCGGTCGCCACTACGTCGACGACGCCCCCACCGAGGTCTTCGAGGCGATCAAGCCCGAGAACGGCAAGTAACGCAGCTCCACTGCCCGTGCGCGGGTCTCACCCCGATCGGGGTGAGACCCGCGCACGGGCGCGCAGCGCTATCTCTCGGCGAGGAACCTCAGCGCGAGCGGGTATCCCGCGACGCCGCACCCGACGATGACGCCGGTCGCGATCGCGCTCAGGTACGAGTGATGCCGGAAGTCCTCGCGGGCGTGCACGTTCGAGATGTGCACCTCGACCAGTCCCGCCTCCAGCTCGGCGCAGGCGTCCCGCAGCGCGATCGAGGTGTGGGTGAGCGCTCCTGCATTGAGCACCACCGGTTCACCCGCGTCGGCGGCATCGTGGATCCAGCCGAGCAGCTCGGCCTCGCTGTCGGACTGGCGGACAGTCACCTCGATGCCCAGCTCCACCGCGGTCGCCTCGCAGAGCGCGACCAGATCGGCGTACGTGGTTGCGCCGTACACCTCGGGCTGCCGCTTGCCGAGCCGTCCGAGGTTCGGTCCGTTGAGGACCTGCACCCTCACAGCAGCACCGTGCCGCCGGTGCCCGGCTGGTCCTCGCGGGCCACCGCGGAGTAGGCGGCCGCGAGCAGCGTCGGGTCCGGGCCCTCGAGCCGTCCCGGCTTCGCCAACCCGTCCAGGACGACGAACCGCAGCATGCCCGCCCGGTTCTTCTTGTCCGTCTGCATGCCCTTGACCAGGTCCGCGAAGGCGGACGCATCGTAGGTGGTGGGCAGGCCGACGCTCTCGAGGATGGTCCGGTGCCGTTCCGCGGTGGCGTCGTCGAGCCGGCCGGCGAGCCGGCCCAGCTCGGCGGCGAACACCAGGCCGACCGACACCGCCGCACCGTGGCGCCAGCGGTACTTCTCGCGGCGCTCGATCGCGTGGCCGAGGGTGTGTCCGTAGTTGAGGATCTCGCGCAGGTCCGACTCCTTGAGGTCGGCGGCGACGACCTTCGCCTTCACCTCAACGGACCGGCGGATCAGCTCGGGCAGCACCTCGCCGGTCGGGTCGAGGGCCGCCTCGGGGTCCCGCTCGATGAGGTCGAGGATCGTCGGGTCCGCGATGAACCCGGTCTTGATCACCTCGGCCATGCCGGCGACGATCTCGTTACGCGGCACCGTCTCCAGGGTCGCCAGGTCGATCAGCACCGCGGACGGCTCGTGGAACGAGCCGACCAGGTTCTTGCCCGCATCGGTGTTGATGCCGGTCTTGCCGCCGACGGCCGCGTCTACCATCGCGAGCAGCGTGGTGGGCACGTGCACGATCCGCACGCCGCGCATCCAGGTGGCCGCAACGAACCCGGCCAGGTCGGTGGCCGCGCCGCCGCCGAGGCTCACCACGGCGTCGCTGCGGGTCAGCCCGATGCGGCCGAGCACCTCCCAGCAGAAGCCCGCGACGGCGAGGTCCTTGCCGTCCTCCGCGTCCGGGATCTCGACGCGATGGGCGTCGATGCCCTTCGCCGCCAACGCGGCGCGCACCGCCTCCGCGGTCTGCGCGAGCGGCGGCTGGTGGAAGATCGCGACGGTCCTCGTGCCGATCAGTTCGTCCACCAGTTCACCGAGCAGTCCACGGCCGATGATCACCGGGTAGGGACTGGCGGTCTTGACCTCGACGCGTACGGGTTCGGTCACTGTCTGCTTCTCCGCTTCTGTGCGCTGCTGCTGTATCGCTTCTGCCTGGGTGCTGCCACCGCTCTACCCCAGTTTGGAGACGAGCTGCTGCACCACGCGGGCCGGACTGCGCCCGTCGGTGCGGACCCGGATGGTGGCCACCTTCCGGTACAGCGGTCGCCGCCGCCGCATCAGGTCCCGGTACTTCTGGCGTGGATCGCCACCGTTGAGGAGGGGCCGGGAGGTGTTGGTCCCGGTCCGCTTGAGGCCCTCGGCCACGCTGATCTCCAGGTAGACGACCGTGTGGCCGACCAGCCGGGCGCGGGTGGTATCGGACAGGATCGCGCCACCGCCGAGCGAGACGATGCCCGTCTGCTCGGCCAGCGCGCGCCGGACCATGTCCTCCTCCAGCGCGCGAAACGCCGGTTCCCCGTCCTGCGCGAAGATCTCCGGGATGGACTTGCCCGCTTCGCGCTCGATGGCGGCGTCGGTGTCGAAGATCTCGACGTCCAACGCCCGCGCCAGTCGTTTCCCGATGGTGGACTTACCGGCGCCCGGCGGTCCGATCAGGACTGCCCGTGGAGTCACCTCGACAGGCGTTCCCGGACCGAGGCGAGGTATCCGCCGATATTGCGCATCGTCTCGTCGACCGAGTCGCCGCCGAACTTCTCGAGCGCGGCCTGCGCGACCACCAGGGCCACCATCGACTCCGCGACGACGCCCGCGGCGGGGACCGCACACACATCGCTGCGCTGATGGATGGCGACGGCCTCCTCGCCGGTGGACATGTCGACGGTCGCGAGCGCCCGCGGCACGGTGGAGATCGGCTTCATCGCCGCCCGGACCCGCAGCGCCTCGCCGTTGGTCATACCGCCCTCGAGGCCGCCTGCGCGGTTGGTCGACCGCAGCACGCCGTCCGGGCCGGGGCGCATCTCGTCGTGCGCGGCGCTGCCCCGGCGGCGGGAGGTCTCGAAGCCGTCGCCGACCTCGACACCCTTGATGGCCTGAATGCCCATCAGCGCGGCGGCGAGTCGCGAATCGAGCCGGTTCTCACCGCTGATGAACGACCCCAGCCCGACGGGCAGGCCGTGCACGATCACCTCGACGACACCACCGAGGGTGTCGCCGTCCCGCTTGGCCGCGTCGATCTCCGCGATCATCGCGGCCTCCGCCTCGGCGCCGAAGGCGCGCACCGGGCTGGCGTCGATGTCCGCGAGGTCGTCGGGTCCGGGGACCGGTGAGTCGGCGGGGCCGGAGGCGGTGCCGATGGAGATCACATGGGAGATCACCTCGACGCCGAAGACCTGACGCAGGAAAGCGCGGGCCACGGTTCCTGCCGCGACGCGGGCCGCGGTCTCGCGGGCGCTGGCCCGCTCCAGGACGGGACGGGCGTCGTCGAATCCGTACTTGAGCATGCCGGAGTAGTCGGCGTGGCCCGGGCGCGGACGGGTCAGCGGTGCGTTGCGCGCGAGGTCCTTGAGAAGCGCCTCGTCCACCGGGTCGGAGGACATGACCGTCTCCCACTTGGGCCACTCGCTGTTCGCGACCTCGATGGCGATGGGGCCGCCCATCGTGCGACCGTGCCGGACGCCGCCGACCATCGTCACGACGTCCTTCTCGAAGCTCATGCGGGCACCGCGGCCGTAGCCGAGGCGACGGCGGGCGAGTTGGGACGCAATGTCCTCGGAGGTCACCTCGACCCCGGCGACCATCCCATCCAGGAGGGCGACGAGGGCGGGACCATGGGATTCTCCGGCAGTTATCCAGCGCAGCACGCCGCCCATCTTTTCACGAAACGTAGGCGTCAACGCACACCGGCCCGGTCCCCGGCTAGCCGCCCACGGCCAGGCTCAACGCCAGCAGCGTCGACAGGCACATCGACGGCCCGTGCGCGAGCGTGCGGCCGCCCCGCCCGAGGGCAAGGGCACACCCGCCGACCAGGGCCGTCAGCGCCACCGCACCGACCGCCGCCGCCAGCCACGCCTTGGCGCCCACCGCACCCGCAGCGGCGCCGAGCCCGAGGGCCAGCTTCACGTCACCGCCGCCCATCGCGGCCGGGGACACGAGGTGCACGACAAGGTAGAGACCGGCCAGCATCGCCGCCCCCACCAGGGCCGCCATCCCCCGGCCCACCAGCACCGAAGCAAGGAACACCGCGCAGGCTCCCGGCAGGGTGAGCTCGTTCGGCAGCCTGCGCTCCCCCAGGTCGACAACGGACAGGCAGACGCACCACCAGAGCAACGCGCAGGCCGCGGCGGCCGTCAGCGGCGGGCAGGCGAGTCCGGCCGCGACGAAGCCGACGATCAGGACCGCGACCCACCAGCGCGACATCGCCGCGGTGAAGCGACGCAGGAACCGCCGCGTCGCGACGCCGGTGAGCAGTCCCGCCAGGCCGAGCAATCCGATTCCCATGCCCCGACGCTGCCACCGTAGGGCGCCTGGACAGGCCCCACGGGTGTCGATTCCGACCGTGCTGGGGATGGATCCGGAGCTGTGGAGAAATGTCGCGTCAGCGCGCGACCGCGGCCGCCATCTCCCCGCGCGGGGCGGGGCGGCCGGTGAACTGCTCGACCTGACCGAACGCCTGGTTGAGCAGCATCCGCAGGCCGTCGACCACGGTCCCGCCCGCGGCCTGGACCGCCGCGGCGAGCGGGGTCGGCCACGGATCGTAGATGGCGTCGAAGACCACCGGCGCCTGCGCGACCGCGTCGGCGAACGGCGCGATCGCGTCCGCGGGCACGGTACTGACCACCGTCGCCGCGTCGGCACACGCGGCGGCCAGCGCATCGGTATCGAAGCCGAGGTGGCGGGCCCGCAGGCCCATCTCCGACGCACAGGCCAGCGAGGCCGCCGCCCGGTCGGCAGAGCGCGCGACGACGGTCACCGCGTCGACACCGAGGTCCGCCAGCGCGCGCAGCGCCGGCCGCGAGGTCCCGCCCGCGCCGATCACCACCGCGCTCGCGCCGCCCAGATCGGTGACCCCGACCTCTGCGAGTGCGCCGGTCACGCCGTCCACGTCGGTGCAGTCCGCCCGCCAGCCGCCCTGCACCCGGACCAGGGTGTTGGCCGAGCCGACCTGTACCGCGCGCTCGGTGCGTTCGGTCGCGTACTCGAGGGCGGCGACCTTGCCGGGCATGGTGACCGAGAGCCCGACCCATTCCGGGCCCAGCCCGTCGACGAGCCCGGGCAGCTGCTCGCCGGTGCACTCGATCCGGTCGTAGGTCCAGCCGGTCAGGCCGAGGGCGCGGTACGCCGCCAGGTGCAGCAGCGGCGACTTGGAGTGTCCGATCGGCTTGCCAAGGACCGCGGCCTTGCGTGGCAGGTCAGCGCCCACTGTCGAGGATCCCGCTCGCCAGCGCCTTCTTGCTGTTCTCGAGGTGCTCGGTGTAGCTCTTGGTGAACAGCGTGGTGCCCTTGTTGTCGATCGTGACGAAGTACAGCCAGTCGCCCGCGGGTGCCTTCTCCACGGCCTCCACGGCGCCGATGCTCGGCGACGAGATCGGGGTCGCGGGCAGTCCGTCCATCGCGTAGGTGTTCCACGGGGTGACCTTCGCGCGGTCGCCGTCGGTGGTCGCGAGCTCGGTGGTGTCGAGCGCGTAGTTGACCGTCGAGTCCAGCTCGAGGCGCTGTGGCGCGGCGAGCCGGTTGACGATCACGCGCGCGACCTTGCCGAAGTCGTCCGGCAGCGACTCCCGTTCCACCAGCGACGCCGCGACGAGCAGGTCGTAGGGACTCAGCCCGACGGCGTTCCCCGCGCGGTCGATGCCGGTGGCCTCGTACTTGGCCGCGCTCCCGCTGACGAGGGTGGTCAGGATCTCCGCCGCCGACTCCCTCGGGTCGAAGTCCCACTTACCCGCGGCGATCAGGCCCTCGAGCTGCCGGGTTCGGTCCGGAACCGACTTGACCCGAGCGGCGGCCCAGTCGGGCACACCGAGCGCGGCGAGGTTCGGATTGGCGCCCGCCTCCTTGAGCTCGTCGACGCTCACGCACTTCTGCTGACCCGATGCGGTCGGCAGGCAGCTCGCCTCCGAGATGAGGGTGTAGATACCGCGCTTGGTCGCGCCGGTGTTCACGTCCTTGGTGTCGTGCAGCTGACGACCCTCGGAGATCACCAGCGCACCCACGCGGGAGTTCGGATCGACAAGGCCCGCGACGGCCTGCGCGGCCGGCACCTGGGACTTGAGGTTGTAGAAGCCGGGCTGCACCGACGTCATGGAATCGTTCTGGACGGCCGCGTTGAAGAACGCGGACGCGCTCGCCACGACATCCTTTTCGACCATCTCGGTGGCGATCTGGTCGGCGGTGTCACCGGGGTGCACCTGCACGACGACATCGGGCCCTGACTGACCCGCCTCGTAGTCCTCGGGCACGTCGACGCCGCCGAGGAGCTTCTTGCCGCCGACGTAGCCGACACCCACGATCAGCGCGAGGGCGCCGAGTCCGGCGATCGCGACCACGACCTTGCCCCTGCCCTTGCGTCCCGCGGCGCGCTCCCGTGCGCGACGCACTTCCGCGCGAGTCGGCTGCAACTCGGGCCCTCTCGACCGGGTATCGGTCACTCGCCGTCCTCCATCTGTGAGGGCAGGGCCTGCTCCGAGTGCAGTTCCCTGCTGCGCTGGTCCAACCATCCTTGCAAGATCGCCACGGCCGCGGCCTGGTCGATCACAGACCGCTGCCCCTTCGCCTTGACCCCGCTCTCGCGAAGGGCCCTGGACGCGGTCACCGTCGTGAAGCGTTCGTCGGTCATGCGAACCGGGATGGGCGCCAACCGATCCCGGAGCTGCGCGGCGAACTTCGAGGCGAGTCCGGCCGCGGTTCCGCTCTCCCCCCTCAGGGTTCGCGGTAATCCGACGATAACCTCGACGGCCTCGTATTCCGCGACAATCGCGGCGAGTCGCTCGATGTCCGACCGGTCGGCGCGGGACTTGGCCCGCGCCACGGTCTCCACCGGCGTGGCCAGGATCCCGTCCGGATCGCTGGCGGCGACACCGATCCGGACGCTGCCCACATCGACCCCGATCCGGCGACCCCGCCCCTGGTCGCCGGGCTGATCGGCCTCGCTCACCCGGCGATCTCGGCGACGCGGGCGCGCACTGCCGAGAGCGCGGCGGGGATTCCCGACGCGTCGCTGCCCGAACCCTGGGCCATCTCCGGCTTGCCGCCGCCGCGGCCGCCGATGCTCGGACCGAACGCGGCCACCAGGTCGCCGGCCTTGACGCCGAGGTCCTGCGCGGCCTTGTTGGCGCTCACCACGAACGGCACCTTGCCGTCGGCGGATCCGATCAGGACCACCACGGCGGGCTCGGTCCCGAACCGGCCGCGCACATCGGTGGTGAGGGTGCGCAGGTCGTTGCCCGCGACGCCGTCGGGGGCCTGCTCGGCGACCAGCAGCAGCCCGCCGATCCGCTCGGCCCGCTCCACGAACGCGCCCGCGCCTGCCAGCACCGCGGCCGCCTTGGTCTGCTCGAGTTCCTTCTCGGCCACCTTGAGCCGCTCCACCAGCTGCTCCACGCGCCCTGGCACCTCCTCGGAGGGCACCTTCAGCGCCGTTGCGACACCAGCGAGCAGCGCGCGTTCCTTGGCCAGGTACCGGTACGAGTCGAGGCCGACGAAGGCCTCCACGCGCCGAATGCCGGAGCCGACGGAGGACTCACCGAGCAGCGTGACCGGCCCGATCTGCGAGGAGTGCGCGACGTGGGTGCCACCGCACAGCTCCATCGAGAACGGTCCGCCGATCTCGACCACCCGGACCTCGTCGCCGTAGTTCTCGCCGAACAGCGCCATCGCGCCCATCGACTTGGCCTTGGCCAGGTCGGTGACGAACGTGTTGACCGGGTGATTGGCGGTGACGGCCTCGTTGGCGACGGCCTCGATGTCGTTGCGCTGGGCCTCCGACAGCTGGCCCTGCCACGAGAAGTCGAACCGCAGGTAGCCGGGCTTGTTCAGCGATCCGGCCTGAACGGCGTTGGGGCCCAGCACCTGTCGCAGCGCGGCGTGCACCATGTGGGTACCGGAGTGACCCTGGGTCGCGCCCGCCCGCCAGTTGGCGTCGACCTGCGCGAGGATGGCGTCGCCCTCGGTGATCTGGCCCTCCTCGACGGTGACCTTGTGCACCCACAGCTTCTTCGCGATCTTCTGCACGTCGCGCACCCGCACCCGCAGGCCGGGTCCGGTGATCACGCCGATGTCGGCGATCTGGCCGCCTGCCTCCGCGTAGAGCGGGCTGCGGTCGAGGATGACCTCGACGTCCTGGCCCACGGTCGCGGTGGGGATCCGGACGCCGTCGGAGATCAGCGCCAGCACGGTGGCCTCCGAGGTCAGCTCGGCGAAGCCGGTGAACTCGGTCTCGCCGCGGTCGACGAACTCCTTGTAGACGGTGAGGTCGGCGTGCGACTGCTTGCGGGCCCGCGCGTCGTCCTTGGCGCGCTGCCGCTGCTCGGCCATGAGCGACCGGAAGCCGTCCTCGTCGACGGTCAGGCCTGCCTCGGACGCCATCTCCAGGGTCAGGTCGATCGGGAACCCGTAGGTGTCGTGCAGGGCGAAGGCCTCGCTGCCCGCGATCACCTTCTTGCCCGCGGTCTTGACCTCATCGGCCGCCGTCTCGAACAGCTTCTCGCCGGAGACCAGGGTGCGACGGAACGCCGCCTCCTCGCCGACCGCGACAGTGAGGATCCGCTCGAAGTCGGTGTCGAGTACCGGGTAGGACGGCGCCATGGTGTCGCGCACGACCGTGATGAACTCGCGCATGCTCGGCTGCTCGGCGCCGAGCAGCTTGGCGGAGCGGACGATGCGGCGCAGCAGGCGGCGCAGCACGTAGCCGCGGCCGTCGTTGCCGGGGTTGACGCCGTCGCCGATCAGCATCGCAGCGGTGCGCGCGTGGTCGGCGATGACACGAAAGCGGACGTCGTCCTCGTGGCTGCCCGCTCCATATGGGCGCCCGGTGAGTTCCTCGGCCTTGGCGATGACCGGTCGCACGAGGTCGGTCTCGTAGACGTTGTCGACGCCCTGCAGGACCAGAGCAACCCGCTCGACGCCCATGCCGGTGTCGATGTTCTTCTTCGGGAGCACGCCGACCGGCTGGTGACCGAGCTTCGGGCTCAGCTCACCGCGAACGTCCTGCATGAACACGAGGTTCCAGATCTCGAGGTAGCGGTCCTCGTCCACGATCGGTCCGCCCTCCTTGCCGAACTCGGGGCCGCGGTCGTAGTAGATCTCCGAGCACGGTCCGCCAGGGCCGGGCACACCCATGTCCCAGTAGTTGTCCTTGCCGTCGCGGAACTGGATGCGCTCCTCGGGGATTCCGGCGACGCGACGCCAGATCTCCGCCGCCTCGGGATCCTTCTCGTAGGCGGTCACCCAGATGCGCTCGGGGTCGATTCCGTATCCGCCCTGGTCCAGCGGCTTGGTGATCAGCTCCCAGGCGAGCGTGATGGCGCCCTCCTTGAAGTAGTCGCCGAACGAGAAGTTGCCCGCCATCTGGAAGAAGGTGTTGTGGCGGGTGGTGACACCGACCTCCTCGATGTCGCCGGTGCGCACACACTTCTGCACGCTCGTCGCGCGCTGGTACGGCGGGGCTTGCTGGCCGAGGAAGAACGGCTTGAACTGCACCATGCCGGCGTTGACGAACAACAGGTTCGGGTCGTCGAAGATCAACGACGCACTGGCCACCTCGGTGTGACCCGCCTTGACGAAGTGGTCGAGGAATCGCCTGCGGATCTCGTGGGTCTGCACTAACCGGTCCTTACTTCATGGGCATACGTCATGGGCATCTGGAGATGAATATCCAGCTTAACGTGCCGAGGATG
Source organism: Rhodococcus sp. OK611 (assembly GCF_003050885.1). Classification (NCBI taxonomy): domain Bacteria; kingdom Bacillati; phylum Actinomycetota; class Actinomycetes; order Mycobacteriales; family Nocardiaceae; genus Rhodococcus; species Rhodococcus sp. OK611. Next base: position 375,639 of record NZ_QAOZ01000001.1, read on the forward strand.
ACGGGGTGCGCAGCGCTCGGGGCCGCGTCAACCCCGCACGATCCGCCGCAACTTGCCCACCCGCGCCGCGATCTCGCGCTCGGCGCCGTGCCCGGTCGGCTCGTAGTAGTCGACGCCGACCAACTCGTCCGGCGGGTACTGCTGCGGCAACACGCCGTCGGCGGCGTTGTGTGGGTAGCGGTACCCGACCGCGTTGCCCAGCTTCTCGGCGCCGGCGTAGTGACCGTCCCGCAGGTGCGGCGGCACCAGCCCCGACTTCCCCGCGGACACGTCGGCCATGGCCGCGCCGAGGGCGGCGATCACCGCTCCCGACTTCGGCGCGGTCGCCAGGTGGATCGTGGCCTGCGCCAAGGCGAGCCGGGCCTCCGGCATGCCGATGAGCTGGACGGCCTGCGCGGCCGCGGTCGCGGTCTGCAGTGCGGTCGGATCGGCCATGCCGATGTCCTCGCTCGCGTGCACCACCAGTCGGCGTGCGATGAAGCGTGGATCCTCGCCCGCGGTGATCATCCGGGCCAGGTAGTGCAGCGCGGCGTCCACATCCGAGCCGCGGATCGACTTGATGAACGCGCTGATCACGTCATAGTGCTGGTCGCCGTCCCGGTCGTAGCGCACGGCCGCCTTGTCGACACTCGCCTCGACGGTCTCGAGGTCGACCACGGCCGACCCGTCCTCGGCAGGCGAATCGAGCGCCGCGCCCGCGGCAGCCTCCAGCGCGGTCAGGGCACGCCGGGCGTCGCCCGACGCCAGCCGCACGAGATGGTCGCGCGCGTCGTCCGTCAGGCTGACCGAACCGCCCAGCCCCCGCTGATCCGCGACGGCCCGGTCGAGCAGCGCGCAGATGTCGGCCTCGGTGAGCGAGTGCAACTGCAGGACCAGCGACCGGGACAGCAGCGGCGACACGACTGAGAACGAGGGATTCTCGGTGGTGGCCGCGACCAACAGCACGATCCGGTTCTCCACCGCCGCCAGCAGCGCGTCCTGCTGGGTCTTGGAGAATCGGTGCACCTCGTCGATGAAGAGCACGGTCTGCTCCCCCGCGGTGAGCCGCCTGCGGGCCAGGTCGATCACCGCGCGGACGTCCTTGACGCCCGCCGACAACGCGGACAACGCCTCGAACCGACGGCCGGTCGCCCGCGAGATCAGGGAGGCCAGGGTGGTCTTGCCGGTGCCGGGCGGCCCGTAGAGCATCACCGACGCCGCGCCCGAGCCGTCCACGAGCCTGCGCAGTGGCGCGCCGGGTCCCAGCAGATGTCCCTGCCCCACCACCTCGTCGAGGCTCACCGGCCGCATTCGGACCGCGAGCGGCGCGTCCGGGCGCACCGGCGGCAGGCCCGCGGTCACCGGCCCCGCGTGATCCGCGGGTTCCCCCGGGGCGGCGAACAGCCCCGTGTCCGCGCCACCGTCGGTTGATCCCAGCCAATCGCTCACGTGTCGACGCTACTAAAGGGCACCGACGCGGGTACCTCCGACCGCGCCGGGACGACAAGGCAGTAAACGTCAGATGAACATCCGGCCGTCAGGCCCGCCACGTGTTGAACACACGTCCAAGTTCGGCTGTGATCTTCGGGTGTCTGACAACTGGCTTCCCGACCGCACCACCCTGCCGAGCCTGAGCAGGCGGACCCTACTGAAGAGTTCGGCCGCGCTCGCGGGCGTTGGCCTGACCGTCGCGGCCGCGGGCACCGCAAGCGCGGCGCCCGGCGCGGGCGCCATCGGCTTCGCGCACGGCGTCGCCTCAGGAGACCCGCTCCCCGATCGGGTCGTCATCTGGACCCGCGTCACACCGTCCGCCGACGCGCAGCCCGGCTCCGGTGTTGGAGAGGCGGTCGCACTGGACTGGCAGGTCGCGACGGACCCCGGCTTCGCCTCGGTCGTGCGCAGCGGCACGGTGACCGCGGACGCCGGCTCCGACCACACCGCGAAGGTCGACGTCATCGGTCTGAAGCCCGCGACCGCTTACCACTACCGCTTCACCGCCCGCGGGGGTGCGGTCGCCGGCCAGGTCTCCCCCGTCGGACGCACCCTCACCGCACCCGCCAACGATGCCGACCTGGCGCGGCTGCGCTTCGGCGTGGTGTCCTGTTCCAACTGGGAGGCCGGGTTCTTCTCCGCCTACCGCCACCTGGCCAAGCGCGAGGACCTGGACGCGGTCCTGCATCTCGGTGACTACATCTACGAGTACGGCCGAGGCGAGTACGGAGGCCGCAACGGTGCGGTCCGGCCCACCGATCCGCCGCACGAGATCGTCTCGCTCGCCGATTACCGGATCCGGCACGCCCAGCACAAGACCGACGCTGACCTGATGGCGCTGCACGCACGGGTGCCGTTCATCGCGACCTGGGACGACCACGAGTCCGCGGACAACTCGTTCAACGGCGGCGCTGAGAACCACAACCCCGCCACCGAGGGCGACTGGGCCACCCGCAAGGCCAATTCCACCCGGGCTTACTTCGAGTGGATGCCGGTGCGGCCCACCGGGTCCGGCACCGAGGTGACGCTCTACCGGCGCTTCCGGTTCGGCAACCTCGCGGAGATCTCCATGCTCGACCTGCGCACCTACCGCGACGAGCAGACCACCGCCACTGCCGGACGCAAGGTGGACTCCCCCGACCGGACCATCACCGGCCGTGCCCAGATGGACTGGCTCGCCAACGGCATCGTGTCCTCGCCGACGCAGTGGAAAGTGGTCGGCAATCCGGTGATGATCGCGCCGACCCTGGTCCCGCCGCTGGACACCAAGACCACCGCGGCGCTCACCGAGATACTCGGACTCCCCGCCGAGGGCATTCCCTACGGCACCGACTCGTGGGACGGTTACGCCGCCGACCGCCGCCGCCTGTACGACGCGATCGCCGAGGCGGGTGTCGCCAACACGGTCTTCCTGACCGGCGACGTCCACACGTCCTGGGCCTGCGACCTGCCGCTCGACGCCGCGAACTACCCGGCGGGCCCCACGATCGGCACCGAACTCGTGGTGCCGTCGGTGACCTCCCCGAACATGGACGACTCGCTTGGGGTGCCGCCCCGCACCGCCAGCCTCGCGGTGGAGGAGGCGTACAAGGCGGTCAACCGGCATATCCGGTACCTCGACTTCGACTCGCACGGATACGGGGTGTTCGAGATCGCCACCGCCGGTTCGCAAATGGACTGGTACTACATCAGCGATCCGATCGACCCCCGCGCGACCGTGCGCCATGGGGCGAGCTTCCGGGTCGCGGACGGCACCCAGCGCACGGTCCCGGTAGGCACACCGCTCGACCCCGCCGCCCACCGTCCGGGCGCATGAGCTCGCGACCGCCCGCATCCGAACGACACGAGGACGAACGTCAGATGAACATTGGGCGATCGACCCCGTTGCAGTTTGAACACGCGTCCATGTTCGGCTGTGATGCTCGGGTGTCTGACAACTGCCTTCCCGACCACACCACCCTGCCCAGCGTGAGCAGGCGCACCCTGCTGAAGAGTTCGGCCGCGCTCGCGGGTGTGGGCATCACCGTTGTGGCCGCGGGCACCGCCGCCGCCGCACCCGGCGCGCCCGCCGTCGGCTTCGTGCACGGCGTCGCCTCAGGAGACCCGCTCCCCGACCGGGTCATCATCTGGACCCGCGTCACCCCGTCCGCCGACGCGCAGCCCGGATCCGGTGCGGGACCGTCGATCTCGCTGGAGTGGCAGGTCGCCACCGACCCCGACTTCTCCTCGGTCGTGCGCAGCGGCACCGTCACCACGGGCGCCGACTCCGACCACACCGCGAAGGTCGACGTCACCGGCCTCAAGCCCGCCACCTACTACCACTACCGCTTCACCGCCCGTGGCGGCGCGGTCGGCGGCCAGGTCTCCCCCGTCGGACGCACCAGGACCGCACCGGCAAACGACGCGGATCTGGCGCGGCTGCGCTTCGGCGTGGTGTCCTGCTCCAACTGGGAGGCAGGCTACTTCGGCGCATACCGCCACCTCGCGCAGCGCGAGGACCTGGACGCGATCCTGCACCTCGGCGACTACATCTACGAATACGGTCGCGGTGAGTACGGTGGCCGCAACGGAGCCGTCCGGCCGCACGAGCCGGCGCACGAGATCGTCTCCCTCGCCGATTACCGGATCCGGCACGCCCAGTACAAGACCGACCCTGACCTGATGGCCCTGCACGCGAAGCTGCCGTTCATCGCGACCTGGGACGATCACGAGTCCGCGGACAACTCCTTCGACGGCGGCGCGGAAAACCACAACCCTGCCACCGAGGGCGACTGGGCCACCCGCAAGGCCAGTTCCGCACGGGCCTACTTCGAGTGGATGCCGGTGCGGGTGACCGGGTCCGGCACCGAGGTGACGCTGTACCGGCGCTTCCGGTTCGGCAACCTGGCGGAGATCTCGATGCTCGATCTGCGCACCTACCGCGACGAGCCGGCCTCGTCGGGGGCCGGTTGGCGCAAGGTGGACTCCCCCGACCGGACCATCACCGGCCGCGCCCAGATGGACTGGCTCACCAAGGGCATCGTGTCGTCACCGACCCAGTGGAAGGTGGTCGGCAACCCGGTGATGATCGCGCCCTGCCTGTTCCCGCCACTGGACACCAAGACCACCGCGGCGCTCACCGACATGGTCGGGCTGCCCGATGCGGGTGTTCCGTACAACACCGACCAGTGGGACGGCTACTCCGCCGACCGACGCCGGCTGTTCGACTCGATCACGACCGCGGGTGTCGACAACACGGTCTTCCTGACCGGTGACATCCACACGTCCTGGGCATGCGACCTGCCGATCGACGCCGCGAACTACCCGGGCGGCGCCACGGTGGGCACCGAATTCGTGGTGCCGTCGGTGACCTCCCCGAACATCGACGAGACGCTGGGCGTGCCGCCGCGGACCGTCAGCGTCGCGGCGGAGGAGGGGTTCAAGGCGGTCAACCGGCACGTCCGGTACGTCGAACTCGACTCCCACGGTTACGGCGTGTTCGAGATCGCGACGGCCGGTTCGCAGATGGACTGGTTCTACGTCAGCGACCCGATCGACCCCAACGCGACCGTGCGCCACGCGGTGAGTTACCGGGTGGCGGACGGTGCCCAGCGCACGCTCCCGGTCGGCGCACCGCTCGACCCCGCCTCCTACCGGCCCGGCGCCTGAGCACCCCGAGGCGCTGAGTCCGCCCTGCGCAGATGACGCAGGGCGGACCGGGCCGCGTTGTACCCGGACATCCCGTGCGCCCCCGCGCCAGGCGGGGTCGAGGCGGAGCAGAGGAAGGTCCCCTCGACACCGGTGTCGTACGGGTCACGCGCCGTCCGCGGCCGGAACACCACCTGAGGTCCGCTGTTCGCGCCGCCGATGATGTCGCCCCCCGCCTGGTTCGGATTGTCCTCGGCCAGCCGGGCGGGCCCGGTGACATCGGTCGCGATGATCCGGTCGCGGAATCCCGGTGCGAAGCGCTCGATCTGCGCGATCACCGCCTCCGTCGCATCGCCCGGGTATCCGTGCGGCACATGGGCATACGCGTACAGGGGATGCACATCGCCCCGTGATCGCGTCGGGTCGGCGAGGTACTGCTGCCCGACGAGGACGAACGGGCGCCGCGGCATCACTCCCGCACCGACCAGACGCTCGTTGGCCGCGATCTCGGCGAAGTCTCCACCGAGGTGGACAGTTCCTGCCCTGCGGCAGTCGGGGTTCGTCCACGGCACGTGGCCGTCGATCGCGAAGTCAACCTTGTACGCACCAGGCGCCGGGCGGAAACGCGCGTACGCGCGCGCCACCCGCGCAGGGAGCCGGTCCCCCAGAATTCGGAGGGCGCCCGCGGGCGCGACGTCGAGCAGCACCACGTCCGCGGGCGGGATGTCGGCCGAGGAGCGCACGCGCACGCCGGTCTCGATGGTGCCGCCGTGCTCGACGAGCATCGCCGCGAGCGCATCGGTGATCGACCGGGATCCACCCTCGGCCACCGGCCAGCCATAGCGGTGTCCGGCGGCGGTGATCATCAGTCCCACCGCGGAGGTGGCCGGCCGGTCGAGCCGGCAGTACGCGTGCGCGGCGACGCCGCCGAACAGCGCGCGCGCCTTCTCCGTTCGCCACCACCGCGTGGTGACGGTGGCGGGGAGCAGCGCTCGCGGCCCGAAGGCCGCGAGGCGGACCGGGTGGCGCGGGACGGCGAGCACCGGGCGCATCAGGTCCTCGGCGAGGGCGTCGAACCCGTCCGCCAGGTCAGGCCGTACTTCTCGAGGCCGAGCGTGGCCAGGTACGGAGAGCCGATGCCCATCGGGTGGAACGCCGAGCAGTGATCGTGGATCAGACCGGGAACGGTCAACTCACCGGAGCGGGTACCACCGCCGATCGTGTCGGCCGCCTCGAGCACCCGCACCTCGACGCCGTTCCGCGCGAAGTGCACGGCGGCGGCGAGCCCGTTGGGTCCGCTGCCCACGACCAGCGCCGAACTCATCGGCCCTCCTCGCGACTGACGTCCTTACGCCCAGTACGTCGCGAGCCGATCCGCGACCTCACGTGCATGCGCGGCCACATCGGGGGCCCCGGCGTGGTCGGCACAGGACGCGAGCGTGTTCCACCGCGCGATCAGCGCCTTCGAACGCGGCAGCGACAGGTGGTGCTCCCTGGCGGCGGCGATCCGCTCGTGGTCGTCGGGCAGGTACCAGTAGGTCGAGAGCCAGACCCAGATCAGCTGGGCCTCGAGCATCCGGGCGCAGAGCACCTCGTCGTCGGCCAGCTGCGGCCACATCCCGACCACCTCGGCGCGCCAGGCCTCCGCCATCGCCGCCGAGCGTTCCGGCGACAGTTCGACCCCGCACAGGCAGCCGGGAAACGACACGAGGGCGTAGGCGATGTCGAGCGTCGCATCGCGGAACCCGCCCCACTCGTAGTCAAGGAAGCGCACCCCGGCATCGTTGACGATGATGTTGTCCGGGCAGAGGTCCGAGGGGCTGAAGGCGCGGTAGCGGCCGCCGTCGAAGAGGCGCGCGGCCTTCGCGACGCGATCGACGATGTCCTGGCCGACCTCGATGCCGAGCTCGCGGCGCAGCAACTCGGGCACCTTCGGGGCGGACGCGACCACCTGCTCGGAGATGCTGTTTCCGAAGTGCGGCACGTCGGCGCGGCGCAACAGCGCGGTGAAGTCCTCCTCGCGCCCCACGGTCGCGGCGTGCATCCGGCCGATCGCCTGAGCCAGCGCCATCAGCGAGTTGGTGACCGCAGCCTCGTCGGCCTGCTGGAGCAGTTCGGCGATCGGGGTGGCGTCACCGAGGTCGGTGAGCACCAGCAGTCGCGCGTCGAGGTCGTAGGCGATCAGTTCCGGGCCCGGCCTGCTGTCGGTCGCCAGTGCGGTCGCGAACTGGTACGACACGGCCTCGCGGAGGAAGGCGGTGTCCATCACCCGCGGCTCGTCGGCGGGCAGCGCCGCGTAGGCGGCGATGCGCCTGGCCTCGGCCTCCGGGGACAGCTCGCGGACCTGCTTGATCACCAACGTGCGTGGCAGCGAGAAGGGATTCTCGGCGCAGCGGACGCGCAGCACGACCGTGCGGCCGCTGCCGCCCAGATCGATGGGATCAACGAGGGTGACCGGAGCTCCGGTACGTCGCTCCAGCAGCTGCTCGGCTGCTGCGACTACCTCTGAAACGGGGTCGGCCAATAGTGCGGTCATCGCCGTCCAACCTACCCGCCCTGGCCCCGGAGCGGGCCCCCTCGGTCGCCCGTCCGGTCGGTTACCGATGGACCCGCCATGCGGACCTGCAGAAACAGACCGATCCGTACGAGAAATTGATGGAGACTTCGCCCGCGAAGCACGGACCCGCACCTGCGGGACCCGACCGGACCGGCACCCGCAGGTGCGGCCGGTCGGGTTCCCAGTCGGTCAGGAGGCCTGCGTTTCCGTTTCAGGCTCGCCCTTGGGCTCCGGCTTGGCGTCGATGCCCGACTCCTTGCGCTGCAGCGGGGTGATCGGCGCAGGCGCATCGGTGAGCGGATCGACTCCGCCGCCCGACTTCGGGAAGGCGATGACCTCGCGGATCGAGTCCATCCCGGCGAGCAGCGCTGTGATGCGATCCCAGCCGAACGCGATGCCGCCGTGCGGGGGCGCGCCGTAGGAGAAGGCGTCGATGAGGAAGCCGAACTTGTCCTCCGCCTCCTCGTGGTCGATCCCCATCACCTTGAAGACGCGTTCCTGAATGTCCTTGCGGTGGATACGGATGCTGCCGCCACCGATCTCGTTGCCGTTGCAGACGATGTCGTACGCGTAGGCCAGCGCCTTGCCGGGATCGGTGTCGAAGGTGTCCATCGACTCGGGCTTGGGCGAGGTGAAGGCGTGGTGCACGGCGGTCCACGCGCTGTAGCCGAGGGCGACGTCACCGCTGGCGGTGGCGTCGGCGGTCGGTTCGAACATCGGCGCGTCGACGACCCACAGGAAGGCCCACGCGTTCGGGTCGATGAGGTCCTGCTTGCGGGCGATCTCGCCGCGGGCGGCGCCCAGCAGGGCGCGCATCTGCTTCGTCGGGCCTGCCGCGAAGAAGATGCAGTCGCCCGGCTTGGCACCGACGTGCGCGGCGAGGCCCTCGCGCTCGGCGTCGGTCAGGTTCTTGGCGACCGGACCGGTCAGTTCCCCGTCCTCACCGATGAGGACGTACGCCAGTCCCTTGGCGCCGCGCTGCTTCGCCCATTCCTGCCAGCCGTCGAGCTGACGCCTCGGCTGGCTGGCGCCTCCCGGCATCACGACGGCGCCGACGTACTCGGCCTGGAAGACCCGGAAGGTGGTGTCCTTGAAGAACTCCATGCACTCCACGAGCTCGAGCCCGAAACGCAGGTCCGGCTTGTCGGAGCCGAAGCGGCGCATCGCCTCCGCGTAGGTCATCCGCTGGATCGGGGTGCTGATCTGGTGGCCGATCAGCTTCCACACGTTGGTGAGGATCTCTTCGGCGAGATGGATGACGTCGTCCTGCTCGACGAAGCTCATCTCGATGTCGAGCTGGGTGAACTCCGGCTGCCGGTCGGCACGGAAATCCTCGTCCCGGTAGCAGCGCGCGATCTGGTAGTAGCGCTCGATGCCGCCGACCATCAGCAGCTGCTTGAACAGCTGCGGGCTCTGGGGCAGCGCATAGAAGCTGCCGGGCTGCAGGCGCGCGGGCACCAGGAAGTCGCGGGCACCCTCGGGGGTGGACCGGGTCAGGGTGGGGGTCTCGACCTCGACGAACTCGTGGTGCGCCAGCACCTCGCGGGCCGCCGCGTTCACCTTGGAGCGCAGCCGGATCGCCTGACCCGGACCCTCGCGACGCAGGTCGAGGTAGCGGTGCTTGAGGCGCGCCTCCTCGCCGACCTGGTCGTCGAGCTGGAACGGCAACGGGGCACTCTCGTTGAGCACCTCGAGCGTGGTCGCGTTGACCTCGATCGCGCCGGTCGGGATCTCGAAGTTCTGGTTCCCCTCCGGCCGGACCTCGACGCTGCCGGTGATCTTGACGCAGTACTCGGCGCGCAGGCGGTGGGCCTGCTCGGCGACCTCGCCCTCACGGAACACCACCTGGGCGACCCCGGAGGCGTCGCGCAGATCGATGAAGATCACTCCGCCGTGATCGCGACGCCTGGCAACCCATCCGGTGAGGGTGACGGTTTGATCGGCGTGCTCGGCTCGCAGCGAGCCGGCGAGGTGGGTGCGCAGCACGGGGTTCCTTCCACAGTTATCCAGCGACTTCTCAGTTGGTGCGATCCTACGGAGAGACACTCATAAGACATAACCGCGCAGTCGGAACTTTGCGCGCGGTCGCGTGTAAAGCTGTATCCGCAGTTCTCGACTTCGAACGAAAGCGATGACGATGACCTTCAACGAGGGTGCGCGGATGGACTCGGGCCGCGTGACGGTCGGCGGCGGCCACCGCGGCGGAGGCGGTCGGGGCGGCAAGGCCGCACTCGGTGGCGGCCTCGGCGGACTGGTGGTGCTCGTCTTGGCCCTGCTGCTCGGCGGCAACCCGGGCTCGCTGCTCGGCGGACTGACCGGCGCCTCCGACTCCGCCCAGCTGGGAACCGGCTCGATCACGGAGCTGGAGAACTGTGAGACCGGAGCGGACGCCAACCGCGACGTGAACTGCCGGGTCGCGTTCACCACCGCGAGCCTCGACTCGGTGTGGGGCGAGGAACTGCAGAAGCAGACCGGTGTCCGCTACGTCCAGCCGGGCGTCATGCTCTTCTCCGGCGCGGTGAACACCGGCTGCGGCAACGCCACCAGCGACGTGGGCCCGTTCTACTGCCCGGCCGACTCCACCGCCTACTTCGACACCAGCTTCTTCCAGCTCCTGGTGGACCAGTTCGGTTCGAGCGCGGGCCCGCTCGCGCAGGAATACGTGGTCGCGCACGAGATCGGTCACCACATCCAGAATCAGCTCGGCGACATCGGCCGGGCGCAGGCCGACCCGAAGGGCGCCGAGTCCGGCGCGGTGCGGACCGAGCTGCAGGCCGACTGCTACGCGGGAGTCTGGGCGCACTACGCCGACACCAAGCCGGCCCCCGGCGGCGGTGCACCGTTCCTCAACAAGCTGAGCGAGAACGACATCAAGGACGCCCTGTCCGCCGCCTCCTCGGTGGGCGACGACCGGATCCAGCAGGCCTCCAGCGGCCGGGTGAATCCGGAGGGCTGGACGCACGGCTCCTCCCAGCAACGGATGAAGTGGTTCGCCACCGGCTACAAGACCGGGCAGGTCAGCGCCTGCAACACCTACGCGACCCGCGACCTGGACAACCCCGCCGCGCTGGCGCAACGCTGACCCAGGAACCGGTCCCGACGCGCCCGCCCCCCTACTCGGCGGCGGGCGCGTCGCGTTCGGCCTGTCGATCGTGGACCAGTTCGTAACGGCGACCGTAGGTTTCGACCAGCGACTGGATCACCGCGACGACGGGGACGGACACCAGCGCGCCGATCGCGCCGAACAGCGATGCCCCGACGATCACCGAGCCGAAGGCGACGGCCGGGTGGATCGACACGGTCTTGGACGTGATGCGCGGGTGGAGCAGGTAGTTCTCGACCTGCTGGTACGCCGTCCCGAAGACCACCACCCACACCCCGTCCATCGGCTGCGCCGCGGCGGCGATGATCGCGGGCAGCGCGATCGCGAGATAGGTGCCGAGGGTGGGGATGAACTGCGAGACCACTCCGGTCCATATCGCCAGCGGCAGCCAATACGGCACCCCGATCGCCATCAGGAAGATGCCGGTGGCGACGGCGCTCACCGCCGCCAGGATCAATCGGGACACCACGTAGCCGCCTGCCTTGTCGACGGAGATCTCCCACACGGTGGAGATGACCTGCTGCTGCCGGGCCGGGAACCAGCTCGAGATCGTCCGGCGCAGCGCCGGGCCCTGCGCCGACATGTAGAACACGAACAGCAGCAGTGTCATCGCCTGGAACACGACCTCGAGCAGGGACGACACGATCCCGAGCACCCCCGGCGTGAAGCGTTGCGCCAGTTCGCGAATGGTGTCCGGGGTGAGCTTGAGCAGGTCATCGCCGGTCGAGAAGTTGGTGTCGAAGGTCCGGTTGGCCCACTCCGTCACTCGCGAGACGGCCCCCGGCAGCGCGGTGAGCAGCTGGGCCAGCTGCTCGGCGAGCAGCGCCCCGAACACCGCGAGGAATCCGATCGAGAACAGCAGCAGGGACACCAGCACCAGTCCCGTGCCCGCGCCGCGGCGCCATCCACGACGTTCGAACCAGTCGACAACCGGTTCGATGGTGACGCTGAAGAGCCATGCCAGGAACAGCATGCCGAGGAAACCGCGCAGGTTGTGCAGCAGCCAGCCGAGTACCTGGTAGCCCGCGACGGCGAGGAGAACGTAGAGGATCGCGGTCCGCAGCCATCGGCGATAGGTGGCTGTGCCCGCATCGGCCGCGGGTTCGGGCGCCTGCCGTGCGTTCGGTTCGCTGTCGTCGGTCATCGCACACTCCGTGGTCGGATGGTCGTGCCGCTACAGCGGAAATGTACTCGCCGACCGTTCCGGCGCGGGCACCAAACCGGCCGTCACGGCGTGCTGACGCAGACGGTGGCCTCGGTGATGCTCGCGGACATCGCGGCCTCGACGATCGCGGTGGCCCTGGCACTCGCATCGGCGTTGACGATGTCGTCGGCGACGGATGGCGACCCGGAGTCGAGGGCCGCGAGCTCGACCAGGACGTACCGGTGGTCGCGTCCCCCGAACCCCGTCGAATGCCGGATCGTCCTGTCCCCCGTCGTCATCCAGCCCTGTTTGATCCCGGGTCCACCCCACCGCTCCAGCGTCGCCCGGACCCCGAAGCCCTGGTCGAATCCGTCGGCGGCCACGGGCGCGGCCGCCTGGAGCCCGACGATCATGATCTGCCGCGCGGGCTCGGTGAGGCCGCCGCGCCCGGAGAGCAGGCCGTCGTAGTACCTGGCGATATCGGCGGCCGTGACGCTGGTGTCCCACCAGGCACCGTCCGCCGAGGTCGCGGACAGCGCGTACCGCTCGGCTACGCGTTCGACGACGGCCGGGCCGCCGCCGAGCGTCCACAACAGCTCGGCCGCGCCGTCATCGGAGGTGGCCAGCATCGACACGACCCCCGCCAGCATCTCGCCGTCGATCGCCGCCGGAGTCGCCGCGATGCGATGCAGGTAGTCGTCGGCGATGAACAGCTTCGTCAGCGACGCCGCCGGGAATCTCACTGCCGTGTCGCCCGCGCCGAGGTAGACGTCGGTCGCTCGGTCCAGGTAGGCGATCCCGACGATGTCGCCGTCCGCCGCCGCCTCCTCGACCGCGGACGCGAGCGCATCGGGGAGCGGGTCGCACAGGCCGTCGCTCTCGGAGCGCGAAACCGGGCCGGTGGGCGCGGCCGACCACCCGGGCGCTGCTGTCTCACCGGAGGTCAGGCCCGCGCAGATCGCTACCGCGAGCGCGGCGCCCATCGCCCCGCGAACCCATCCCGAGCGAGCGCACCCGGACATATGCCGACCTTTGAAGCAGGAGTATTTCCCTGCTACCACTATAGGATTCGGCGTTGTCTCAGAACAGCGTCAGCGCAGGCGCAGTACCCGCCCCGACCAGCTCGCGCACGGGTGCAGGCGCGGCTTCCTGCCGATGGCCCGAATCACCACCGAGTCCGTACTTCTCGACCAGCGGCGCGACCCGGCCGCGAAGCCACAGCTTGTATTCCGGGGTCACATAGGCGCCGCGACCGTAGAGCTGCCGGTACCGACGGATCAGCGCGGGATGCTCCTCGGCCAGCCAGTTCAGGAACCACCCCCGGGTGCTTCCGCGCAGGTGCATCGGAAACACCGTGACCCCGCTCGCGCCCGCGTCTGCGATTGCCCCCAGCAACTCGTCCAGGTGCCGCGTCGAGTCGGTCAGGTACGGGATCACCGGCGCGACCATCACGTTGCAGTCGAATCCGGCGTCGGCGATCGCCCTGATCAGGTCCAGCCGGGCCTTCGGCGACGGCGTGCCCGGTTCGATGGCCTTCTGCAGGTCCGGGTCCCCGATCGCGAGCGAGACCCCGATCCCCACCGGAACCTGCCGCGCCGCCAGCGTGAGCAGGGGCAGGTCCCGGCGCAGGAGGGTGCCCTTGGTGAGGATCGAGAACGGCGTGCCCGACTCCGCGAGCGCTCCGATGATCCCCGGCATCAGCCGGTAGCGCCCCTCCGCCCGCTGGTACGGATCCGTGTTGGTGCCGAGCGCGACGTGCTCGCGCTTCCACGACCGACGGGCCAGCTCGCGCCTCAGCACGGCGGCCACGTTCGTCTTCACCACGACCTGGCTGTCGAAGTCCCGGCCCGCGTCCAGGTCGAGATACTCGTGGGTCGGCCTGGCGAAGCAGTATCGGCACGCGTGGGAACAGCCGCGAAACGCATTGATGGTGAAGCGAAATGGCAGTGTGGACTCGTCGGGCATCTTGTTCAGCGCGGACTTGCAGAGCACCTCGTGGAACGTGATGCCCTCGAACTCGGGCGTCTGTACTGTGCGGACGAGCCCGGCACGGGCGAGCCCGGGAAGGGCGCCGTCGTCGGCGTCGAGAGCCTGCCCCTGCCATCGCATACACAGAGTCGAACACGTGTTCTAGGCGCTGTCAAGTGCGCTCGCAGACAACCGTCATCACCGCACCGCGGTCGTTACACTCCGGCGATGAGCCCGCGCCGGACCACCTCGCGCACGTCCGTCTCCCGCCTCGTCACCCTCTCCTCGATCGCGCTCCTCGCCTCGCTCACCCTCACGCGGCCCGCGGCCGCCGATCCCGCGACCGCCTCGGCCTGCGGCACCCAGCTGTCCGCCGCCGAGGCAGGCGCCGTCGCCGCGCTGTCCGACACCACCACGATCACCGCGACCTCGTCGATGGACCGACTCGAGGAGGAGGTGGTCCGCCAGCAACGGATATCCGACATCCTGGTCTCGCACGGCGACCGGCGCGGACTGTTCGGCATCGGACTCGACGCCGTCGTGCAACGGGCCGTCATGCCGCTGCAGCGCGACCCGGCCGCCTTCGTCACCCCCGAATGGGCCCACGCGATCAGCACCGATCTGCTGCGCCGCTACCTGGACAACGTCCACGCCGAGTTCACCGGCACCCCAACCGAACCCGCATGGCAGCGTTACTTCGCACTGAGCAGGGACTGCACCCTGTCCCCCGCCCAGGTCGCCATGATCGGCTACAACGCGCACCTGACGGTCGACCTCGCGCGGGCCGTCGCCGCAACCGGCACCACCGAGCGGAACGTCGCCGACTACTACAAGATCGTCGACTCCATCGCCACCGACGGCGACGCGATCGTCGCCAGGACGAAGGCCGTGTACGGCGCCGATCTGGGCCCCCTGTGGCGGTTCTACTTCCTCGGCGAGGGTCTCGACCGGATCGCGGGCGAGGGAGTGGCCTCCGAACTGTTGCTGCGCGCCGCCGACAGCGGCTACAACACCCTCACCCTGGCCAACGGTTTCGCCCTGCAGAATCCGCAGACCGCGCCCGCCGCCACCGCGGAGATGGAGGCGCTCTTGGCCACCGCGGACGGCGCGATCGAATTGCTCACCCGACTCGGCGGGCTCTGACAGAATCCAGGGATGACCTCGGCAGTCGAACCGCAGGTGGCGCCCGTGACGACCGATGTCCTGATCGTCGGGGCTGGGCCTGTCGGGCTGACGCTGGCGGTGGAACTGCGCAGGCGCGGAATCGACGTCATCGTCGTCGACCGTCTCACCGAGCGCGCGCCCTACGCGAAGGCCGTCGGCATCCAGCCGCGCACCGTCGAGGTCTGGGACGCGATGGGAGTGGTCCGGCCCGCGCTCGACGCGGCGACCACGATGCGCGGACAGCTCGTCTACGTCAACGGCGCCGAGGTCGCCCAGCTCGACCTCATCCTGCCCACCGAGATCCCGTACGGGTTCCTCGCGCTCCCGCAGTGCGAGACCGAACGGGTCCTCGCCGAGGCACTGGAGGGCCTCGGCGGCCAGATCACCAGGGGCACCGAACTCACCGGCTTCGAACAGGATCCGGCCGGGGTCCACGCGACCGTCCGGGACGGGTTCGGCGAGTTCACGGTCGAGTCGCAGTACCTGGTCGGCTGCGACGGCGCGCACAGCCTGGTCCGCAAGGGATCGGGAATCTCCTTCGAGGGCGGCGCCTTCGCCGAGGAGTACATGCTCGCTGACGTCGAGGTGGACTGGACGATGCCGGGCGGGTACGGCGTCCGGGCCATGCATCAGACCGACGGCGTCACCGACGACCTGCTGGTCTGCATCCCCCTGCCCGGACACAAGCGCTACCGGATCTCGATGCTCGTCCCTGACGAACTCGCCACTGCGCCTCCGGATTCCGGTGAGGTCGCACACGGCCTCGAGGGCGGGCGACGGCCCGAGCTACGGCACGTGCAGGCCGTGCTCGACCGGCTCTCACCTCAGCCGACGACCGCGAGCAGCCTGCGGTGGTCCTCGGTCTTCCGGATCAGCCACCGGCTGGCGGGCCGGTACAGCATCGGTCGGGTGTTCCTCGCGGGCGACGCCGCGCACATCCACCCGCCCACCGGCGCGCAGGGGATGAACACCGGCGTCCAGGACGCATACAACCTCGGCTGGAAGCTGGCGCTGGCCGTCACCGGTTCAGCGGCGCCACTGCTGCTCGACAGCTATCACGAGGAGCGGCACCCCGTCGGCGAGGAGGTGGTGGGGCGCACCGTCAAGAGCTCGAGGGAGGGCATCGGCGCGGACATGACCGACCCCGCCGAGGCGATCGTGCGGGAGGCACAGCTGCTCGTCGGTTATCCCACGAGCCCGCTGGTCGGGGCCGGGTCGGGAACGGTCGATGCGCTCCCCCGCCCAGGCGATCGCGCGCCCGATGCCGCGGGCCTGCGTCAGGACAGCGTCGCGTTCACGGTCCGTCTGCACGAACTGTTCCGTCACCCAGGCCACACGCTGCTGCTGTGGGCCTCCGACGCCAGGGACGCCGAGACGCAGCGCGCGCTCGCCGCCGAGGTGACCGACCGTTTCGGCCTGGCGGTGCGCAGCCACGTCATCGTCGCCCGGGATGTCGAGCTGCCCACCGTCTCGGGGATCATCCTGCGCGACGCCGACGGCAGGTTCGCCGCCGGATACGGCGCAGGCGACCGAACCGGGTTCCTCGTCCGCCCGGACGGCTACGTCGGGTACCGCTCTGACCAGGTCACCCTCGCCGGTCTCGCCGACAACCTGGCGCGCACCCTGCGCTGATCGGTCGCACGGAGTGCTGGTCCTTCGGCCGAACTTCGGCGAAGATTGATCCCATGGCCGGCACGCTGGGAGAGGCCGAGTTCCGGAAGCTGCGCACGCCGCGCGCCGCGGCGGTCGCCGGGATCGTCTTCGGCGTCCTGTTCGCGGCCAGCATCGTGCTGTTGCGCACCTCGCTGCCGGCGGCTACCGGGTCCCCCTGGCTGCGCGGCCAGACACAGATCACCATCGCCCTGGTGCTAGCCCCCTTCGCAGGCATCGCCTTCCTGTGGTTCATGGGGGTGGTCCGCGACCGGTTCGGGGAGCTGGAGGACCGGTTCTTCTCCACCGTCTTCCTCGGCAGCGGGCTGCTGCTCCTCGCGATGATGTGCGTGTCGATGGCGCTGGCGGGCGGACTCCTCGCCGTCTCCCGGCAATCGAAGGCCCCGGAGGGCGAGCTGATGTACTTCGGCCGCGAGGTGATGCTGCACATCAACAACGTCTACGAGGTCCGGATGGCCGCGGTGTTCATGATCTCGCTGGGAACCATCTGGCTGCGCACCGGCCTGATGCCGCGGACGCTGGCGATCATCACCTATGTGCTCGCGCTCAGCCTGCTGGTGGTCGTCAGCTTCAGCCTGTGGGTGACGTTGGCGTTCCCGGCGTGGGTCATCCTGATCAGCGCGTACATCCTCACCACGGACCGAGCCCGGCGGCGACTCTCACCCGAGACGGGTGATGCGCATCACGGGCGCCCCTAGCAGCGTCGGAACCGCGACATTTTGCATCCGACCGCACACGCGAGGAGCGAACGATGGCGGACACCAAACCCAACATCCTGGTGATCTGGGGCGACGACATCGGTATCACCAATCTCAGCTGCTACAGCGAAGGGCTGATGGGGTACCGGACACCGAACATCGACCGCCTCGCCGACGAGGGCATGAAGTTCACCGACTCCTACGGCGAGCAGAGTTGCACGGCGGGCCGCGCCTCGTTCATCACCGGTCAGAGCGTGTACCGCACCGGCATGAGCAAGGTGGGCATCCCGGGAGTCGACATCGGGCTGTCGGCCGAGGACCCCACCATCGCCGAGCTGCTCAAGCCGCTCGGATACGCGACGGGGCAGTTCGGGAAGAACCACCTCGGTGACCTCAACAAGTACCTGCCGACCGTGCACGGGTTCGACGAGTTCTTCGGCAATCTCTACCACCTCAATGCCGAGGAGGAGCCCGAGCTCGCCGATTACCCCAGCGCGCAGGACTACCCCAAACTCCACGAGGTGATGATGCCGCGCGGTGTCCTGCATACCTGGGCCACCGAGGAGGACGCGGGCGAGGTCGATCCGCGCTACGGGCCGGTCGGGAAGCAACGCATCGAGGACACCGGGCCGCTGAGCAAGAAGCGGATGGAGACCATCGACGACGAGACGGTCTCCGCGGCAATCGACTTCATCACCCGGCAGAAGGAAGCCGACACACCGTTCTTCGTGTGGATGAACACCACGCACATGCACCTGCGGACCCACACGAAACCGGAGAGCCTCGGGCAGGCCGGGCACTGGCAGTCGCCGTACCACGACACCATGGTCGATCACGACAAGCATGTCGGCAGGCTGCTCGACGCGGTCGACGACCTGGGCCTCGCCGAGGACACCATCGTCATCTACAGCACCGACAACGGTCCCCATGCAAACACCTGGCCGGACGGCGCGACCACCCCGTTCCGCAGCGAGAAGGACACCAACTGGGAGGGCGCCTTCCGGGTTCCCGAGGTGATCCGCTGGCCGGGCAAGATCCCCGCGGGCAGTGTGTCCAACGAGATCGTCCAGCATCACGACTGGCTGCCGACCTTCCTCGCCGCCGCGGGCGCACCCGAGATCGTCGACCAACTCAAGGCAGGGCATGCCGTCGGCGACAAGACGTTCAAGGTGCACATCGACGGCTACAACCTGCTCCCGTACCTCACCGGTGAGGTCGAGACGTCCCCGCGCCGGGGGCTGATCTACTTCTCCGACGACTGCGACGTGCTGGGCATACGCTTCGACAACTGGAAGATCGTGTTCATGGAGCAACGGGCCAAGGGCACCCTCGGGCTGTGGGCGGAGCCGTTCACGGCCCTGCGGGTACCGAAGGTGTTCAACCTGCGCACCGACCCGTTCGAGCGCGCCGACATCACCTCGAACACCTACTGGGACTGGTTCCTCGACCACGACTACATCGCCATCTACGGCACGTTCATCACCAGTCAGTTCCTCGAGACCTTCAAGGAGTTCCCGCCGCGGCAGGAGCCGGCCAGCTTCACCATCGACCACGCGGTGGCCAAGCTGCACGCCTTCCTGGCGAAGGACTGACGTCTATGGGGAACCACCTGGCTTCCTGGGCGGACGGATCGACCCGAGCCGCGATCGTCGACTTCGTCGAGCGGGTCACCACCACGGGCGGCCCGGACTTCGTCGAACCCACGGACCGGGTGGCCGTCTTCGACAACGACGGCACGCTCTGGTGTGAGAAGCCGATGCCCATCCAGCTCGACTTCACCGTCCGGCGCTTCGCCGAGATGGCGGCAGGCGATCCCGCCCTCCAGGAGATGCAACCCTGGAAGGCGGCCCACGAGCACGACCTCCAGTGGCTCGGTGCGGCGATGGTCAAGCACTATCACGGCGACGACGGCGACCTGAGACTGCTGATGGGCGCGGTCACCGAGGCGTTCGATTCCGTCACGGTCGAGAACTACGATGCTCGGGTCCGGGCATTCTTCGCCGGCACCGACCACCCCACGCTCAGCCGCCCATATCGGGGCTGTGGGTACGCGCCGATGGTCGAGCTCCTGCGCTACCTGGAGGCAAACGGCTTCGCGAACTACATCGCGTCGGGCGGCGATCGGGACTTCATGCGCCCGGTTGCGGGCGAGCTCTACGGGATTCCGCCGGAACGCATCATCGGCAGCGCCCTGGGCCTCTCGTACCGGGAGGGAGCGGAGGCGACGGACCTGCTCTACAAGGGCGCGATGGACTTCTTCGACGACGGACCGGAGAAACCGATCCGGATCTGGAGCCGGATCGGACGACGGCCGATTCTGTCGGTCGGCAACTCCAACGGCGACCTGCCGATGCTCGCCTTCTCCGGGCAGCCCGACCGCCCGTCCCTGCGGGCGTTGATCCTGCACGACGACGCCGACCGCGAGTTCGACTACGTCGCCGGAGCCGAGCAGGCCCTCGATCACGCACGAGAAAAGAACTGGACCGTGGTGAGCATGAAGAACGACTGGACGAACGTCTTCTCGTCGGCCGTCACCTGATCAGGCAGTAGGAAAGGCTTCGTTGGAAACCCAGATCGTCTCCGAGGTCCGGCGCATCCCCGCCCAGACCTTCACCATGGGCTCGGATCGGCACTACCAGGAGGAAGGTCCTGCGCATCGCGTCGCGGTAGACGTCTTCGCCATCGAGACCCACCCGGTCACCAACGCGCAGTTCGCGCATTTCACGCGGGACACCGGCTACGTCACGGTCGCCGAACGCCCGCTCGATCCCGCCGAGTTCCCCGGGGCTCCCGCCGAGAACCTGCAACCGGGCTCGATGGTGTTCACGCCCACTCCGGGTCCCGTCGACCTCCGCCACCTGAGCCAGTGGTGGACCTGGACGGTCGGTGCGTCGTGGCAGCACCCGATGGGCCCCGTGTCGTCGACGGCCGGCCTGGAACAGCATCCCGTGGTCCATGTCGCGCACGAGGACGCGGAAGCGTACGCACGGTGGGCGGGCCGGTCGCTGCCCACCGAAGCGCAATGGGAGGCCGCGGCTCGGGGCGGCCTCGACGGCGCCGATTTCACCTGGGGCGACGACCCCGAATCCGAGTCCCGCCCGCTGGCCAACTACTGGCACGGGGACTTCCCGTGGCGTGCCGAGGCGGGCTACGGCACCACCACCGCCGTCGGAGGCTTTCCGCCGAACGAGTACGGCCTGCGCGACATGGCGGGCAATGTCTGGGAATGGACCGCGGACTGGTACTCGGACCGACACCCCGACACGACGGAGTCGTGCTGCGCACCTCGCAACCCGCGCGGGCCCGGCCGCTCGGAGAGCTTCGACCCCCGCCAGCCGCAGTTCCTGGTTCCCCGCAAGGTGATCAAGGGCGGCTCGTTCCTGTGCGCGGACAGCTACTGCCGACGGTATCGGCCCGCGGCCAGGAGGCCGCAGATGATCGACACCGGGATGAGTCACATCGGGTTCCGCTGCGTCGCGGACGTTCCTGGCTCATAGCAGGACCACCACCGCGAGCAGCGCGAGCACCGTCACGACACTCGAGGTGGCGATCGCGGCAAAGGTCGCCGGGGCGAATTCCCCCGACTCGATCTGCCTGCTGATGGCCCGGTAGCGCATGGTGCCGTACGCGGACACCAGCAGTCCGGCGCCGATCAGGATGAACCCGGCGGCGACGGCGTGGCCGCCGCGGTTCGGGGCAAACTTCGCGACCGCGACACCGAGCGCGGCGACGCTGATACCGGTGCGATGCCACGCGAGATAGGTCCGCTCGTTCGCGAGATGGTCGCGAGCGGTGCTGCCGGTATTCGGCTGGGTTGGGCCGAACAGGTTGCGGCTCATGCCTAGCTGTAGAGATTCGACGGCTGCTTGGTGACCTCCTCGATATCGGCCGCGGTGGCCTCGATCAATTGGTGGGACAGGTCTGCCAGTGCACGCGCGGTCGCCAGCTCGTCGCCGATCGCCGGTACGTCGGCGTCCTCCGGGTTGAGCCTGGCCAGCCCGACACCGACCATCTCAGGCTTCTCGCCCGCGCTCAGCCGTGCCTTGGCCCGCGTTCGGCCGTCGTGCTCGTCGATGACGACGCCCACCGACCACTGCTTCACGTCCATCATGCTCACCTCCTCGAGTCACACCTCAACCATTGCAGGCGCGCGGCCACCCGTCGAGAGCGCGAGAGCATCGGCCCCTCACCCGAGCGCCCCCGCCGCAAGCGCCGCCTTCCAGCCGCCGTACTCGCTGATGTCCCGGCCGCGGGCCGCCGCGGCGTGATCGCACCCGAATCCGGTCCCCCAGCTCCCGTCGTCGAACTCGACGGCGCCGAGCTGCATCGGTGTCGGCAGCTCGGCGAGGAAGTCCCCGAGTGCGGCCGGGGAGAGTAGCCACTTCTCCCCCGCGATCGACACCCCGCCGTCGGCCACCCGGATCAGTCCGGGCTTGCGGGGCACGGTGTCCAGGGCCGTGAGCCGGTAGTTCGGCGCGGTCCACACGGGCCCGAGCCAGCGGGCGCCCAGCGTGGTGAGCTGGTGCTCGAGCGGTTGGCCGAGCAGGTGGGCGCCGAACACCGCCAGTTCGACCGACGGAGCCGCCGCTGCGGACCACCCCTCGACCACCGAGCCGGTCACCATCCCCGCGATGTCCGCCGCGACCGCGTCCTCGAAGGCACGCGCGAGCACGGTCACCCCGAAGTGTGCGGGTCCCGCGGTCCCTGCGGGTACCGCCACCGCGCACAGATCGAAGAGGTTGCAGAAGTTGGTGTAGGTCCCCATCCGGGAGTTCACCCCGATCGGGTCGGCCGCGACCTCGGCGATGGTCGGGTGCTCAGGAGCGGTGGGGATCAGCAGGGCGTCGATGCCCTCCAACCGCGCCATCGCCGTGGCGCGCAGCTGCTGCAGGCGGCTCCGGTCGGCGATCAGTCGATGCGCCTCGATCCCGCCCGCAGGCGAGACGATCGCCCGGACGGTGGGATCGACGGCGCCGGGCCGCGAATCCACGAACGCCCCGACGGCCGCGTACCTCTCCGCCACCAGCGCCCCGTCGTAGAGGAGCCTGGCTGCGGCCAGGAACGGGTCGAGATCGATCTCCACGATCTCGGCGCCGGATTCGGCCAGCGCGCGGACCGCCGCGCCGAACGCCGCCGCCCAGTCGGCGTCGAGGCCAGGCAGCTCGCGCGGCACGGCCACCCGCGGCCGCGGCGGCGCGGCCAGCCGGACGTCCGCCGGCCAGGCTCGGCCAGGCGCGCCCGCGGCGAGCACGGCCATCGCCCGCGACGCACCGTGCAGGTCGGGTGCGAAGATCGTCACGCAGTCGTAGGACGCGCACGCGGGCACGACGCCCTCGGCGGAGACGACCCCGTAGGTCGGTTTGATCCCGACGATCCCCTGCAGGCCTGCGGGCACCCGCCCCGATCCGGCGGTGTCGGTGCCCACCGCGAGGTCCACCAGGCCGAGCGCGACCGCCACGGCGGAGCCCGAGCTGGAGCCACCCGAGATGTACTCGGGGCGAAGGGAATCGCGCACCGCGCCGTACGGGCTCCTGGTGCCGACGAGGCCGGTCGCGAACTGGTCGAGGTTCGTCTTCCCGATCACCACCGCGCCCGCCTCCCGCAGGGCGGCAACCGACTCGGCGTCCGACTCCGGTCGGAAGGCGAACTCCGGGCAGGCGGCCGTGGTCGGCATCCCCGCCACGTCGACGTTGTCCTTGACCGCCAGCACCGTGCCGCGCAACGGCGGCGTGTCGGCGCGCCGGTCCACCGCCTCCGCCTCCGCCAACGCCTCCGACTCGGGGCGCAGGTGAATCCAGATCTCCGGCCGGTCGGCCGCCTCGATCGCGCGATACGCCGCCCTGACCCGTTCCACCGCCGTCATGCGGCCACCTCCTTTGCCTCGGTCTTGGCGAACTCCCCCGCCGCGGACCAGGCCTCGCGTTCGGCCCCGAACGCCCGCGCCTGGGTGGCGCGGAACGAGTCGATCGACTCGGAGTTGTCCGCGAGGAACCGGTCGTGCTCGGCGAGCGAGAAGCTGCCGTCGACGATCTGGACCCCGCCCGCTCCGCCTGCGGCCGTCTCGGCTCGCAACTCCAACAGCTCGTCGGGTTCGACGGGGTACCAACTGATCCGGTCGAAGAACCGCAGCAGCCAGGGGGTGCCTTCCTCGAACGGCCCCGACTGCTGGGGGTGCCGGTGATTCCACACCTGCGTGGTGCGACCGACGAACTGGTAGCCGCCCGGACCCTCCATCCCGTAGATGCACAGGTAGGCGCCGCCGATCCCGACCGCGTTCTCCGGCGTCCAGGTCCTGGCCGGGTTGTACTTGGTGGTGACCAGCCGGTGCCTCGGGTCGAGCGGGGTGGCCACCGGCGCGCCGAGGTAGACATCGCCCAGCCCGAGGACCAGGTACTGCGCACCGAAGACGGTCTCGAAGACGTCGTTCACCGACTCCAGACCGTTCATCCGCCGGATGAACTCGATGTTCCACGGGCACCAGGGCGCGTCCGCCCGGACGCCGTGCATGTACCGCTTGATGGCCTCGCGGGTGGAGGGGTCGTCCCAGGACAGGGGCATCCGGACCTCGCGGCTGGGCACCACCAGTTCGGAGGCGTCGGGGAGCTGGTCCTCGGCCTCCGCGAGCAGGCCCATCAGTTTCGGGACCGGCAGCACGTCGGGGTCTACGCGGACCTGGAGCGACCGGATGCCGGGGGTCAGGTCGAGCAGGCCCGCCGGCTTCTCCGCCTCGAGCCGCTGGTGCAGGGCGTGTGCCCGCGCGCGCAGGGCCAGATCCAGGCTCATGTCGCCGTACTCGACGAGCACGTTGTCGTTGCCGGAGCGCCGGTAGGTGACCTGGGTGGCCCCGTCCCGCCTGGCGATCACCCCGTCGTCGCCGTCGCCGCCCCGCCCGAAGACCGTCGACAGGCTGGCCCGGCGCCCCAGTCCCAGTTCGCTTCTCGACGCGGCGTGGGCCGCGCGGATGGGGACGAACCGGATGGTGTCCCCCGGGCTGAGCTGGCCGAGCTTCCATCGTTCCGCGGCCACCACGGTGACCGGGCAGACGAATCCGCCGAGGCTGGGGCCGTCGGGCCCGAGCAGGATGGGGGTGTCGCCGGTGAAATCGAGCGCCCCGACAGAGTAGGCGTTGTCGTGGATGTTGGACGGATGCAGTCCCGCCTCGCCGCCGTCGGTGCGCGCCCAGTCCGGCTTCGGCCCGATCAGCCGGACGCCGGTGCGATCCGAGTTGAAATGCACCTCGTAGTCGGTGGCCAGCAGGGTGTCGATGTCCTCCCTGGTGAAGAACTCCGGCGCCCCGTGCGGCCCCTCGGTGACCGCGATCTCCCAGTGGCCACCGATGACCGGCCGGTGCTCCATCGGAACAGGTTGGGCGGCAGCCGGGTTCGACGAACCGCCACCGGCGACGAGCACGTCGCCCTCGCGCAGGGTCCGGCCCTCGTGGCCGCCGAACCGCCCCAGAGTGAAGGTGGAAGCGCTGCCGAGGTAGTCCGGCACGGTCAGTCCGCCTCGGACCAGGACGTAGATCCGCAGGCCGGGACCACTGACCGCGCCCACGTCGAGGACGCCGCCCGCGGGCACCGCGACCGCCTGCCACGACGGGACGGGCCGCCCATCGACCGTGACGACCGTCGGCGCGCCGGTCACGCAGACCGTCGTCGCCTCCGCGAACCGCAGGGCGGGGCCCGCCATGGTGCACTCGAGGCCGGGTGCACCCTCGTCGTTGCCGAGCGCGACGTTCCCGAGCCGGAAGGACAGGTCGTCCATCGGCCCCGACGGCGGCACCCCGATCTGCCAGTAGCCCACCCGACCGGGCCAGTCCTGCACGGCCGTCAGCATTCCCGGCCGCTGGACGGTGACGGCGTTCATCGGTTGTCCCCGGTCGGCCGGGTGACGATCATCCGGACCTCGGTCGGGTCGAAGCCGTTGCAGGGGTTGTTGATCTGCGGGCAGTTCGAGACCAGCACCAGGGTGTCCACCTCGGCCCGCAGCGCCAGCCGCTTGCCGGGCGCGGACAGCCCGTCGACGATCCCGAGGGTTCCGTCGGCGTCGACCGGCACGTTCATGAAGAAGTTGATGTTGGAGACCAGATCGCGTTTCCCCAGGCCCCATTTCGCGCCCTCGGCCAGGAAGTTCTCCACGCAGGCGTGCTGATGCTTGGTGTGATGGCCATAACGCAGCGTGTTCGATTCCTGCGAGCAGGCGCCGCCGACGGTGTCGTGATTGCCGACCTCGTCCGCGACGATCGTCATGAGCGCGCTCGAATCGTCGGCCCGCAGCACGCTTCCCGTGGTGAGGAAGAGGTTGCGTTGCGCGGCAACGGTCGCCGCGGCCGAGTACCGGACGGCGTGGTCGTCGGCCGCGTAGAAGAGGCTGTCGACGGCCTGGTTTCCGTGCAGGTCGACGATGGTCAGCACGTCGCCTGCGCGAACGATCGCCGACCACGGTCCGCGGGCACCGACGGCCTCGTCGAGGACGACGGCGCCGGGGACGAGGTTGTCGAGGGTGGAGGTCATTTCGCGTCCTTTCCGAACTGTGCGGCGGCCCAGGCGTCTTCGCTGTTGAGGACCGCCCGCCGGTACTCGGGGTCCTCGTTGGGCAGCGTGGCGAGATCGGCCGCCGCCTCCCAAGCGAGCACCTCGAGGGAGGTGGTCGGGTACATCGGCGCCGGGTCGAGCGGGTGCGCGGTGTTCGCGATGAGCATGATCACCGGCAGGTGGATCAGCAGCTCGAGTTCGGCTCCGGCCTCGGCATTCCCGGTGCTGGTCAGGGCGCCGCCTGCCTCGACCCGGACGCCGTGGAAGAAGCTCAGTGTCGGTGGCAGGTCGCGAGGAGTCAGGCCGTGCTTGGCGGCGGCGAGGGTCAGCAGCTCCCGGCCCGCCGGGGCGCCCGAGTGCGCGGCGCCCTCTCCGTACCGCGCGAGGTTGTCGGCCAGGCTGCTGGTGCCGCAGAAGGCGTCGTGCCGCCCCGAGGTGTCGGCGACGATCGTGGCCAGGACCCGTCCCTGATCGGAGAGCAGCGGATGCCCGGTACCGAGGTAGGCCTGCCAGGGCACCTTCACCGTGTCGGCCGCGTTGAGCCGTTCCCATGGCGCGTCGGCGCGGTAGAGCAGCACGTTCGCGCAGGCCGCGCCGTCGAGGTCGCGCAGCCGCAGCCTGGTGCCGCGGGCCAGCACCTTCGAGGTGTAGCGGCCACCCGGTACGGTCTCCGCCCAGGTCAGGCGTTCGGCGGGCACACCATCCGGCGGGCTGGGCCACCGGGATGCCGGCAGCACAGGCATCGAATCGGTGATCTCGCCCGCCTGTGCGCGGGCGTGCGCACGGGCAGCGGTCGTGGTGTTGGTTGCGGTCACTGTCAGGCTCCGATCGTGACGGGGTTCGGGACGGTCTTGCCGCGCGGGTAGCAGAGGGCTCCGATGAGCACCACCGCCGCGACCGTGAGCGGTGCGGCCAATTGCAGGAGGGGGAATTCGCCTGTCGGGTTGAAGATCTCGGCGCGCGGCCAGGACAGGTTGACGACCATGAGCGCGCCGTAGAGGACCGCCGCGATGTTGACGGGGATCCCGAACTTCCCGAGCGAGAACAGCGGGCGGCCCTCCGCGTCCACCTGCGGCCCGCCGGTCGGCCAGCCGCTGAGCCTGCGCACCAGCAACGGCACGGTCACCATCAGGTAGGCCAGGTAGATCAGCACGATGCACACGCTCGAGAGGGTGGTGAAGATCGCGGAGTTGCCGACGTTGACGGCCAGCACGGCCACGCAGAGCAGGCCGATCAGGACGGAGGGCGCGATCGGGGTCCCCGTGCGGGGGTTGACCCGGGACAGCACCGACGAGGCGGGCAGTCGGCCGTCGCGGGCCATCGAGAACATCAGCCGCGAGGCCGCGGTCTGGATGGCGAGGGTGCACACGAACACCGCGATCGCGACGTCGATCAGCAGCAGCGTCCCCCATGGCGAGGAGAGGATCGAGGTCAGCACGTACGGCAGCCCCTCGGTGGCGAGGCGGCCGTCGGTCAGGCTCGGCGCCGCCATCAGCGCGCCGACGATCATCAGGCCGCCGCCGATGGCGGAGACCGAGAGCGCGAGGCGGATGGTGCGGGGCGCGACCCGGCGAGGGTTACGGGTCTCCTCCGCGAGCTCGCCCGCGGAGCCGAACCCGACCATCACGTAGGCGGCCATCAGCCCGGAGACGATCCAGGCCCAGATGTACCCCGGCTGGGTGCCCGCCTCGCCCGTGTCGAACACGACGTCGGGTCCGCGCTGGGCGTGGGTGAAGAACATCCCGACCACGGCGATCACGCCGATGATCTCGCAGGTGACACCGATGTTGTTGATCCGCGACATCCAGTTGACGCCGATGCAGTTGATGGTGGTGGTCAGCACAAGCAGCACGGACCCCAGCAGGACCGCGTTCGCGGCGCCGCTCGGCGAGGTCAGGGCGCTGTCCTCGCCGACGATCTGGAATCCGCTCCACACCGTCGGCAGCACGACCTGGAGCGCGATGGCCGCGGCGGAGGCCGTGACGATCTGGGCCAGGATCATGAACCAGCCCGCGAACCACCCGACGAGCTCGCCTCCCATTCGCCGCGACCACTGGTAGATCGCGCCGGAGATCGGGTAGCGGGCGGCGAGTTCGGCGAAGCAGAGGGCCACCATGAACTGGCCGATGAACACGCACGGCCAGGTCCAGAAGAACGCGGGTCCGGCGAAGCTGAAACCGAGGCCGAACAGCTGAAAGATCGTGGTCAGGATCGAGACGAAGGAGAAGCCGGCCGCGAAGGAGGCGAATTTGCCCAGCGACCGGTGCAGCTGTTGTTCGTACCCGAATTCCGCCAGGTCGTCGTGGTCCTGGGACTGAGATGCGACGGTCGTCATGGGCTCTCCTGCGAGGCGGGCGGCGGAGTATCTGTCAGTTGATAGTTTTCCGTTCCACCAGTGCGCATGGGTGTCCCGCACGTTTCGAGGTTCGGGCTTTCCGTTGCGTCTCAATGTCATTCGTTACGCAGACATTGCGAACTGCTCACCGCCGCCGCCTGCGGCGTCGGAACACCGAGTCCTGGAAGGATGTGCCCATGAGAGCCGTGCAGAACAAGGACGGTGGCGCCGGACCCGCCGCCCCACTGGTCGTTCGTGACCCGGCGATGCGCCGGGCAGGCGAGCTGCTGCGCGGGCCCGCGCTGATCTGTTCCCCCGAGAGCACCGTGCGCGAGGCGGCCGAGCTGATGACCCGGGAGGGCAAGCGCTATGTCATCGTCCCGCTGACCGGGGGCTCGCACGGGATCTTCACCGACGGTGATCTGCGGCGGCGGGTGGTGGCAGCCGGGCTCGGCACCCACACCCCGGTCTCGGCCGTGATGACCGCACCAGCACGCACCGTTCCCGCGGACCGTCTCGGCGCGGATGTCCTGATGGACATGCTCGAGCGGGGGGTGCGGCACATGCCGGTGCTGTCCGAGACGGGTGCACTGCTCGGCGTCCTCGAGGACGGCGACCTGCTGGCCACCGCGACCCGCAGCGGGTTCCTACTCCGCGCCGCCGTGGCCAGGGCCGCAACCCCGGATGCGTTGATCGCGGCGACCGCCCAGGTGCCCGAGCTGGTGCTCGGCCTCTGGCGGGCACGGGTCGCACCGCTGGACGTCTCCGCGATCCTCTCGGTGATCGTGGACGCCGCCGCCGCGCGGGCCCTGCACCTGGAGACCCGGACCGCGCGGTCCGGACGGACACCGTTCACCTGGCTCTCGCTCGGCAGCGTCGCCCGCCGCGAGGCGATGCCCGGCTCCGATGTCGACAGCGCCCTGGTGTGGGCGGACGACGACCAGCGGCCGGACACCGACACGGAACTGATGGCCACCGCCGCGCGGGTGCACCGCCTGCTCGACCGGTGCGGCTTCCCGTCCGACGAGAAGGGGGCCACCGCCGCGCGACCGCGTTTCGCGCGGTCCGCCGGGGCCTGGATGCAGGCCGCGGACCAGTGGATCGCGGACCCGTACGAGGACAAGGGCGTCCTGATGATCTCCCTGCTCACCGACAGCCGGGTCACCCGGGGAGACGACGGCCTCGACCTGTCCGCGCAGGTCTCGGCCAGGACCAGGGCGACACCCTCGGCGACGAAGCTCCTGCTCCGCGAGGCGGTCGAGGAGAAGGTCCGCATCCACTCGCTGCGCCAGGTCCTCACCCGACGGACCGACTCGGTGAACCTGAAGTCGCAGGGGGTGATGCCGATCGTCAACATCGCGCGCTGGGCGGGCCTGGCCGCCGGGCTGGGCGCGGAATCGACCCCCGCGCGCCTACAGGCCGCGGCGGACACCGGGCTCCTACCGGACGACGACGCCCGGATCCTGGCGGAGTCCTTCGACGTCCTGCAACAGATCCGGCTGCGCCACCAGTGCGAGCAGCTCGAACAGGGGCTACCGGTCACCGACGAGCTCACCATCGCCTCGCTCACCCCGCTCTACCGCAGCCTGCTCGCGAACGCAGTCCGCGAGATCGCGGGCGTGCAACGCAAACTCGCCTACGCGGGCCCGGGCGCGTGAACGCCTCGGAGCGCTGGCCGACGCTGTTCACCCGGCTCGACGAGCGGCAGACGCGCGCGGTCGACCAGACCGTCGCCGCCGAAGGCCTCGAGGGCTGGGAGCCACGCCCGGACCAGATCGCGGACCTCGTCGCGGTGTTGCTCCGGGAGCTCACCGTCGGCAGCTATCTGGTGAACTGTCGCGCCGAGGCCGACACCTTCCGCGTCGCGGTGCCGCCGCGTCGACGGTTGTTCGTGCGGCGTCACCCGTACCTGGTTCCCGGAACCCGGGTGCTGCGGAACAACTTCGACTACCGGGACGGCGCCGCGCTGCGTTCGATCGAGTTCACCGCGACCGCCGTCCGCATCCTCCAGGTGCATGACCGACGTCCCGATGTCGGCTCCGGCTTCGACGCCACCCACCTGTGCGAGCTGCACCAGCACGTGTTCGGCGACGTGTTCGCGTGGGCCGGGCAGACCCGGATCGTCGACATCACCAAGGGCGGCAACGAGTTCGCTCCGGTCCGCGCCATCGAGGACTACCTCGGCCTCGTCGCCGGGTACGTCGCCGACGCCGACTGGTCAACACCCGACCGGGGCGCGCTCGCCTTCACGCTCGCGCGGATCTACGCCACCCTCAACCACGCCCACCCGTTCCGCGAGGGCAACGGCCGGACCGCGACGCTGTTCCTGCACCAGTTGGCCGCGCAGACCCCGTTCCGGCTCGATCTGTCCGCGGTGAGCGTCCGCGATTGGACGGATGGCTCGCGGGACTCGGCGCCGTTCCGTCGCTCCGGTGAACCCTCCCCCCGGCCGCTGATCCCGATCTTCCACCGAGCACTGGTCGCGGATTCGCTTGCACCAAGCGAACCGCCCGACGAGCGCGGTACGGCCGACGCGAACGTCCCGATCCGGTATCCCCAGGACCAGGCAGAATGATGTGGTGACGACGTTGCGGATCATCGTGCCCGAGGATCTGATCATGGACGGGACAATCGATATCCCGCAGGTAGGCGACCACGTCGACTACGCGCTCCAGTTCTACCTCGCCGAACCGTGGATCCACCCAGAGACCTCTAATGACGTTGTGGCACTGGTCGAACCGCTCAGCGAAGGCAGATTGTCGGCGGCATGGACCGAACCATACGGTCGGGTCCACCCCGGGACGTACTCGTTGCGGCTTGGTGCCGGCGGTCCCCATGCCGCCAGACGCGCGGGAAGGGGGAAGCCCGATGGTTCCTCCGCCGGACGGCCCGTGGATCCGAGAGGCAGGCATCCTGGTGGACCTGGAAGTAGCAACGTCGCAATAGCTGACGCCTTCTGATACCGCAGGTCTAGCATCGGTTCCGGTCGGAGGGGTGTGCGGACCTGAACGGGGGGGGCGTTGTGCGGTGGTTGCTGTCGATACTCGCGGTGGTGGGTCTGACGGGAGCGCTGCCGTTGTTCACTCCTGGCGTGGCTTCTGCCTGCTCGTGCGCCTACGCGCCCGACGGTCCTCACATCGTCGAGCAGGTCTCGCATGCTGCGTCAGTCTTCACCGGGACTGCGACGTCTAAGCGTGCCGAAGACCAAACAGAGTTCTACGAGTTCAAGGTCCGTGAGGTGTTCGAGGGCGACGTCGGCGCTTCGACGGTGGTGTCGTCGAGTGTGCAGAGCGCGGCATGCGGGCGCGGCTTCGAGATCGGCACCGAATACCTCGTCTTCACGTCCACATACGAGACCAATGGCGCACCCTGGTCGGTCAACAGTTGCTCAGCCACAACCAATTCGAACAACGACCGGACCCGAGAAGCCGCGATGACCGTCTACGGGTCACCGCAGGCGCCAGATCCGCAAACGGACCCAGTCGGTGTCGATGACATTGGCGCGCCGGCGTGGTGGGGATTTGCTCTCGGCGGCGTTGCTGTCCTGGTCATGGCTGCCCTGGTGTGTCTGCGGTGGCGGTCTTAACCGCGGACCGAGGCAAACAGTTCGCGGTCAGCTCCTCACGGGAAGCTGCAAGAAGTCGCAGGTCACACCCTTGTAGGGGCGTCTGTCCACGAAGGTGAAGCCGACCTTCTCGAGTACCCGCACGCTCGCTTGGTTTCCGACCTCGACGTACGCACAGAGGCTGCTTGAAGCCGGATCGGTGGGCGGATGTTCGACGTGCCAGCGAACCAAGGCCTCGGCGATCTCAGTCGCGAGGCCACGGTTCCACTGGTCTGGACGCAAGGCGTACGCCAACTCGCGGCCGGCATCGCTCTCGCCGAAGCCGGCCCGGCCGATCATGCCTCCGTCGTTGCCCTCCACGCGCCATTTGGTCCAGCCTCGTTGGCCTTGTTCGCTGCGGTACTCGACGATCCTCGAGCGCGCCTCGTCCATAGTTTCGGGACGCCCGTGGCCGATGAACCGCATTGTGACCGGGTCTGCATGCAGCTCGGCCAGATCCTGAAGGTCTGATGGGAGCCAGGTGGTCAGCCTCACTCGCTCGGTACTCAGGATCGTCTGACGCCCCTCGTTCATTCCGCCCCCTCACTCTGCGCTGGAACCTACCGGGAGCGCCTAGCGGTAACCATGCTTCACGAGATGCCGGGCACCGGCGTTCATCGCCTCGGGGCTCGCGACGCTGAAGTCGAAGGCGTTGGCGAGGCAGTCGGTGATGTTGAAGGCCAGGCACACGGCCAGGGCGTCCTCGATCCGCTGAGGCGAAACGGATGCGGCCAGCGCGGCGCGAATGTCGTCCTCGTCGCCGTACCAAGCGTCGATGTGGCCGAGTGCGCGGCCACGCAGAACGGGCACTCGTTGACCTGTGAGACGAACGCCGCCATCAGCTCGCGATCACCGATCGACCACTCCGATGGTCCGCGCATCGCCTCGTGGGTGAGCGGTCCCCCGCCGTAGAAGTCGGGGCGGTACAGCGCCAGCTTGACCGCGTCGACCACCGGCTGGCGCGACACCAGCCGAATCAGCGCCAGCACGGCCTTGGTGCGCAGGCGGTGGCCCCGATCGAGGATGTCGAGCCTCATCGCGCGCCTCTTTCTCCCGTGGCGCCGGCCAGCGCCGCGAGCGCGCTGTTGTACTGCCGGCTCGCCTGGCCGACGGCGGCGCACACCACGATCTCGAAGACCTGGTCCTCGCTCAGACCCGCTGCCCGAACGGCCGCGATGTCCTCGTCGGTCACCCGGTACGCGTGATCCGCCACCTTCTCGATCAACGTACGCATCGGCTCGCCGAGGCCGGCTTGTCGAAGGCCGCTCGGCGCAACTCCGGCGGCGCCGTCCCGTCGCCGTCGATGACGCGGGCAACGAGCGCGCGGTGCAGCTGGGTTATGTCGGACATGGTTGGAGTCTCCTCCCGGGTGTGGTCCCCGTTCTCAACGTAGACGCAGAGATTTCAGCTGTACATCGTCTATATGGGTACGACGACTCGGCCGCACGCTCGATACGACAACCGGGGGGCGAATGCCTGACAGGATGGAAGCCGTGACCAACGCCGGCCCCGGACGACCCCGCCTGACGAAACAGCGCCGACCCGGCCCCACCGCACAGGCAGAGATCCTCGACGCCGCGGCGGAACTGTTCACCACCAAGGGCTTTGCCTCCACCTCCACGCGGCAGATCGCCGAGATGGTCGGGATGCGGCAGGCGTCGCTGTACCACCACTTCGCCACCAAGGACGACATCCTGGCGGCACTGCTCGAGCAGACGGTGACCGCCCCGCTGGAGCTGGCCAACCGGCTCGCGGCGACGACGGAGCCCGCGGCGGTGCGGTTGTACGCGTTGCTCCTGTTCGACAGCGGCCAGTTGATGGCGGGCCGGTGGAACCTCGGCGCCCTGTACCTGCTGCCCGAGCTGCGCACCGAGCGGTTCTCCCGGTTCCGGGAGGAACGCCAGCAGCTGCGCAGACGCTACCGCGAGTTCGCGACCGCGGTCCTCGCGGAGCTCGGAACCGACGACGAGTCCCGCGCGGGGCTGCCCTTCCGGATCGTGGAAACGGTGATCAACGAGCGCAGCGACGCAGAGGGCGGCGGCACCGGCGCAGGCGAGCAGTCGCCGGCATTGCTGGCCGAGGCCGGCCTGCGGGTGCTGGGCCGGCACGACGCCGAATCCCTTCGGGCCCAGGCCGAGCGGCTGCTGGCCACCACCCGGTCCACATGAGCACCGACTGCGCCTTCTGCGACGTGGTCGCCGACCCGTCCGGGGCCCACGTCGTGTTCGAGGACGCCGACACCCTCGCGTTCCTGGACCACCGCCCGGTGTTCAAGGGCCACGTGCTGCTGATGCCGCGGCTCCACGTCGCCACCCTGCCCGAGCTCCCAGCCGAGCTGGTCTCCCCGCTGTTCACGGTCGCGCAACGCCTTTCGGAGGCAATGGTCACCGGGCTGGGCGCGCAGGGCTCGTTCGTCGCGATGAACAACGTGGTCTCGCAGAGCGTTCCGCACCTGCACGTGCACATCGTGCCGCGCACCAAGGGCGACGGGCTGCGCGGCTTCTTCTGGCCCCGCACCCGCTACACCGACGACACAGAGGCCGCCGACCACGCCGCCCGCATCCGCGCCGCGTTGCGATTCCCCTAATCGCCACCAACCCCCTAGTTGTTCCCCCATTTCGAGGAACAACACTTCCGATTGGCGCGGCGCTGCTGTACCAATGACGTGTGGCGCCGCCGTGACCCCCGACCCCGGCGGCGCCACAACCCAGACGTTCCCTGGTGCCGTGAGACGATCAGGACACGAGCCGGCCGAACCCGACCACCGCGGAGTCGCTCGACCAGTCGAGAGTGTGCACGCGGATCCGGCCGAACTCGTTGCCACCCACCGTCGTTGCGGTGTCGCCGTCGACCGCGACCACGATATTGGTGTGCTGACCGACCCAGCTGCGGTTGTTGTAGAGCACCACGTCACCGACCGACGGACGGTAGCCACCGTCCACCAGCTCGAACCGCCCCTGCGATTCGTAGTACGCCTGCAGCGTGTAGACCCCGGGAATCCGCCAGTGACCGGAGTTCGGGTTCGACAGCGGCTGCTGGGCCTCCCGCATGATCCAGCTCACGAAATCCGCACACCAGGGTTCCTCGACGCCCTCGGCGTAGAAGGTCCCCGGCCGCTGGCTCCGGTGCTCCTCCTCGAGGAGCGTGACGACCCGCGCCTGCTCCGGCGACAACGCCGCCAGGTCGACCGCAGGGAAATGGCTGGTGTCCCAGGGCAGATAGCGGGTCGGTGCCGCCCAGAGCACCCCGACCACGACGACGGCGAGCGCGGCCAGGGCGGCAACGATCCAGACCATCGGGCGGCGCCGGCGGCGGGTCGACTCGGGAGCGGAGGTCACCTGATCAGTCTGCCAGCCCGGCGACCTCGTGGTCCGTGAGAACGGTCTGCGGAACGCGGCCCGCCTCGCGCGCGGTCCGCACCGCCCGGTAGAGGGGCCGTTCCTCCAGCCCGGCGCCGCGCGCCTCGGCGCGCAGCTGCCCGATCAGGACGGAGGCGACGGCCACCGCCGGGGCGAGTTCGCCCGAGTTCAGCGCATCGGCCAGCGAGCGCAGCCCGAGCAGGTCGAGTTCGCGACCGCCGTCGTCGGTGTACAGCGCCAGCGGGATCGAGACCAGCGCATTACCGTCGCCGATCCGGACGCCGACCTGACTGACCCGTGCGGCACGCACCACCACCTCCGCGCTCACCGCCCGGCTCGCGTCCACCGACCTGGTTCGCAGGCCGTTGCGGGCGTGGATCGTGGTGCCCGTCAACCAGATCCGCCGACGCATGGTCAGCAGCGCCGACACCGCGGTCGGCACCGCGATGATCGCGCCGACGAGCACGGCCAGGCCGGCCGACGCGAAGAAGCCGACGCCGACCGCGACCACGACGCCGAGCACGATCGCGAACAACGCGACCTTGCGCAGCCGGGGCGCGATCAGCGACGACGGAATGAGGTCGAGGGACACCGACCCGGCGGGGTCACCCGTCGGCAAGGATCGCCCCGACCTCGGTGACCACCTCGCCGAGCTGGACCTGGCGCTGGTCGCCCGTCGCGAGGTCCTTGACCCCGATCACGCCGTCCGCGATGTCCCGCTCGCCGAGCACGAGAGCGAGCCTGGCCCCCGAGCGATCCGCGGCCTTCATCGCACCCTTGACGCCGCGGCCGCCATAGGCCATGTCGACCCGGATCCCGGCCGCGCGCAACCGCGCCGCGATCACGACCATCTGTGCCTTCGCCTCGTCGCCGAGGGGAACCCCGAACACCTCGCAGCGCGCCGGGCTGCCGACGGTCTTACCCTCGGCAGCCAGCGCCAGCACGGTGCGGTCGACGCCGAGCCCGAAACCGATGCCCGACAGCGGTTGCCCGCCGAGCTGCTCCATCAGGCCGTCGTAGCGACCGCCACCGCCGATACCGGACTGGGCGCCGAGGCCGTCGTGCACGAACTCGAAGGTGGTCTTCGTGTAGTAGTCCAGGCCGCGCACCATCCGCGGGTTCACCACGTACGGGACGCCGAGCGCGTCCAGGTGCGCGAGCACCTCGTCGAAGTGCGCCTTGGCCTCCTCCGAGAGGTGGTCGAGCATCAGCGGGGCGCCTGCGGTCATCTCCTTGATGTGCGGACGCTTGTCGTCGAGCACGCGGAGCGGGTTGATCTCCGCGCGCCGACGGGTGTCCTCGTCCAGATCGAGGCCGAACAGGAACTCCTGCAACAGCTCCCGGTACTGGGGACGGCAGCTGTCGTCGCCGAGAGAGGTGATCTCGAGCCGGAAGCCCTCGAGGCCGAGGCTGCGGAAGCCGGCGTCCGCGATGGCGATCACCTCGGCGTCCAGCGCCGGGTCGTCGACACCGATCGCCTCGACACCCACCTGCTGCAGCTGCCGGTACCGGCCCGCCTGCGGTCGCTCGTAGCGGAAGAACGGCCCGGAGTAGCTGAGCTTGACCGGGAGCTGGCCGCGGTCGAGAGCGTGCTCGATCACCGCGCGCATCACTCCCGCGGTGCCCTCCGGTCGCAGCGTCACCGACCGGTCGCCACGATCGGCGAAGGTGTACATCTCCTTGCTGACCACATCGGTCGACTCGCCGACGCCGCGAGCGAACAGCCCGGTGTCCTCGAAGATCGGCAGCTCGATGTGGCCGTATCCCGCGAGCCGCGCGGCGCGGGTCAGTCCGTCGCGGACGGCGACGAACTCCGCGGACGCGGGCGGCACGTAGTCGGGAATGCCCTTGGGGGCGGAGAATGCGGTGTTACTGGGCTTGCTCACGGGTCTAGTCTCTCCTATCCGAAAACACGAGCCCCTACCTGGATCCGGCCAGTCCGACCAGGAACGGGTTGGACGCCCGTTCCTGTCCGATCGAGGTCGACCCGCCGTGACCCGGCAGCACCGCCGTCTCGTCGGCGAGCACCAGCAGCTTCGCCGCGATCGACCGGAGCAACTGCTCGTGATCACCGCCCGGCAGGTCGCTACGGCCGATGGACCCGGCGAACAGGGTGTCCCCGGTCAGCGCGATCTGCACCGGTCCGTCGTCGGTGTCCGCCATCGCCCGGAGCACCACCGACCCCTGCGTGTGGCCCGGGGTGTGATCCACGGTCAGCGACATCCCGGCCAGCTCGAGGACGTCGCCGTCGGCCAGCTCGATCACCTCCCGCGGCTCGTGGAACTCCGCGTCCCCCAGCATCGAGGCCAGCGCGGGCCCGGTCCCCCGCAGCGGGTCGCTGAGCATGTAGCGATCCTCCGGGTGGATGTAGGCGGGGATGCCGAACTTCTCGCAGACCGGTTCGACCGACCAGGTGTGGTCGAGGTGGCCGTGGGTGAGCAGCACCGCCGTCGGCGTCAGCGACGACTGCGTGAGGAACTCGAAAAGCGGCTCGGCCGCGTTCTGACCTGGATCGACGACGATGCACTCGCTCGCGCCGTCCTGGGCGAGGATGTAGCAGTTCGTCTGAAACGCTCCGGCCGGGAATCCGGTGACGAGCACGGCGATCGCTCCTAATGACGTGGGTGTCGGTCGGGGGGTGAGGACCGGATACAGCCTATGCGGCCTCTTCTCAGGATCAGATGGCAGACTCACTCAGCGACCAGACGAAGCCGTCTCGCGAGCCCGAGGCTCCGCCCTAGGAGAAGAGGTATGCAGCAGTGCCGACCAATGAGCAGCGACGCCAAGCCGCCAAGCGAAAGCTGGAACGGCAACTCGAGCATCGAGCCGAGCGGGCCCGCAAGCGCAAGCAGATGACCATCGGGGCCTCCGCCCTCGGGGTCGTACTCGTGGTCGCCGCGGGCGCCTTCATCTACTCCCTGACCAGTGACGAGGATGCCTCCGAGGCCTCGGACACCTCGACGTCCGCCGCGGACTCGCCGACTCCGGGTGTCATGCCTGCCGGCCGCTCCCAGGCGCTGCCCGCGACGGTCGACTGCGGCTACACGCCGGACGGCACGCCGCCGGCCAAGCCCGCGAACCTCCCCGCCGCAACCGGGGTGTCCGCGGCGGGCACCGTCGCGGTGAACCTCGACAGCGACCAGGGCCCGATCGGGCTCACGCTCGACCGCGCGAAGTCGCCCTGCACCGTCAACAGCATGGTCAGCCTCGTGCAGCAGGGCTACCTCAACGACACCCCGTGCCACCGCCTGAGCACCACCGGGCTGAAGATCTTGCAGTGCGGCGACCCGACCGGAATGGGTACCGGCGGCCCGGGCTACGGCTACGAGAACGAGTTCCCGACCGATCAGTACAACCCCGACGACCCAAACCTCGGCGAGCCCGTCACCTACCCGCGCGGCACCATCGCGATGGCGAACACCGGCCAGCCCGGCAGCAACGGCAGCCAGTTCTTCCTGGTCTACGACGACTCGCCGCTTCCCCCGATGTACACGGTGTTCGGCACCATCTCCGACGAGGGCCTGGCGACGATCGAGAAGGTCGCGGCGGCAGGCGACGACGGTTCGATGTCCGCGGGTGGCGGCAAGCCCAACCTCCCGATCAAGATCACGACCGCGAGCGTGGCGGCATGAGGGCCCTGGTGAACGTCCGGCGGGGCGTGCTGGCCGCGGCAGGCATCGGCCTGCTGCTGGCGTCGAGCGCCTGCTCGAGCGACGACAGCTCCTCGACCCCACCGACGACGCGCACGCTCGCCAGCCAGCAGAGCGCGGCGCCGGACCTGTCGAGATACCCGGCACTGCCCGCCCCGGCCGCGCCGGCCGCGGCGACCGTGTCCTGCACGTACGCGCCGGCGGGCCAGGCGTCCAAGCAGGTCCAACCGCCGAGCACCGACGGCGTCTCCACCGCGGGTACCGTCGGCGTCGCGATGGCGACCACGCAGGGCCCGATCGGCCTCACCATGGACCGCGCCGAGGCGCCGTGCACGGTGAACAGCTTCGTCAGCCTGACCGAGCAGGGCTACTTTGACGACACCCCCTGCCATCGGCTGGTGACCAGCCCGGGCCTGCAGGTGCTGCAGTGCGGCGATCCCTCGGGCGCCGGAAACGGCGGCCCCGGCTACCGGTTCGCCAACGAGTACCCGACCACGGCCTTCGCCGAGGGCGATCCGGCCGCCCAGGAGGGCATGCTCTACCCGCGCGGCACGATCGCGATGGCCAACTCGGGTCCCGGCGGCACCAACGGCAGCCAGTTCTTCCTGGTCTACGAGGACTCGGTGCTGCCCCCGCAGTACACCGTCTTCGGCACCATCTCCGATGAGGGCCTGGCCACCATCGAGAAGATCGCCG
This sequence comes from Rhodococcus sp. OK611, assembly GCF_003050885.1. Taxonomy (NCBI): domain Bacteria; kingdom Bacillati; phylum Actinomycetota; class Actinomycetes; order Mycobacteriales; family Nocardiaceae; genus Rhodococcus; species Rhodococcus sp. OK611. The sequence goes on from NZ_QAOZ01000001.1 coordinate 415,219, forward strand.
CCGATGGCGACGACGGCTCCATGTCCGCGGGCGGCGGCAAGCCGAACACCCCGGTTCAGATCGAGACCGCCAAGGTCAGCTAGGCGCTCCGCGCCCGTGCGCGGTTGATGAGTCCTGAGACTCGTCAACCACGCACGGGCGGCGCAGCCGCCTATGCGGCTGAGGTCACCCGGTAGACGTCGTAGACGCCCTCGACGTTGCGGACCACATTCAGCACGTGCCCGAGGTGCTTCGGGTCGCCCATCTCGAAGGTGAAGCGGCTGATCGCGACGCGGTCGCCGGAGGTGGTCACCGACGCCGAGAGGATGTTCACCTTCTCGTCGGCCAGCGCCTTGGTCACATCGGAGAGCAGCCGATGCCGGTCCAGCGCCTCGATCTGGATCGCGACCAGAAACACCGAGGACGGCGACGGCGCCCACTGCACCTCGATGATCCGCTCGGACTGCTCGCGCAGCGACCCGGCGTTGGTGCAGTCGGTACGGTGCACGCTGACCGCGCCGCCGCGGGTCACGAAGCCCATGATCTCGTCGCCGGGCACCGGGGTGCAGCATTTGGCGAGCTTGGCCACCGTGCCGGTGGCGCCCGGTACCAGCACACCGGCGTCGGTGGTGCGGCGCTGACGCATCGGGATGGTCGACGGGGTCGACCGCTCGGCCAGCTCCTCCTCGGCGGATTCCACGCCGCCGAGATTCGCGACCAACCGCTGCACCACGTGCTGAGCCGACACATTGTGCTCGCCGACGGCCGTGTACAGCGCGGACACGTCGACGTAGCGCAGCTCGTGCGCGATGGCCGACATCGACTCGGAGCTGAGCAGGCGCTGCAGGGGCAGCCCACCGCGGCGGACCTCCTTGGCGATCGCGTCCTTACCCGCCTCGAGGGCCTCCTCGCGGCGCTCTTTGGCGAACCACTGGCGGATCTTCGTCTTCGCGCGGGGCGAGACGACGAAGCCCTGCCAGTCGCGGCTCGGACCGGCGTTCGCGGCCTTGGAGGTGAACACCTCCACGACCTCACCGTTCTCGAGCGTGCGCTCGAGCGCGACGAGCCTGCCGTTCACCCGGGCACCGATGCACCGGTGCCCGACCTCGGTGTGCACCGCATACGCGAAGTCCACCGGTGTCGAACCGGCGGGCAGCGTCACGACGTCGCCCTTTGGGGTGAAGACGAAGATCTCCTTGACCGCCAGGTCGTAGCGCAGCGATTCGAGGAACTCCCCCGGATCCGCGGCCTCGCGCTGCCAGTCGAGCAGCTGCCGCATCCACGCCATGTCGTCGACCTCGGCGGCGTCACCGGAGTGCCTGCCCTTGGTCTCCTTGTAGCGCCAGTGCGCGGCGATGCCGAACTCCGCGGTGCGGTGCATGTCCCTGGTGCGGATCTGCACCTCCAGCGGCTTGCCCTCCGGGCCCACCACCGTCGTGTGCAGCGACTGGTACACCCCGTAGCGGGGCTGCGCGATGTAGTCCTTGAACCGGCCCGCCATCGGCTGCCAGAGCGAGTGCACGACGCCGACGGCGGCGTAGCAGTCCCGGATCTCGTCGCACAGGATCCGCACGCCGACCAGGTCGTGGATGTCGTCGAAGTCGCGACCCTTGACGATCATCTTCTGGTAGATCGACCAGTAGTGCTTGGGCCTGCCCTCGACGACCGCGTTGATCCGGGACGCGGCGAGGGTGGCGTTGATCTCCGCCCGCACCTTCGCCAGGTAGGTGTCGCGCGACGGCGCCCGGTCCGCGACGAGGCGCACGATCTCCTCGTACTTCTTCGGGTGCAAGATCGCGAACGAGAGGTCCTCGAGTTCCCACTTGACCGTGGCCATACCGAGTCGATGCGCAAGCGGCGCAATGACTTCCAGGGTCTCCTTGGCCTTGCGCGCCTGCTTCTCGGGAGGCAGGAAGCGCATGGTGCGCATGTTGTGCAACCGGTCGGCGACCTTGATCACCAGCACCCGCGGGTCGCGGGCCATCGCGATGATCATCTTGCGGATGGTCTCGCCCTCCGCGGCGCTGCCGAGCACCACCTTGTCGAGCTTGGTGACGCCGTCGACAAGATGTGCGACCTCGTCACCGAACTCCTCGGTGAGCTGCTCGAGCGAGTAGCCGGTGTCCTCCACCGTGTCGTGCAGCAGCGCCGCGACCAGGGTCGTGGTGTCCATGCCGAGCTCGGCGAGGATGTTCGCCACCGCCAGCGGATGCGTGATGTAGGGATCACCGGACTTGCGCTTCTGGCTGGAGTGACGCTCCTCCGCGACGTCATAGGCGCGCTGCAGCGGTGCCAGGTTCGCCTTGGGGTACAGCTCCTTGTGCACGCTGACCAGCGGCTCGAGCACCGGCTTGATCGTGGCGTTGCGCTGCCCGGTCATCCGGCGCGCCAGCCGGGCCCGCACCCGCCGCGACGCCGAGGTGGGCACCGCGGGCGCCACCCCCTCCTGCGGCGCAGCCGGGGTCCCGGTCTCGGACTGCGACCGGTCGAGGTTCTGGGTCATTGCGTCACCTCCCGTGCTGTCGGTCGCCTCAACGGAAACTTTAGTCCTCAGACCCGAAGCAGCGACGTGACCGGGTGGCCCGCGAGCCGCGAGCGCCCGCCGAGCGCCTCGATCTCGAGCACAACCGCGATCCCGATCACCTCGGCGCCCGCCGCGGTCAGCAGCTCCGCCGACGCGGCAAGGGTGCCACCGGTGGCCAGCACGTCGTCGATCACCAGCACCCGGCGGCCGGCGAGCTCGATCCCGTCGGCCGGGATCTCCAGGGACGCGGTGCCGTACTCGAGCTGGTACTCCCGGGTGAGCACGGGCGGCGGCAGCTTCCCCGCCTTGCGGACCGCGAGCACGCCCGCATCGAGCGCGAGGGCCACACCGGCACCGAGGAGGAATCCCCTGGCATCGATGCCCGCCACCAGGTCGGCGCCGTCGCCGACGTCGACCAGTGCGTCGATGACATCGCGAAAGGCCTTGGCGTCGGCGAACACCGGGGTCAGGTCGGCGAAGGTCACGCCCGGCTCCGGGAAGTCATCGGCCCAGCGGGTCAGTCGGGCCACGTCCTCGGACGCCTTCGTCAATGCAGTCACCGGAGAAGTATCCACCTGTCCATGTTCCATCCCACACCGGAGACCGTCGGGTTCGGCACCGCGGCGTGCAGGCCGTCCGCGAACACCGTGGTCCTCGGCTCGTTGAACAGCGGGATCGACGGCAGATCGTTCCACAGGATGTTCTCGGCCTCCGTCGACAGGTTGAGCCTGCTGCCCTCCGCCGTGTCCACGGCCAGCTGCTCCGCGATCGCGGTGATGCGGCCGTTGCGGTAGCCGCCGAAGTTGGTGCCGTTGCCCCCGACCAGCGAGTACACCGGCGGCACCTCCGAGTCGGTGCCCGCGGCGCCCTGCGCGGAGGCGGTGCCACCGAGGATGGCGTCCAGTCCGCCCGCACCCAGCGCCGTCGGGGTGAACTCCGGCGAGCCGGCGTCCTCGACGGTGATGTCGGCGGGGGCGCATGCCTCGGCGATCGCCTTGACGGTGTCGGCGCGCCGGGTGTCCGGGGCCAGATAGCCGATCCTGACGGTGATCGGGCCCTGCCCCGAGGCGGTCCTCGCGGCGACGGCGGCGGGCACGTCGGGGTGCAGATACCGGCCGCCCTCGGTCGCTGCGACCGAGGGGTAGATCAACATGTCCGGCTGCACGATCCGCGAACTCAGCACGCCGGATCCGAGGCCCGACGGCTTGTCGAAGTCCGGATGCCCGAGCCGATCGAAGAGCTGCTGGCGCGGCACGCACAGAGCGAGCGCCCGGCGCGCATCGGCGGATGCGAACACCCCCGACGTCGCGAGCACCAGCTGCTCGCTGCTGCGGGACGGCGCGGTCACCGAGGAGAACCCGTTACCCGGGGACAGCCCCGGCATCGACCCCGCACCCGCGTCGATCACATCGACCTCACCGGACGCGGTCTTGGACTCGAGATCGGTTCCCTTCGGCCACACCACGATCTGCGAGGTGGCCGGCTTGTTGCCCCACCACCGCTCGTTGGCGACCAACACCAGTCCGCCGTCCGTCGTGAAGGACTCGACCCGGTACGGCCCCGAGGACGGGAACAGGGTGAGATCGAGCTGGTCCGGGACCAGCTTCCAGCCATTGTTCCAGAACTCGGCGACCCGCTCGAGCGCGGGCACGTCGTTCGAGGCGACGGCGCCAACGAGGTCCGGGACCCCCGCCGCCCTGGCCGCCACGTGCGCAGGCATCAGCGCGGTGGCGCCGAAGAGCGCCCGCCAGTCGGCGAACGCCCGGCCGGGCCGGAACACGACGGTCGCATCCTTGGACCCGGATTGGCAGTCGACCCGATCGACGTCCGTGTAGCCGGCGGTGTCCGCCGCCCGGAACATCGGGAAGCGACCGCTGCCTGCCGCCCACGCCAGCACCAGATCGTCGCAGGCCGTCGGCACGCCGTCCGAGTACACGGCCTGCGGGTTCAGCTTGACCGCGACGGTGAGTGCGTCACCCGGAACGGTGGCCGCGGTGCCGACGTCGCCGTCGGACAGCGCGCTGCCCTCCGGCCCGATGTAGCTCAGGCCGGTGAGCACCCGCGAGAACGCTTGCCGCGCACCCGATGCCGCGCCGTCGACCGTGTTCGCGTTGTAGGTGGTCAACACGTTGTCGACGGCGTACCCGATGGACTGGACCTGATCCTCGGCGGCCGAGCAGCCTGCGGCCGCCACCGCGATCATCGCGATCGCGCCGGCGGCGCCGACCCTCAAACCGCGGGCCGTGCCGGCCCGTCGTGCGCCGGTACCCATGTCAACGCCTCTTCTTGTCGCGCTTCCCCGTCGGTCGTGCGCCGGGCCGCGGGCTCGCCGCGGCGACACGGGACGCGACGGCGGAGGCCTCCGCGGCCGCGGCAGGCGCGGACGCGCTCTCCGAGCGGGTCTCGCGGCGGGCGAGCACCTTCTTGGTGTGCGCCGCCACGGGACCCCAACGCTCCTTGATCGAGACCAGCAGCGGCGTCGCGAAGAAGATCGAGGAGAACGCGCCGACGATGATGCCGACCAACTGGACCACCGCGAGGTCCTTGAGGGTGCCGACGCCGAGCAACCCGACCGCGACGACGAGCAGTCCGATCACCGGCAAAATGCTGATCACGGTGGTGTTGATCGAGCGCATCAACGTCTGGTTGACGGCCAGATTGGCCTGTTCGCCATAGGTCCGCCTTGTCAGGTGCAACACCCCGCGGGTGTTCTCCTCCACCTTGTCGAACACCACCACGGTGTCGTAGAGCGAGAAGCCCAGAATGGTGAGCAAACCGATCACCGTGGCAGGCGTGACCTCGAGACCGACCAGCGCGTAGACGCCCGCCGTGACGATCATGTCGAAGAAGAGCGCCACGATGGCGGCGATCGCCATGTCGCGTTCGAATCGGATGCCGATGTAGATGCTCACGATGACCAGGAACACCACGAGCGCGATGAGCGCCTTCTGGGTGATCTGGCTGCCCCAGGTCTCGCTCACGTCGGCGACGCTGATCGCGTTCTTGCTGGGGTTGCCGTCCTTGTCCTCCGGCTGGAAGGCGTCGTACAACGCGTCCTGCACGACGACGACCTCACGAGCGTCGAGCGCCTCCGAACGGATCTGGATGGTGGCGCTGGCGCCGGAACCGACGGTCTGAACGGAGACCGGAGCCTCGCCCATGCTCTCGGTGTAGACCTGCTCGACCTGTTCGGTCGTGACATTGTCGCCTGCCGGGAACTGGATCCGGGTGCCGCCCTCGAAGTCGATGCCGAGGGTGAACCCACGAATCAGGATGCTCGCGATCGAGATCAGCAGGATGACGCCGACCAGGCCGTAGTAGAACTTGCGCCTGCCGACGACCTCGAAAGCGCCGGTGCCGGTGTAGAGCCGCGAGAGCAGGCTGTGCCTGGGCAGTTTCGCCTGGTCGGCCGAGGAATCGGACAACGACAGATCTTCAGATGTGGTCACAGTCAGGCCTCCTTCGCCTGCGCGCCGACGCTGGTGCGCGCGGACGCGGCGGTCTTGCGTTCACGGGCGACCTGCTGCACCGCTCCGAGACCGTTGATGCTCGGCTTCGACCAGAAGTCCGACTTCGATGCCAGGTGGACCAGCGGATGGGTCACCAGGAACACGACGACGACGTCGAGGATGGTGGTCAGGCCGAGGGTGAACGCGAAGCCGCGCACCTGGCCGACCGCGAGGACGTACAGCACGGCGGCCGCGATGAAGCTCACCGCGTTTCCGGACAGGATGGTCCGGCGAGCCCGTGCCCAACCGCGCGGCACCGCCGAGCGGAAGCTGCGGCCCTCCCTGATCTCGTCCTTGATGCGTTCGAAGTACACGACGAACGAGTCGGCCGTCATGCCGATGCCGATGATCAGACCGGCGATGCCTGCGAGGTCGAGGGTGAAGCCGATGTACCGGCCGAGCAGCACCATGATCGCGTAGACCATCACTCCGGACAGCACGAGCGAGAGTGCGGTGAGCACGCCCAGCATCCGGTAGTAGATGAGGCAGTAGAGCAGCACCAGCGCGAGGCCGATCGCGCCCGCGATGAGGCCAGCCTGGAGGGAGGCGAGACCGAGGGTCGCGGAGACGGTCTCGGCCTCGGAGGCCGAGAAGGAGAGCGGCAGCGAGCCGTACTTCAGCGTGTTCGCGAGTTCCTTCGCCGACGCCGACGTGAAGTCGCCGGTGATGGAGGTGGCGCTGCCCGCGGGCGTGGCGCCCTGGACGACCGGCGCGCTGACGACCTTGGAGTCGAGCGTGAACGCGGCCTGCTTGCCGATGTTGGCGGCGGTGAACTGCGCCCATGTGGTGCTTCCGCTCGACTTGAACGTCAGCGACACCTCGTTGCGGGACTGCTGCGAGTTGAAGGCGGAGGTCGCGTCCGCGATCTCCTGGCCGTCGATGATGCTCGGTCCGAGGAGGTAGACCGTGGTGCCGTCCGTCGAGCAGGCCACCAGCGGAAGCGCCGGATCGTCGTTGCCCTGCAGGGGGTCGCTGGCGTTGCAGTCGAGCGTCGCCATCGCCTGCTGCTGTACCGCCGGGTCCGTGCTCTGCCTGGTCTTCTTCGCCTCGGCGATCTCCGCGGCCGCCTGATCGTCGGCCGACGCCGCGCCCTGATCCGCGGGGGGTGCCGGGGTCTCGGTCGCAGGAGCCGGGGTGCCCGGCTCCTGTGCCGGGAAGGGCCGGTTCTGCGGCGCGGGTGCCGGGGCCGGGGTCTCGGCCTTCGGGGCCTGCGCCTGCGCGTTCGAGGAGACGGCCGAACTCTGCACGGGGCGGATGTACAGCCGCGCCGTCTGGCCCAGCGTGCGGGCCTGCGAGCTGTCGTCGCCGGGGACCGTGATCACCAGGTTGTCGCCGTCGATGACCACCTCGGAGCCGGAGACGCCGAGCCCGTTGACTCGGGTCTCGATGATCTCCTGTGCGCGGCGCAGGCTGTCCTGGCTGGGCTTACTGCCGTCCGGGGTGCGCGCGGTGAGGGTGACACGGGTGCCGCCCTGCAGGTCGATGCCGAGCTTCGGCGTCGGGGACTTGTCCCCTGTGAAGAAGACGAGCGCGTACAGCGCAGCGACGATCAGCCCGAAGATCACGAGCGAGCGTGCTGGTCGTACGGCTCCAGTCGAAGGTGCCACGATCCGTAGTTCTCCTAGTACGTGTGTCGTGCGATGGTCGGGTTCGAGGCCCTACACGCGAGCGCTGCCGAGCAGGATCACTCGGCAGCGGTCCGGAACTCAACTCATTCGGTGTCCAGGCGACGCTTGGTCTCCTCGGGAGTCTCCTCGACGGGGGCCTTCTCGACGGCGGGGGTCTCATCGGCGGGGGTCTCATCGAGGATCTCGTCGATGTCCTCCTCCTCGAACTCCTCGTCGTCCTCGACGAGGAGTTCACGGATCACCATCCGCGACCAGGTGGTGACGATTCCGGGCGCGACCTCGAGGTCGACGGTGCCCTCACCGAGCTCGACCACGGTCGCATGCAGCCCGGAGGTGGTGAGCACGCGGTCGCCGACGTTGAGCGAGTCCTGCAGTTCCGCAGTCTTCGCCATCTCCTTCTTCTGGCGGCGGATGCCCAGGAACATGGGCACGAGCAGGGCGAGAATCAGGAGCGGAAACAGCAGTTCCATCGTTGAGTTCAGTCCTCGAGGGTCGTCGACGCGCACAATCCGGAACAGACCGGCGCAGTACTCCAGTGTGCCACTAGTCAAACAGACCTTGCGGCGGTTCGTTGACCCGCACGTCGATGCCGCCCGCCGCGGCCTCCGGCGGCGGCGTCAGACCGAGCTGTTCCCATGCCGCGGCGGTCGCCACCCGACCCCGCGGCGTCCGGGCGATCATCCCCGCACGCACGAGAAACGGCTCGCAGACCTCCTCCACGGTGCCCGGTTCCTCCCCGACCGCGACCGCGAGGGTCGACACGCCGACGGGTCCACCGCCGAAGCTGCGCACCAGCGCGCTGAGTACCGACCGGTCGAGACGGTCCAGGCCGAGCTGGTCGACGTCGTACACGGCGAGCGCCGCCCTGGCGATGTCGCGGGTGATCACGCCGTCGGCCCGCACGTCGGCGTAGTCCCGCACCCGGCGCAGCAGCCGGTTCGCGATGCGCGGCGTGCCACGGGAGCGACCCGCGATCTCGGCGCTGGCCTCCTCCCCCAGCTCGACGCCGAGGATGCCCGCTGACCGCAGCAGGATCCGCTGCAACTCCGGCGGATCGTAGAAGTCCATGTGCGCGGTGAAACCGAACCGGTCGCGCAGCGGCCCGGTCAGTGCGCCGGAGCGGGTGGTGGCGCCGACCAGGGTGAACGGCGCGACCTCCAGCGGGATCGAGGTCGCACCCGGCCCCTTGCCGACGACGACGTCGACCCGGAAGTCCTCCATCGCCAGGTAGAGCATCTCCTCGGCCGGCCGCGCGATCCGGTGGATCTCGTCGATGAACAGCACGTCGCCCTCGACGAGGTTGCTCAGCATGGCGGCGAGGTCGCCTGCTCGCTCGAGCGCCGGACCGGAGGTGAGCCGAAGCGAGGTGCCCAGTTCCGAGGCGATGATCATCGCCATGCTGGTCTTGCCGAGACCGGGAGGCCCCGACATCAGGATGTGGTCGGGGGTGCCGCCGCGCAGCTTGGCGCCGGTCAGCACGAGCTGGAGCTGCTCACGCACCCGCGGCTGACCGATGAAGTCGGTCAGGCTGGTCGGCCGGAGACTGGCCTCGATCTCGCTGTCGGCGGCGACGAAGTTCGCGGTGACCGACGATTCCAGCCCGGCCGGGTCCTCCATGTCCTCGGTCACCGGGTCTTACCCAGCAGGGACAGCGCCGAGCGCAGGGCGGTGGACGTGCTCGCGTCCGGGTCCGCGGCCAGCACGGTGTCGGTCGCCTGCTCGGCGGACTTCGCCGGGAAACCGAGGCCGACCAGGGCCTCGACGATCTGCTCGCGGACCAGACCCGGCACCACCGCGGGCGCGCCGGGATCGGACGTGACGGCGACCGCCTCCACCTTGTCCCGGAGCTCGACGACCATCCGCTCGGCGCCACGCTTGCCGATGCCGGGCACCCGGGTCAGCGCGGTGACGTTGCCCTCGGCGAGCGCCTTGCGCAGTGCCTCCGGCTCGAGGACGGCCAGCGTCGCCATCGCCAGCCGCGGGCCGACCCCGGACACCGTCTGCAACAGGCCGAACAGATCCCGCGATTCGATGTCGTGGAACCCGTACAGGGTCATCGAGTCCTCGCGGACGATCATCGCGGTGACGAGCCTGACCTCGGTTCCGCGCTGGAGGGTGCCGAGCGTGGCCGGGGTGGCGTTGAGCCGGTAACCGACCCCCGCCGCCTCGAGCACCACGTGATCGAGCGCGATCTCGAGCACCTCGCCGCGAATGGACGCGATCATGGGGTACCTGCCTTCTTGAGCCGGGTCTTGTTCAGTTCCGCGAGTCTGGTCTCGTAGCGCCGCTTCTGTTCGGCGGCGGCCTGCTCCGCCTGCGCCATCCGCGACAGCATCGGGGCCCGCCAGCAATGACAGATCGCCAGCGCGAGCGCGTCGGCGGCGTCGGCGGGCTTCGGTGCGACTGCCAGCCCGAGGATCTTCGTCACCATCGCGGTGACCTGCTTCTTGTCCGCGGCACCGTTGCCCGCGACCGCCGATTTCACCTGACTCGGGGTGTGGAAGCAGACGTCGATCCCGCGCCGGGCCGCGGCGAGCGCGACGACGCCACCGGCCTGGGCCGTGCCCATCGCGGTGCGCACGTTGTTCTGCGAGAAGACACGCTCGACGGCCACGACGGTGGGCTGGTAGAGGTCCAGCCATTCCTCGGCCGCGTTCGAGATCCGCAGCAACCGCTGCGACAGGTCCATCTCCGGCGGCGTCCGGATGACGTCGACGGCCACCGGGGCCACCGTGCGGCCGCGACCCGAGTCGACCACCCCGAACCCGCATCGGGTCAGTCCTGGATCCACCCCGAACACGCGCACGCGATCACCTCTCACCACTACGAACAGCTGTTCGAGAGTATAGGTGGATCTGCCGACACGCTGGCCGACCAACACGCGGTCGAAGACAAACATCGGGCCGGACCGCAGTGGTCCGGCCCGATGATCGATGCGGGGGTCAGTCCTCGAGCTGCGCGAGCACCTCGTCGGACAGGTCGACGTTCGTGTACACGTTCTGCACGTCGTCGGACTCCTCGAGCGCGTCGACGAGCTTGAACACCTTGCGAGCGCCGTCCACGTCGACCGGAACCTCGACGGAGGCGCGGAAGTCGGGGTCGGCCGACTCGTAGTCGATGCCGGCGTCCACCAGTGCGGTCCGCACTCCGATCAGGTCGCCCGCCTCGGACACGATCTCGAAGGTGTCGCCGAGGTCGTTGATCTCCTCGGCTCCGGCCTCGAGGACCACCTCGAGGATCTCGTCCTCGGAGCGGCCGTTCTTCTCGAGCACCACGACGCCCTTGCGGGTGAACAGGTAGGCCACCGAACCCGGATCGGCGAGGTTTCCGCCGTTGCGCGTCATCGCGGTACGAACCTCGCCCGCCGCGCGGTTCCGGTTGTCGGTCAGACACTCGACGAGCAGCGCCACACCGTTGGGGCCGTAGCCCTCGTACATGATGGTCTGCCAGTCGGCGCCGCCCGCCTCTTCCCCCGCGCCGCGCTTGCGGGCGCGCTCGATGTTGTCGTTCGGGACGGACGTCTTCTTCGCCTTCTGGATGGCGTCGTACAGGGTCGGGTTACCCGCTGGGTCACCACCACCGGTCCGCGCCGCCACCTCGATGTTCTTGATCAGCTTCGCGAAGGATTTGCCGCGCTTGGCGTCGATCGCAGCCTTCTTGTGCTTGGTGGTGGCCCATTTGGAGTGGCCGCTCATGCGTAGTTCCCTCTTCCCGTTCGTAGATGCGCACGCGACAGCGGAGCACGCTGCAGCGGGGAGCACACAGTAGCGCCAGTTTACGCGCGGGCCACCGCGACTTCCCGCACCATGTCGACAAACAGCTGATGGACGCGCCTGTCGCCGGTCACCTCGGGGTGAAATGACGTCGCGAGAACGTTGCCCTCGCGGACCGCGACGACCCGTCCGGCGGCCGGGCCCTCGGGGACCGTGGCCAGCACCTCGACGCCCGGGCCGACTCGCTCCACCCAGGGCGCCCGGATGAAGACCGCCCGCATCGGGGCGCCTTCGATACCGGCGAAGTCGAGGTCCTCCTCGAAGGAGTCGACCTGACGACCGAAGGCGTTGCGCCGCACGGTGATGTCGATTCCGCTCAGGCACTGGGCATCCGGGCGGGTGTCGAGCACCTCGCCCGCCAGCAGGATCATGCCCGCGCATGAGCCGTATGCCGGCATGCCGTCACGCAACCGGGCGCGCAACGGTTCGAGCAGTTCGAACACCGTGAGCAGACGGCTCATGGTGGTGGACTCCCCGCCCGGGATGACGAGGCCGTCCACCGCTTCGAGCTCCGAGACCCGGCGCACGCCGATGCCGCGGGCTCCCGAGGCCTCCAGCGCCGCAAGGTGTTCGCGCACATCTCCCTGCAGCGCCAGCACGCCGATGGTGGGTGTCATGGTGGCCGATGTCCGTTCGATCATGTCGACGCTCACTGCGGGACCGCCACGAGGATGAGCTCCTGTGCCGGGACATCACCCTCGACCGGGATCGGGTGAACGGTGTCGGTGGTCCAGCGCAGGGCGCCGTCGACCTCGATCTGCGCGCGGACGGCGAGTCGCGCCCTTGGATCGATGGCGTCGCGGTAGGCGGCGAGCTCGAACGGCACCGGCACGCCGGTGGCGCCCTCGATGCGCTGCTCGGCGAGCAGGGTCGCCGACGCATCTGCCAGCGAGATGTCCTCGAGGCGAACGGTCACGACGGCGTTCTCGGGGAAGGCGATCCGCTCGCGGTACGAGACGTTCCCGGTGACGGTGAGCGTGTCGTCCACGCTGTCAGCCTGCGCGGTCTCGGGTGTCGATCCGATCGACACCACCACGGCCGCGACGACCGCGATCAGTGCCGCCCCACCGAGGGTCAGTTCCAGAATTCGTCTCGTCTGCACAGATCGAGGATACGGATGGTCAGAACGGTGGGGGCTGGTGGCGGTGGCGTTCGCCCAGGATCGCGAGGTGTTCGGCGTGGTGGGTGCGGAGTTGTGCGCATCGGGCGAGGTGGCGGGGGTCGGTGATGGTGGCGAGTTCCGGGAGCGTCGGGGGTAGGTCGGTGGGGTGCATGTGGGTTTCCCACCAGGTCGGTTCGTAGATGCCGAGGTCGGGTGGTTCGGGCGGCGGTGGTGCCGGGCTCGGCGGCGTTGCGGCCCGTCGGGGTGCGGGCTTCTTGGTGCGGGCGCTGGGTCGTTGTTCGACCGGGAGTGGCAGGGTGACCCCGATTGCGCCGTGTTGGCCGATCCAGACGATGACGTCGCCGTCGAGGCGGACGACGCGGAAGAGTCGGTCGGTCTTGGCCTGGTGGTGCCAGATGCAGGCGGGTTCGCCGTTGCTCTCCACGGTCCAGCCGCCGGCGTGGGGATTGTCGGGGTCGAACTCGACGATGTGGTCGAACTGACAGTCCCGGGCTTTGACGGTGCAGCCGGGGAAGGTGCAGGTGTCGTACTTGTCGAAGACAGCGGTGCGGACGGTGTTGCTGGGCCGGTACGTCAAGGCACCGCAAGGTGGGTGGTCGTATCCGCCGTGCCCGTCCGGGTACTGGCCGTCGAGCAGGGCGGGGTTCGCCGCGATCGCGTCGAGGATGTCGGTGATCCGCGGCTCTCGTGACTCGGTGTCCGGCATCGGGCGGACGGTTGAGGGTGGGGGCAGTTGTCCGGCGGCTCTGCGTCGGAGCCGGTAGCGGATGGGGACAGAGGCGTCCCCTGACCCGTTGCCGTGCTTCGTTTCTCGTGGCGGCTTGTCGGTCTCGCGGTCGGGCGGTTCACCGTCTGCCCGTGGTGGGCGTGGCGGCTCGTCGCTCTCCGGCTCAGTCGACTCGACGTCGCCGTCCCTCTCACCCTCATCGCCGCCAGCGGCACTTCGCTCGGCCTGGATTCGTCTGGCGTCGGTGATCACCGCCTGCCACGTCGCATCCCCGGCGAGCAACCTCGCCAACTCCGGATCGATAGGCCCGTGACCCTCCACATGCCCGGGATGATCCGCCAACCGCAGCAGACTCTCCAGATCGATATGGATATGCACCTCGGGTTTCGGCCGCTCGGTGCGCGGCAAATGCGCGGTCGGACAGTCATCGCGCCCACACAGGCAGTGCAGATAGCTCTCGCCGTGCACCAACGCCATGAACGCATCCGTGCGCAGATTGTCGACCGTCCGCGGGTCCTGCCGACAGACCGTGCCCGCCATCTCACAAATCAGCGAATCGAGAGTGCGGCCCTCGGCCGCAGTGAGGGTGGCATACACCTGGGCCATACCGTGCAGGTCCGCGGTCACCGACACCCGCCGCGAATGACGCTCCCGCCGCCTGCGGAGTTCCTCGGCCTCGGCGGGGTTGATGCGGATCAACTCCCGCATCACCTCCGCCGTCAATTTCCGCGGCGTCAGATACAGGGCCGCGTCCGCGAGGTGGCCCTCCATCCGTTCGAGGGTGGCATCGGAGATCTCCGCGGTCGCGTCGACGATCGCGAACACCCGCGGAAAGTCGACCCGACCCGACACGAACGCCGCCCGAATCAACGGCAACCGCAGATCCAACGCATTGCCCACCGCCACATACCGTTCCGCCGTGAACGCACTCACCCCCAACGCCAGAGAAGTCTCCATCTCCGCCGACCGCCCCGCCCGATAGGCGAACTCCTCCCCGAACAGATCAACCTCGTGCGCGAACTGCCGCCGCGCAAACGCTGCCGCCGTCAACACCTTGTGCGCGGCGGCGATGTTCTCCGCCCGCCCGTACTCCCGCAACGCCGACAACGCCGCCGTGCCGTCTTCGAATTCCACCGGGCGCTCGCCGCCGCGGGCGCCCTCACCTGCGGCGCCACCCCGAAACCCCCCGGTATCGAACATGTGTACGAGTCTACGCGTGACCACCGACAAGCAGATTCAGGACTACCAATACAATCAAGCCTGTGAGTGATCAGTCACGTTCCGCTCGAACTGTCGTCACGGTATGGCTCTACGGCGGACCGCAACATGGCGACTCCAAGGACGTTTCGATCCCCCTGCCGCCGGCCATCACCACCTCCGCGAACGAGGTCTATGCCAGGGTGGGCCCCGAGCTCAGCGAATCTGGCCAACCGCTATCCACGTGGTGCTATCGCTGGGAACCCCACGTCGCGCTCGAAGCACCGCTCGATCGTTAGAGTTCTTCGACAGCTTCCTCTCGTTCTTGGCGGTCACGACCGCGTTCTCTCACCGCTATTGGCACCCTCGGCTCCATCTTGTTTGGAACCTTGGTCGTCGGCCAATGGGCGATGGCCGCCGACGTTACCCACGACCGGCGTTGAGCCGGGCGGCCTGGCGCGTCAGGTGCTCGCGCTCGGCGAGGTTGGGCGCCTTCAGTGCCGCCTCCACGTACAGCCGTGCCGCCGTAGCCAGGTCGCCGTCCCGCTCGTGGAGGTACGCCGCCACCGCCGCGTGGCGGGGCAGCGAGTCGTCCAGCGCCGCAAGCGCCGCCAGGCCGGCGCGCGGTCCGTCGGCCTCACCGACGGCCACCGCGCGGTTGAGCCGGACGACCGGGCTGTCGGTCAGGCGCTCGAGCTCGTCGTACCACTCGACGATCTGCACCCAATCGGTCTCCTCGGCGGTGAGGGCGTCGGCGTGCAGTGCCGCGATGGCGGCCTGGGCCTGGAACTCGCCGAGCCGGTCGCGGGCGAGGGCCGCCTGCAGGATCTCGACGCCCTCGGCGATCGACTCGGTGTCCCACCGGCCCCGGTCCTGCTCGGCGAGCGATACCAGGCTGCCGTCGGCCTCGGTCCGGGCCGCGCGCCGGGCATGGTGGAGCAGCATCAGGGCGAGCAGCCCGGCCACTTCGGGGTGGTCGATGGCGGCCGCGAGTTGCCGGGTGAGCCGGATGGCCTCAGCGGCGAGGTCGACGTCGCCGGAGTAGCCCTCGTTGAAGACCAGGTAGAGGACGCGCAGCACGGTGGCGACATCGCCGGGCCGGTCGAACCGCACGCCGGAGACGGTGCGCTTGGCCCGACTGATGCGCTGCGCCATGGTCGCCTCGGGCACCAGGTAGGCCTGGGCGATCTGGCGGGTGGTCAGCCCGCCGACGGCGCGCAGCGTGAGCGCGACCGCGGACGACGGCGTCAGCGACGGGTGGGCGCACAGGAAATAGAGCTGGAGCGTGTCGTCGACCGCGGGCGCAGGATCGGGTGGCGGTTGATCATCCATGAGGTCCTCACGCCTGCGCCGGGCCACGTTCGCCTTCGTCACGTCGAGGAACTTGCGCCAGGCAACCGTGACCAGCCAACCCTTCGGATCCCGCGGCGGGTCGGCCGGCCAGACGCGGACCGCCTCGACCAGCGCGTCCTGCACGGCATCCTCGGCCGCCGCGAAATCTGCACCGCGGCGGACGAGGATCCCGAGCACGTGCGGTGTGAGGCTACGGATCAGGACCTCATCCACCGGAGAGGTCACTCCGTGATGGTGGGCGGCACGGAGTAGAACGGGCGCAACTCCAGCCACTCGTGGATCGGCTTGCCGTCCGCCCCTGGCGCGGCCGACAGTTCCCCGGCCAACTCGAGGGCGCGCTCGTAGCTGTCGACGTCGATCACCATCCAACCGGCGATCAGGTCCTTGGTCTCGGCGAACGGTCCGTCGGTGACCGGCGGGCGCCCCTCGCCGTCGTACCGGACGAAAGTTCCCCCAGGGGCGAGCGCCTGACTGTCGACGTACTCCCCGGTCCCCTCGAGCCGGTCCGCGAAATCCTGCATGTACTGCATGTGGGCCGAGATCTCCTCCGGCGTCCACTTGTCCATGGGTACGTCGTTGACCGCAGCCGGGGCGCCGCGGTAGTGCTTGAGAAGCAAGTACTTGGCCATCGAGTTTCTCCTCGGTTCTGGTGCGCCCCATTGTGGTCGCACTCACCACAGGGACGAAGCAAGTCACCGGTTCTCGACATCGCCATCCGAGATCTTCTGGATCTCATGGGTGACTGCGTCGGCCGAAGGCCGGTCCGGCCGACACAACAGGTGAACCCCGCGGGCACATCCACTCCATTACGGGCGGCCAAACTAAATCGGAATGCGTTACCGAATACCGAAATCAGGCAATACCACGAATTTGCTTCCCGAAAGAACCCCGCTAGCATTCGAAAAGAAGGGGAGTAGTTCACTCTGGATATCTCGACGCGGTCGGGCAGAGGCGGATGGTCGACATGCTGGCGCCACAGGGCGCCCGGTCATCCACCGGACAGTGCACGTGAAAGCTGTTCGGCGAGCGAGACCTTCGGACCAACACCACCGTTGGCCGAAGACTCTCCCCGTCCGGATCAGGCGAGTCTGCGGCCGTTGACCCGAAGGCCTGATACCCATTTCATCGAATTCGGCAGTAATAGACACACCCGGCATTCCAACCTACCGCAGCACGTTGCCGCGATCACTGGGAATTACTACGGTGTTCATTCTTCCCGCGCTCGTTCTCCGACTCTCTGGCATGCACCCGAATCCTCTGGTCGCGCTGCTGGTCTACGGGGCCGCGGTGGTGGCGGCGAGTTTCCTGCTCGCCTGGGCAGCCGAGGCCGCACAGGTCGACGTCTCCGGCGGCCTGGCGATCGCCGTCCTCGCCCTGATCGCGGTACTCCCCGAATACGCGGTCGACCTCTACTACGCCTACACCGCCGGACACGACCCCACCTACGCGCAGTACGCGGCGGCCAACATGACCGGCTCGAACAGGCTGCTGATGGGCATCGGCTGGCCCCTGGTGGTGCTGGTCTCGATCACGGTCGCGAAGAAGCTCACCGGCAAACCGGTCTCGGCGCTGGCCCTCGAGTCCGGCAATCGCGTGGAGCTCGGGTTCCTCCTCGTCGCGGGCGTCGCGGCGTTCGTCATCCCGGCGACGGGTCAGATCCACCTCGTATTCGGTGTCGCCCTGCTCGCCTGGTTCGGCTTCTACCTCTACCGACTGTCCGGCGGCGAGGTGGAGGAACCCGACCTGATCGGTACCGCCGCCGCGATCGGCGCACTGCCGGACCGGGCGCGCCGGACGACGGTGATCGCGATGCTCGTCGTCGCGGCCGCGGTCATCGTCGCCTGCGCGGAACCCTTCGCGAACAGCCTCGTCAACGCGGGCACCGAACTCGGCGTGGATCAGTTCCTCCTCGTACAGTGGCTCGCCCCACTCGCCTCCGAGGCGCCCGAGTTCATCATCGCGACCCTCTTCGCCGCACGCGGCAAGGGCACGGCCGCGATCACGATGCTGATCTCGTCGAAGGTCAATCAATGGACCCTGCTGGTGGGATCACTGCCACTGGCCCACCTCGCCGGTGGCGGCGGCCCCGCCCTGATGCTCGACGCGCGCCAGGTCGAGGAGATGCTGCTGACCGCCACCCAGACGATGATGGGGGTCGCGCTGATCCTCGCCCTGCGGTTCCACCGCTGGTTCGCCTGGGCTCTGCTGGCCCTGTTCATCGTCCAGTTCGCGATCACCTCGACCCAAGGGCGGATGCTGCTGTGCGGTGTCTATGCCGTCGTGGCGCTGGTCGCGTTGACGATCAACCGTAGGCACCTCGGCCCCACCCTCGCCGCGCCGTTCACCCGCACGGGCAATGTGCAGACATGACCCCGAGCAGCGTCCACACCACATCAAGAGGACAATCGACCGCATAAGGGAAACGTCAAGACCGCTGGTACACACGCGATCCGGGACCACACTCGCTCGGTGACCACCGCACTGCTCATACGGGCACCCCGCACCGGACGCCCCCAGCGAAAGACCGATCGACACAAGCTCTCGGTCTCCACCGGCCTGGCCGGACTCTCCCTCGACGCCATGGCGTCGGTGTCGTATGGCCCCGAGGCGATCGTTCTCGTCCTCGCGGTCGCGGGCGGCACCGGGCTGGGCTTCACGCTGCCCGTCACCCTCGCGATCGCCGCCCTGCTCGCGGTGCTCGTCGCGTCCTACCGCCAACTCATCGCGGCCTTTCCGAACGGTGGCGGCGCGTATGCCGTCGCCCGAGCCCGGCTGGGGCGCCGCACCGGGCTCGTCGCCGCGGCCTCCCTGGTGATCGACTACATCCTCAACGTCGCGGTCTCCATCGCCGCGGGCGTCGCCGCCCTCACCTCCGCGTTCCCGGTCCTGCTCCCCCACACCGTCTGGATCTGCCTGGCCATCCTGGTCGGGATCACGGCGCTGAACCTGCGCGGGATCGCGGACAGCGCCAGGGCATTCATGATCCCGACCGCGGTATTCGTGCTCAGCATCTTCACCGTGATCATCGCCGGGCTGCTGCGTTCGGAGCCGCTGAGCGTCACCGAGGGCACCGCCGTCGCCGCAGATGTCCACACCGTCGGGGTCCTGTTGCTGCTCAAGGCATTCTCCAGCGGATGCGCGGCCCTCACCGGAGTGGAGGCCATCGCGAACGCGGTGCCCAGTTTCCGTGAGCCGCGGGTGAAGAACGCACAACGCGCCGAGGTCGCGCTCGGAATCCTGCTCGGCAGCATGCTGATCGGACTCGCCGTCCTCATCGGAAAGTTCGCGCTGCACCCGGTCGAGGGGACCACCGTGCTCTCACAGCTGACCGAGGCGTCACTCGGACACGGGATCGGTTACTACGTGGTGCAATTCGCCACCGTTGTCCTGCTCGCGCTGGCCGCGAACACCTCCTACGGCGGCCTGCCGACGCTGGCCCGCCTGCTCGCCGACGACAACTGCCTGCCCCATCGGTTCGCGCTGCGATCCGCTCGTGAGGTGTACCGGCACGGCGTGCTGGCACTGGGCGTGTTCGCGGGCGCCCTGCTGATCGGTTCGGGCGGCAGCATGAACGCTCTGGTGCCGCTGTTCGCCATCGGCGTGTTCGTCGGGTTCACCATCGCCCAGGCCGGACTCGTCCGGCACTGGCTGCTGACCCGGGTGCCCGGCTGGCGGTGGCGCGCCAGCCTCAACGGCTTAGGTGCCACCCTGACCGCCGTCGCGGCGCTCGTCACGACCGCGATGAAGTTCACCGAAGGCGCCTGGCTCATCGTGGTGGCACTGCCCCTGATCGTGTTCCTGATGGAGCGGGTGCGGGCGGCCTACGCGGCCATCGGCGACCGACTGCACCTCGGCGAGGTGCCCGCCGCGCCGGCCGCACAGGGCACCGTCGTCCTCGTTCCGGTGGCCGAGGTCTCCGAGCTGAGCCGGGAGGCGATCTGCGCGGGCCTGTCCGTTGGCACCGATGTCATCGCGGTCCGGGTGTGCCCGAGCGGCGAATCGCCACGCGCCTTCACCAAGGCATGGGAGGCCTGGCACCCCGGCGTCAGGCTCATCCTGCTCGACGGAGCCGACGGCGGGCTCGCGCCGACCTTGACCCGCTACATCACGGACAGGCTCGCGGACCGCCGGGTGGTCGTGGTGATCGCCGAGGTGGAGCCGGGATCCGGGTGGCGGCGGATCCTGCCGAACCACCGCGGCGACGAGCTGGACCGGGCACTGCGCCGCTATACCGACGCCGTGGTCTGCCGGGTGCGGCTCCGGGTCGGCCGATCAGTCCCGCAGCAACCGGGTCAGCCCCTCCTGGACCACCGCCGCGACCAGGTTCCCGCTGCGATCGAAGATCCGGCCCTGGGTCAGCGCCCGGCCGAACCCCGCAGACGGTGACGACTGGTCGTAGAGCAGCCACTCGTCGGCACGGAAGGGCCGCATGAACCACAGCGCGTGGTCGAGCGAGGCCTGCTGGATGTCCTCGTCGGGGTGCGGCACCTTCGCCGAACCGAGCAACGTCATGTCGCTCATGTAGGCGAGGGTGCAGACATGGAAGACGGGGTCCTCGGGGAGCGTGCGGCGGTACCGGAACCAGACCTGCTGCTGCGCGGGCACGCCCCTGCGCCGAGTCACCTTGTCCTCGGGCACGAATCGCAGATCCCAGTCGGCCCACTCCCGGAACTCCCACGACAGTTCCTCGCTCATCATCTCCGAGGTGTCGGGCAGGTCCTCCGGGTTCGGGACCGGGGGCATCTCGTCCTCGTGCTCGATCCCGATGTCGCCCAAGTGGAATGAGGCGGACATGGTGAAGATCGCCTGACCGTCCTGAACCCCGGTGACCCGGCGGGTGCAGAACGATCGGCCGTCCCGGATCCGGTCGACGAGGAAGACGGTGGGGATGGTCGGGTTTCCCGGCCGCAGGAAGTAACCGTGCAGGGAGTGCACGCGGTACCGCTCGTCGACCGTTCGGACCGCGGAGACCAGGGCCTGGCCCGCCACCTGACCGCCGAACGTACGGGTCAGCATCGTGTCCGCGACGATGCCGCGGAAGATGTCCTTCTCCAGCCGTTCGAGTTCCAGGATCTCTTCGATGGACGACATGGCGTACCCCTTTCGACCGGTGCTCACGCTAGCAACGACGCGGCCCCGCATCAGGGATGCGGGGCCGCGTCGAGAATTCAGGCGATCAAGCGCCGCCGATCACCAGCCGCGCTCGGCGAGGCGGTGCGCGACCGGCAGATCGTCGACGTTGATGCCGACCATCGCCTCACCCAGGCCGCGGGAGACCTTCGCCAGCACATCCGGGTCGTCGAAGAAGGTGGTGGC